>NZ_DASVTX010000375.1:0-9884 GCF_036387355.1 Longimicrobium sp.
CATGTCCCACAGTTGTTCCCTGAGGAGGACTTCGAGCAGTACTTCGCTCGGCACTTTCCCGGAATCGGATCCAGACACGCGAGGCGATTCTGCTCATTGGCGCTGGTGAAACTTTGCGCGCCGGGAACGTGGGCTGAGACAGCTGCAAGTCTCGGCTTGCCCGTGAGCGCGGCGACAGGCATGGCCAATCGAGCGATCGTGGTGCTGAAGAACTGCGGAGCGTACGAGTTGTTCGCCCGAGATCTGCACGCGGCAGCGGCACGGCTCGCAAAACAGCCCACGACAGATTACGCGCACCGCCGCGCAGTGTTCGCGGAATTCGCAGACATTCCTGGGGCGGACTGGAGGGACATGTGCAAAGCAGCACGGGTCCCGCCCGGTCAACGGGGAGCGAGGAGTCGATATGCGGCTGCGTGGCTCTGGGCAGACCTCACCGGCGGTGATTGGACGTTGGCACCAGCATTAGCCAACACCGGCCTGCGCAAACAGCGACTGGTATTCCAGCGGTTGAACAAAGCGGTATTCCCGACACTTGCTCCGTTTCTGCGGGCCTATGGCCGTCAAGTGCTGTCGGCGACGCCTGATCCGCGACCAATGGGGTAGCGGGCTAATTGTGAGACGCCGCAACAGCGAGCCTCTCGCGGACGAACCGCTCACGATCAAAGGAGTCCGTCCAGTCAACCATACGCGCGCCTGGAACGCGGCTGAGAGCCACCTTGCCCGCGTTCTGTGCGTCAAAGTTCCGGTCTTCGGCGAATGACACAATCGCAATCACTTCGACCGGCTGGGCCGCGCCGTTCGCACTCTGGATGTCGGCGAACATATACGCAGTAGAGAGCGCGTGATCCCGGACCGATTCCTCGCTCCCGCGCCGGAAGTCCACGTCCTGCATCACCACCAATTTTGAGTTTAACTGGGAGAACTTCGGGCGGTGAGGAGCCCCGAGCGTGCTGAGCACAGGCGCGCGGACGCGAATCAGGGGCGTCGTTGGCTCAGCCTTTCGGGTGAGTAGTTTGTACTCTCGGAAGGTGGCGAGTACGGATCCGTAAAGCGTACCGGGTTGCGCTTCGGGTTCATCGTCATCATCGGTCAACCCGTGCCCGATCATCTCAGCCGAAACCACCTTCTGGAACAAAATATCTGCAACATCTTCCACGGTGAGGGCGTCAGCCTGCGGCACATAGAGCCCTCCATCCCGGATCGTGAACATATTCCCTGATGCAGCGACCAGGGCGGAAATCGCCCGGTCCGCAAAAACGCTCGGGAAGTAATGAGAGCGGTTCAATCGCTCTACAAGTTCTGTCCAGTGAGCAAACCATTCACTGTACACCGAGCCGTCGCGCTGTACCGACCTGACTTTCCGCAGGTCGAGTTCACCGTCGTCACGCTTCTGTCCGACGAGACGAAATGCGATGTGACTATCGCTAACAACAAATACACCAATGTTGCGCGGCTCTTGGCGGAAAAGATCCGGCATGTAGCGCGCAACAGCGTATCTGAAGTTCACCATAGCAGCCCCCAGTCGCGGATGCCTCGGAATGCGGCCTGATTCGACCGGATCAATGTTTCTATGCTGTCTCTCCGACGCAGAAGAAAGTCATAGCCGTAGACGCGGGCAGTCGCCGGTAATCCCAATTCCGCGGCGTCATTGACGATCTCTTTGATATACTCACTACTCACGTTTTTTACACGCGTGATCCACTTATGAAAATAGTCGGGACTGCTGAGGGAGTAAAGGAGCGCATGCGGATTCTTGTCCTCTGGCCGAATGATACCCAAGTCCCCTTTGAATCGCGAATTGAAGTTCTGGTAATAGAAAAGCGCCCGGGAATGGTCAATTATGGTGAGTTTATGCGGCATGCGCTCGCGCTGGTAGCTGATATTGCGCAGGTGCCGGTCAACGTTTGCGATCCAAATATCAAAGATCAGGACGCCCGTGCAGAGATCCGGCTCCTCGGTGCACGCCAGTACAGGATTGATCGCGGGTAGCTTTGCCCCGCCAACCGTGGCGTCCAGAGAGCAGAACGCTTTGCGGCTTGTCCGCCGGATGTACCCGCAAAAATGCGGGGGGATAGGAAGGCGGATGTGCTTCGCCAACTCAGCGCCAATGTACTCGTTGGCCACCGCGGATGGTTCCTTGGGCGAGGCCAGCTTCAGGTACACGCCGGCAGGGGTCTGGTACGTCTCTGACACCCCGCGCTCGTCCGCCGAGAGGGGCACCAGATCACCCGTGATTTCGTAGAGACCTAGGGCCATTCTAATCCTCGTTCGACGCTAAGAGCTGTACACATGCAGGGTTGGAACATTCTCTCGCACGAGAGCAGATCAACGTTCTCATACTGAGGGCTGCAAACATGGGCGAGCGGGACCGGAAGCGCAAATCATCTGGTCTGTGCCGGAACACTAGAGATCAACACCGGGACTGTAGACCCGTCCCGGAACTGTGCGCGCTGAGGCGCGTTCCGGTGACTGTCTAGTGATGATCGCTAACAAAGGGAGGAACTTGAACGATTCGGTGGTTCGGATCGGTGAATGATAGGTGATTCGTACTGCTGGAAACCGACGGCATGCGAGCAGGGTACTGAGAGTTACGATGAGTCCCTACTCCCGCAGTCCAAAGGCGGGAGAAGTCCCGACGTGCCAGGGCGGTGTCCGACGCATCGGTCTACTCACAGAGAGGGTTCCGCGAGGCAACTGCCTCCGGAACCCTCTTTTCATCGTCTCGGGCGAGGTCTGTGCCCATCCGATTATCAATGACCACGACGGTCTTTCCTCTGCTCCCGTAGAATGTTCGCCCAATCGTTCACAGCTACATCTGCGCGCAGCTGTGAGGAGGCACTGCCTGCTGGGTCAGGCGCCAGCCCCACACTGACGAAACCAGGTGAGACATCCCCCGGCTGGCGAGGAATTCGCCAAGCTTCGTACCGAGTAAGTCCGATGCGCACCGACTTCGGAATCCTAAGCGCTTGTGCGTGGGGCATAGTTGAGGCCCATTCGGGCCCAGCCTTCAACAGCCGCGGGTAAACACCGAAAACGTGGTCAATAGGGGGCTGCATCTCAGCCACGATCGGGCCGACCATGTAGGTCCGCACGACGTTGTCCAGATCGTGGAGAGCGGCTTGACTCGCGTTACGTGGCGGCTTCACGATCACTTCGAGCGCGACCGGCACCCGGAGTCGCTCGCCGAACAACCACCGCCATTTGCTCCAGAAGGTTCTGACCGTCTCCTGTACATGAGCCCTGAACTCCTTGCGCGACCCCGCCTCAGTCGGCAACTCGTCCAGCCACATGCGAGTGGGGGAACGTCGCAGCCAGTCGAGGTCTCTCGGGGCAAGCATCGAAGCTGGGAAACCCATCACTCCGGAAGCGCCAAACAGGACCGAAAGCGCGCTCAACGACGTGCTGGAGTGCTTGAGGACACCCTGCTGCGCCCGTTGCGCAGCAAGATCGAGGTCGAGCCGCGCCAAAGGGTCGTCGAGCTCGCTCCGCGCGTCCTCACCCAGCATCTCGCGGTACTCGCCAACCGCATCTTGGGATTCGGACGTCTCGTCCACGGACCTGGCGGTTTCCCGAATTGCTGCTGCACCTGCCTGTAGATTTTCCACGTAGTGCGCTAGACGGGTGGCTACAACGCGGGTACTCGGCACAGCTGGAACTAACTCTCGGAACGCGCGGTCAGCCTCACTGAGTTGTTCGGGTGCTAGTGGTGGCCCTTCGTGCCGGGCGCGTACCGACAGGGCATGTACCATGGAGTCATCATTGTACAGGAGACTGCGCTGGCGCCCACCGAATCCCGCTACGGGACCTCCCAGCAAGTCCAGCAGATTCTTGGCCAGGTTAGTCAGGATGGCCGGGTTTTGACCTTGCGTGGTAAAGGCGACGTCAAGCGCGAGCGGACCCCGGAACGCTAACCGGCTGCTCGCCTTCATCTGGCGGGCTACCTCCTGCTGAAACGCGATTTGCTCGTCTGGACGGAGGCGTCCTTTCGCGACGGGCTCACCCTCGAAGCTCATTATCAGGCGGTGGCGCTGCCGCCAGTGGTGCCTGCTAATTACCCCAGCGGCACTGCTTAGGAAATCGTCGTCGAGCATACGTTCTGTGAGTCGTGATGCCAGAGAGCGCGCCCAGGTTCCCGGCCCATCTGCTTCCATCCCGAGCAGGATCAGCAGGCACACCGCTGGGCGGCTCCGGCGCACCTAAAGCGGAAGAACCCCCGAATAAGGGCGTGCGTGCGAGCCGCGATGCTGCCTGCCAAAGAAGCGCGCGGCGCCAAGACACCGAGCGAAAGCGCGCTGAGCCGCCTTATTGCCATCGGTGGGCAAGGGACAGACCACATGGGAGCGGAAGGGCAGGGTTGGAGAGATTGTGCGGAAGCGAGTTGCACCACACATCTGGAAAGGAACACACAGGCGGGCGAGGCAAATGGATCAGGTGGTTGGGACCCCACAGTTTTGCACGACCGGCGCGGCGCGTGCCAGGAGCTCTGAGGAAAGTGCACGATAGAGTGATTCGAAACAGTGCACGGTCGGTGATTCGTCACACCATATACTCAGGAACCGCCTAGACAAAAGTGCACGGTAGGATGAGTCCCTACACCGGTCCCGTACCGCGGTGCGGCGGCTTCAGGTCCGCGACACACGAAGAGGGCTCCGCGAGGCAACTGCCTCCGGAGCCCTCTCGTCGTCCGCCAACCGGCGCCAACCCTGAAAGCAGGTACAGGGACACCATCATCACCCCGGCCGGCGGCACTGGCACCTCGCGCGCGCCGGCAGGAACCCCGACCTCCGGCCACCAATGGTGTGGAGCGCAGGTTTGCAAATGGATGGTGTCGCGCGTATTGCGACGGGAACCGGCAATCCACCTGTTCGCTTGAGCGGGGGATGCCGCCGCCGGCCCGGCGGGTCGACCGTCTGGGCCGCCCACCCCTCTCCGGAGCAGCCCCATGCGCAAGCTCAAGCTCACCATCGAGAACCTCCACGTTTCATCGTTCGACACCGCCCACACGCTCGCCGGGCGCGGCACCGTGGACGCGGCCAGCAACCCCATCCACACCCGGCTCGCGCCCACCTGCGACGGCCGCGAAACCTGCGATCCCAACGTCACCTGCGGCTACGATTGCGGAACGGCGAACAACACGGCCTGTTACGGCTGCTGAACGCCCGGGGTGCCGGCCGCGCTTCCGACAGGAACGCCGCAGCCGACCAAAACGCCCCCGCCGGATCGCGCGATCCGGCGGGGGCGCCGCGCGCTCGTGACCTGCGCGTCCCGCATCGAGGACGCGTTACGGCCTGCAGCACACCACGTTCTTCGCTACCGCCTCGCATGATCTGAACACAGTTACACTCGATGGGAGTGCGAGGCAGACTTTATGGAAAGACCGGACGGTGCGCTGGAAGCAGTACGGAGTACGGTTGAACCTCACCGCTGCCCCGCGCCGCATTTGGACAGGTGTACCGGATCGGCGAGTGGACCGCCGTCATGTGCGGATTGCCTTCATGAGGGCGGTGCGGGCCTGAAGATGTTGCCTCGCCCGAGGGCAACTGTGCATCATGTGGCGCCACCCTTGTCCCGGAGGCGTACCGTGCGACTCCTTTCCGCATCCCTGGCGGCGCTCCTTGCCGCCGCGCCGCTGCAGGCGCAGCATCACGACCACGCCGCGGGCGCCCCGTCCGCCGCGTACGGGCACATCCGCTTTCCCACGTCCGCCGCGCCGGAGGCCAACGCGGCCTTCACGCGCGGGGTGCTGTACCTGCACAACTTTCACTATCCCCAGGCGCGGGCGGCGTTTCGCGAGGCCGTTCGCCTGGACCCGGGCGACGCCATGAGCCGTTGGGGCGAGGCCATGAGCTTCAACTGGCCCGTGTGGAACACCCAGTTCGCCGACAGCGCCCGCGCCGCCCTGCGCGCCTACGCACCCACGCGCGAGGAGCGCCTGGCGCGCGCCCGCACCCCGCGCGAGCGGCTGTACCTGGAGACGGTGGAGGCGCTCTTTGCGGAGGAGGGGAGCAAGGCCGCGCGCGACACCGCCCACCTGCGCGCCATGGAGCGCCTGGCCGCCGCGCACCCGGACGATCCGGAGGCGACCGCCTTTCTGGCGCTGGCCCTGCTCGGCATCCGGCAGGGCGACCGCGACGAGGCGGCCTACGCGCGCGCCGCCGACCTGAGCGACGCGGTGCTGCGCGGCCTGCCGGAGCATCCCGGCGCGCTGCACTACCTGATTCACGCGGTCGACGACCCGCGCCACGCACCGCGCGGCCTTCCCGCTGCGCGCGCCTACTCGCGCGTAGCGCCCGACGCCGCCCACGCGCAGCACATGACGTCGCACATCTTCGTAGCGATGGGGATGTGGAGCGAGGTGGAGCACGCCAACGAGCAGGCGTACCGCGCCGCACTGCGCATTCCGGGGCAGCCGATCTCCCACGGAACGCACTGGCGCGTCTACTCGCTCCTGCAGCAGGGGCGACGGCGCGAGGCGGCCGCGTGGATGGACACCCTGTTCACCCGCGTCCGGCGGGGCGGGGAGCCGCGCTCGAGCGTGGCGGCGGCCGCGGCGGCCTACGTGGTGGACGGCGAGCAGTGGAACGCGCCGTACCTGCAGCTTCCGTTCGACACGGCGGGGATGGGGTTCGACGCCTCGGTGAGCGACTTCGCGGCGGGGTACGCGGCGCTGCGGCGCGGCGACACGGACCAGGCGCGGGCCCGGCTCGCGGTCATGGCGGCGCGCAACGCCACCCCTGCCGCGGCGCGCGGCGGTTACGGAGAAACGTCACGCGGCAACGCGCGCGTCATGGAGGGCACGCTCCGCGCCCTGCTCACCCACGCCGCGGGCGACCGCGCGACCGCGTTGGCGGCGCTGGACAGCGCGGCGCGGCTGGAGGAGTCGCTCCCCATGGCGTTCGGCCCGCCCGTGACCATCAAGCCGCCCCGCGAGGCCGCGGGCGAACTGCTGCTGGCGGACGGACGCCCCGCCGAGGCGCGCCGGCAGCTGGAACTGGCCCTCGCCCGCACCCCGGGCCGCACTCCGGTGCTGCAGGCCCTGGCCCACGCCTGCACCGCGTCCGGCGATCACGCGTGCGCCGGGCGGGCGCTCGCCACCGTCCGCCAGTCGCAGGCCCGCGCCGACGCGCGCTGACCGGCTGATCCTGACCAAGCGGGTGACCGGCGGTCTGTGCGTTCGTTCCGCCGGTCGCGCATGGGCCCTGCTCTCGCGGGCGACCGGTGGATGCGCGCCAGCTCCGGCGTCCGCCGCGCTTCCCGCGTTGCGCGGGCGATCTCGCAGGGGCGGGAGGCTGCCGGGCGCGACGCCCAACAATGCCGGCCAACAGACCTTTCTCGCCAGAGATATCAAAGATGGACATCCGCACGATCCACCATTTCGCGCTTGTCGTGGACGATGTCGACACGTCCGCGGCGTGGTATGAGAGTACGATTGGGTTTGCGCTCGAGCGGCGCTTCGGCTTTCCCGAGGCAGGCGTGCAGATCGCCCATGTCGTGAGCCCGAGTGGGGTCCGCATTGAACTGATCGCGCAAGCGGGATCGGTGCCATCGCCCGACGTGGGTCAGGACGCGTTCGGCGCGCTCCGCACCCGGGGGGCCAAGCACATCGGCCTGCTGGTAGACGACATCGACGCGGCCTCGGACGAACTGCGGGCAAAGGGCGTGGAGTTCGTGCACGACGTGACCACGGTGCAACCCGCCGGCGTCCGGAATTTCTGGATCAGGGACAACTCGGGGAACCTGATCGAAGTGAACCAGTGGCTCGCCGATCCGGCGCAGAACGGCCGGCTCTGACCGGGGCACCAGAGGCGAGCAGAAACGGCGTTCTCCTCTGCGCCTCTGATGGACTTCGCAGCCCAGCCGCTGCCGATTCTCTGAGGCGACGGAATCAGCCCTCCTGCTCGCGGCGGGCGGTGAACAGGTCGCGGACGGTGGTCCAGCGGAGGCCGGGGTAGCGGCCGTTGTCGAGCGGGTGGAGCTTGCCGCGCCCGCTGAACATGTCGCGGGAGTACTGCATTCCCTGCCATGGCGGAAACACCTCGTCATCCCCGGGCGCGAACAGCCTGGCCAGGCGGATCATGGCGCCCAGCGAGCCGATGCTGCCCACCCAGAGCGTCCGGTACCGCTCGCCGCTGAACTCCGTCATCACGGCGGCGAGCTCCCGCGCGCTCAGGCTCTGGCCGGCGATGCGGAGGATGCGGGGCGCGTCGTCGTCCAGGGCGGCGGCGGCGGTGTACGCGGCGACGTCGTCCTTTGCGGTGAAGTCCAGTGGCTGCTCTGCGCTGCCCCAGTACAGCACCCGGCGGATCCCCGGCTGAATGACCGGCATCTCGCGGCCCAGCATGTCCATGAAGGCGCCGTTCAGGATGGAGGTCACCCGGATGGGCGCGCGGTCGGCGCGCGCCATGAACTCGCGGCGGAGGTCGAAGTTGCGGTTCTCGCCGGGGCGCGTGCGGGTGAAATCGGCCGCGAAGTCCGAGGGGATGAAGCGCGGCACCCCGGCCCGCACCGCCGCATTCAGCAGCACGCCCTGCCGCTCCACGATGACGTCGCGCAGGCCGTTGAGCGCCGACACTACGCATGCGGCGCCCGTCACGGCGTCGGCGAGCGCCACCTGGTTCGCCGGGTCGGCGCGGACGGGGGTGGCGCCCAGCGCGGCCATGCGGGCCACCTCCGCTTCCGCCGCGGCGGGGCGCACGAGCGCCCGCACCTGCGCGCCGCGGGCCGCCAGCGCCCGAACGATGCGCGCTCCCAGGTCGCCCGAGGCTCCGGCGACGGCGACAACGGGCTGCGTCACAAATCCATCCTTGTTGATCCGCGGTGAGAGCGAGCGCCGGACCCATCTCCGGTGCGGCCGGCGGAAAACCATCCGGCATCCCCGGTCCGGTCCAGCACGGTCGGTGACGGGGTTCCGGCTGTCCTCTGCATCCATGCACAAAGAAGCCCGCGACGGACGCGAGCAGCGGGATCGTGCGAAAAAGGACGAGCACTCCCCATCCCGCATCCGGGCGGCGCGGGCAGGTCCGTGACCCGGCGCGGCGCCCCCTGCCGCGCGGCTTGTTGCTCGCCGTCCCTCCGCCGGACCGCGCGGAAGACGATCGCAATGGTTGCACCGGGCTGGATCGCGCATGATCCTGGTGCCCCACCGGGACTTCATCCACCCTGAACCGGCGGCTTGACTGTGAAGCGGAGCGTTTGGGTTGTGGCGGCGCTGGGCGTGGCGCTCATGGGCTACAGCTACTGGGGGATGGAATCCGACGCGGGGCGCCGCCGCTACGACGAGATGGCGGGGATGATCCCGTTCTTTGTCGGGGTGGCGGGCGTGGCGCTGCTGGGGCTGGCCGCCCTGCTGGCCCTGGTGCACCTTTGGCGCGGACGGAGGATCCGGCGGCCGGGCAGATGAGGCCGCCGGCGCCGTGGCCATGCTCCGCGCGATTGCCGCGGCGCGTTCGGAGCCGGTTATTGTCCGCGAAGCTGTACCTGCGGCGCGGCGAAGGGCGGGGGAGCCGGCCGTCGCTGTCAGTGTGGCAAACGGGCGGGAGAAACCGCAACAGATTGGGCCTCTAACAGAGACACGGAGACACAGAGGAAGAAGGAACGGAGGAGGAAGATCATCACCCGTCCGTTTCTTCCTATTCCCTATTCCCTATTCCCTATTCCCTATTCCCTATTCCCTGCAGTTCCCCCCGGAGCATACCCAAACCCCTCGCCCGAAAAAAACGAATGGGCCGCCCCCGCGGGCGGCCCATTCGTTCATCCATCCGATCCGTGGATCAGGCACGCGGGGCGATCAGTGCGCCGAGTCCGTCTTCCACTGCAGCACCGCCCATCCCTGGTTCTGGGTGCCCGCGTCCTTCAGGTACACGGTCGTGGGGGTGCTGGTGACG
>NZ_DASVTX010000376.1:0-5945 GCF_036387355.1 Longimicrobium sp.
TCGCCCGGCTGCGGCACCGGGTTGTCGTCGAACTTGGGGTCCGCGTTGTAGGTGCGGTATGCCACGGAGGGCGTCAGCCGCAGCGGCCCCACGAGCGGAATGGCGACGCCCGCGCCCACCTCAAAGCCGATCTCCTCTTCCGCTTCCACCTCGTCGTACAGCTTGAACTGGTGAGCCACCAGGCCGGCCGCCACGTACGGCTGCAGGCGCGTGGTCCCGGTGGGAATGGCGGCGGTGAGGCCCAGCGAAACGCCCTGGTCCACCGCGTCGTCGGCGTCGCTCACGATCTTGGGGCCAAAAACGGCGTAGTTGTAGCTGGCGTACACCCCCAGCCCGGGCCGCACCTGCACGCTGGCCGCCACGCCGGTGCTGAAACCGGCGTCCACCAGGTCGTCAAAGTCGCCCAGCGGAACGGCGCGGTCCACGCGCCCCTCGATGCTGAACGGAATGGGCGACTGAGCCGCGGCCGAGCCGGCGGCCAGAAGAACCGCCAGACCGGCGGCGAGAGTCTGCTTGATCATCAATCGAAATCGGGTTCGGTAAAGGAGGCCCGCGGCACGCCGGCGAACGGGCGTGCGCGTCAGAAACGTTCCGGTTCGGGAAAGATCGCGCGGCGCGTCCGCCCGGAGCAACCGGTCAACCGACCGATACAGGGCGCCGCGCACGGGGGAGAACGACGGCGGGCCGCGGAATCGTCCGCGGCCCGCTGTCCTCGTCTTGGTCCGTCGATGGTCTCAGGCCGTGGCGAGCACCGGGCGGCCGCGCAGGGTGCCGGCCAGGCGGATCTCGCGGCAGCGCTCCACCACCTGCGCCGCCTCCAGCCGCGCGGCGGGATCCGGCGCCAGCATGCGGTCCAGCAGCGCGTTCACCATGGGGATGCGCCAGTCCGTGGTCCACCGCCCCAGGTGGTGCTCCGGCCGCGCATGGATGCACGCGCCGCCCCACTCGTCCGCGGGGGAGAGAACGAAGCCGCCGGAAAGCGCCTCGAACACCACGCCGCCCAGCATGAAGATGTCCGACGCGGGCCCGGCCTCGGCGCCCGCGCTCACCTCCGGCGGGCGCCAGTGCCAGGCGCCGCTGAACACCGCGTCGTCAACCCCCGGGCGCGGCGGGTGCCCGTGCACGTGCGCGATGCCAAAGTCGCCCAGCACCGGCGCGCTTCCCACGCCGTCCATCAGCACGTTTCCCAGGTGCAGATCGCGGTGCACGATGCGCGCGGGGTGCTCGTGCATGGCGCTAAGGGTGCGGGCGAGCGCTTCCGTCATCGCCATCACCCGTGTCACCCGGCCGCGGAACCGCTCCGCGTACACAAAGCCGCTGCCGTCGAACGAGCGCGCCGGCCCGGCGTGGCGATGCATGATCATCCACGGCTGCGCGGTTCCTTCCGTGCGCGATCCGTGGTCCAGCACGCGCACCACGCCCTCGCACCCGGCCGCGCGCAGCGTGGTCAGGGCGCGCACCTCGCGCTCCATGCGCCACCGCTGCACGTCGGCCGAAAGCGCGTACCCCTCGATCCCTTGCAGCCGCATGACCTTGGCGACGGCGCACTCGTCGCCGGGGCGCGACTCGGGCGCCACCACGTACGTGTGCGCCTGGGCCCCGTCGCTCAGCGGGCGCACGATGCGCCACCCCGGAATGCGAGGCGCGGCAAGGTTGATGGTCGTCTGCGGCATGGCACTCCTGTTACTGCAAAGGGGTGGATGACGGCTGCCGGAAAACAACGGCGTCCGGTCGATACCCCGGCGTTTCTGGGACGTGGCAAGCGGGCCGGAGCCGGCCCGTGATGCTGGATCGTGCCGCGGATGGGCGCGGAGCGCGGAGCCTCCGCCTGGCGGTACAAGACGGTGGGAGCCGCCGTCCCGGCCCTTTCGCAACCCGGGATTCCGGGCACAAAAAAGCGGCCGGATCGCCGTTGCGGCGTCGCCCGTCCGTATGGCGTAAACATACACGATTGTGAATGGTTACGCAACCGTGACAGGGCGGCTGCCGGGGAGCGCCGCGCGGCCCCGAACGGCGCGGCAGGGTTGGCAAATGCGCCTTCGGATGGTATTTTGACTGGCTATGCCTCTCCCGCCCGGCCGGACCCCGGCGCGAGCGGGGTTTTCGGCTTCATTGAAACCGGCAGACAGCGTGTTCGATCAGCTCAGCGACAAGCTCGAAGGCGTATTCAGCGGCCTGCGGCAGCGCGGTGTTCTTACCGAGCCCATGATTCGCGAAGGGCTCCGCGAGATCCGCCGCGTGCTGCTGGAAGCCGACGTCAACTTCCAGGTCACGCGCGACTTCATGAAGCGCGTGGAAGAGAAGGCGCTCGGCGAGCGCGTGCTCAAGGCGGTTTCGCCCGGGCAGCAGCTGGTCAAGATCGTTCACGAGGAGCTCACCAGCATGCTGGGCGAGCGCAAGGCGCCGCTCGCGCTGGCCCCCATCCCCCCCACCGTCATCATGATGGTGGGGCTGCAGGGCTCCGGTAAAACGACCACGGCCGGCAAGATCGCGCGCCGCATGAAGCGCGAGATGCGCCAGACGCGCATGGTGGCGTGCGACGTGTACCGCCCCGCCGCCGTGGAGCAGCTGCAGACGCTGGGCGAGCAGGTGGGCGTGCCCGTCTACGCCGAGCCCGGCTCGCAGGACGTGGTGGGCATCGCGCGCCGCGCGCTGGAGCAGGCGCAGAGCGAGCGCGACCGCGTGGTAATCTTCGACACCGCCGGCCGCCTGCAGATCGACGACCAGCTGATGGACGAGCTCAAGCGCCTCAAGGAGGTGCTCAAGCCGGCCGAAATCCTGTTCGTCGCCGACGGCATGATCGGCCAGGAGTCCGTCAACGTGGCCAAGGGCTTCGACGACGCGCTCGACATCACCGGCGTGGTGCTCACCAAGATGGACGGCGACGCCCGCGGCGGCGCGGCCCTCAGCATCTTTGGCGTCACCGGCAAGCCCATCAAGTTCCTGGGCGTGGGTGAAAAGCTGGACGGGCTGGAGGACTTTCACCCCGAGCGCATGGCCGGCCGCATCCTGCAGCAGGGCGACGTGCTTTCACTGGTGGAAAAGGCCCAGCGCTCCTTTGACCAGGAAGAAGCCGCCAAGCTGGAGCGCAAGGTCATGGGCGCCGGGCGCTTTGACCTGGACGACTTCCTGATGGCGCTGCGCCAGTTCCAGAACCTGGGCCCGCTGGAGAACCTGCTCAAGCTGCTGCCGGGCGTGAACAGCAAGATGCTGAAGAACGTCAAGGTGGACCCGCAGCGCATGAAGCACATCGAGGCCATCATCACCTCGATGACCAAGCAGGAGCGCAAGCGCCCCGAAATGCTCACCGGCTCGCGCCGCGTCCGCATTTCGCGCGGCAGCGGCCGCCCGGTGAGCGAGATCAACCGTCTCCTGGAGCAGTTCAAGGAGATGCAGAAGTTCATGAAGCAGATGAAGGGCCTGCAGGGCATGATGCCCCGCGGGGGAGGAATGCCGAAGCTGCCGTTCGGCGGCATGCGGTAAGGGCAGTGCCCAGGACCCAGTGCCCAGTGCCCGGACTCGTCTGGGCACCTGGCACTGAGCACCGGGCACTGCTGTTTTTTCGATCGTCCGGAGCGGGCACACGCCGCCCTCCTGGACGCAACCCACATCCCACGAGGGGAACCAATGGCGCTCAAGATCCGTCTCCGCCGCATGGGCCGTAAGAAGGCCCCGCACTACCGCATCGTCGTCGCCGAAAGCAGCATGGCCCGTGACGGCCGCTTTGTCGCCAAGGTGGGGCACTACAACCCCACCACCACGCCCATGACCCTCGTGGTGGACCGCGACAAGGTGTTGGCCTGGATGGCCAAGGGCGCGCAGCCCACCGAGACCGTCAACTCGCTGTTCCGCAAGGCCGGCGTGTTCGGCGATGCGCCCACCGTGACGGAGCAGGCCACCGCCGTCGTGGGCGGCGCGGCCAAGAAGGCCGGCAAGGCCGTGAGCGGCGCGGCCTCGGCCGTGGCCGGCGCCGTGGCTTCGGCGGCCTCGGCCGTGGCGGGCGCGGTGACCTCGGCGGCTTCGGCCGTCACCGGCGGCGGCGATGACGCCGCCACCACCCCCGACGCCGTGAGCGGCAACGCCACCGGCAGCGACAACGTCGCCGTGGAGGCCGAGGCCACCGAGCCGGCCGCCGCCGCCACCGACCCGGGCACGCCCGCCGTCGCCGCGGATGCGCCCGTGGCGCAGGACGCCGAGGCCACCGAGCCCACGCAGGGCTGACCGGCGGCTGATGGCCGGCGAAGAGCCCCCGTTCCTGATCGTCGGAACGGTTCAGAAGCCCCACGGCATCAAGGGCGAGCTGTTCGTCCGGCTGGAAACGGACCGCCCCGGCTCGGCCTTCGCGCCGGGGCGCGTCCTGCGCCTGGGCACGGCGGACGGCAAGCCGCTCGATGCCGGCGTGCTCACGGTGGAGCGGGCCCGCCCCTTCAAGGGGGGCATGCTCGTCAAGGCGCTGGAGTTTACCGGCCGGTCCCCCGCGCAGGATGAAGTCCGCGGCCGCGCGCTGCTGGTTCCGCGCGCGGAGGCCGAGGCGCTGCAGGAGGGCGAAGTCTTTCTGTACCAGCTCCTGGGCATGCGGGTCACCACCGAGGCCGAGGGCGAGGTGGGCACCGTGGCCGACCTGTACGACGCGCCCAGCGGACCCCTGCTGGCCGTGCGCCGGCAGGAGCGCGGCGAACTGCTCATCCCCTTCGTGCAGCAGATGATCCGCCGGATCGACGCGGCCGAGGGCGTGCTGGAGCTGGACCTGCCCGCGGGGCTGCTGGAACTGTGATGCGCGTCAACGTGGTCACGCTGTTCCCCGACTTCTTTCGGGGGCCGCTGGGCCTGAGCATTCCGGCCCGGGCCGCGGCCGCGGGGCTGGTGACGTACAACCTGGTGCAGCTGCGCGACTTTACCCACGACCGCCACCAGACGGTGGACGACCTGCCCTACGGCGGCGGCGCGGGAATGGTCATGAAGCCGGAGCCGTTCTGGGAGGCGGTGCAGTCGCTGGCGCCCGAGGGGGAGCAGCTTCCCCCCGGCCCCATCGTGCTGATGAGCGCGCGCGGCCGGCGGTTCACCCACGCCGACGCCGTCCGCTTTTCGCTCCAGCGGGAAGTCACCTTCCTGTGCGGGCACTACAAGGACGTGGACCACCGCGTGGCCGAGGGGCTGGCCACCGAGGAGCTTTCGCTGGGCGACTTCATCGTCTCCGGCGGCGAGATCCCCGCGCTGGCGGTGATCGACGCGACGGTCCGGCTGATCCCGGGCGCCATCTCGGACCACGAGTCGGCGTCCACGGACAGCCACTACGACGGGCTGCTGAGCGCACCCTCGTACACCCGCCCCGCGGCGTACCGCGGGCGGGAGGTTCCCGGAATTCTGCTTTCCGGCGACCATGCACGCATCGCCGCGTGGCGTCGCGAGCAGGCCGAGCGCCTGACGCGCGAGCGGCGGCCGGACCTCTGGGAGGCTCCGGAACACAGTTGATGTTGGGTTCGTCTGCCGGAGAACGTCCGGCCGTCCCAACCTCTCCACTCTTCAAGCGACGAGGACCAGACTCATGCATCCGTTTTTCGAGACTCAGAAGGAATATCTGCGCAGCGACGTCCCCGACTTTCGTCCGGGCGACACGCTCCGCGTGAACGTGCGCGTCCGCGAGGGCGACAAGGAACGCATTCAGGCGTTCGAGGGCGTGTGCATCGCGCGCAAGCACGGCGGCGTCCAGGAGACCTTCAAGGTCCGCAAGATCTCCGGCGGCGTCGGCGTGGAGCGCACCTTTCCGCTGCACTCCCCCATGGTCGGCAGCATCGACCTGGTGCGCCACGGCCGCGTGCGCCGCGCCAAGCTGTACTACCTGCGCGCGCTGCGCGGCAAGGCCGCCCGCATCCGCGAGCGCCGCGTCGCCCGCTGATCCGCGGACGCTCGGGTTGATGTTCGGAGCGGGGCGCGCCCAGTCGGGC
>NZ_DASVTX010000377.1:0-3105 GCF_036387355.1 Longimicrobium sp.
CGTTTCGCCGCACTCGGTGCACACGCCCACCAGCACGTTGGCCACGTCGACCCCGCTCTTCTCCAGGCGCAGCGTACGGGGCTCGAACCGGGTCTCGACGCGCTTTTCGCAGCGCTCGCAGATGGCCTCGGACCGGTCGCCTTCCTTCCAGAAGTGCATGCTCAGTGCTCCGTTCTGTGGACGCTGATGAACACCGCGTCGAGGGAAAGAAAGTAGGCCTTGATGTACCACCGCTCCCCCCGCACGCACGGCTGAAAGATGTGGCACGTGGTTGCGGGGTCGAAGTGCAGCGGGCTGGTGGTGTACTGGTCGCCCCGGCACCGGTGCAGCAGCGCGACCACCTCGGCCGCGGACACGTCGTCGGTGGCCAGCAGGTTCTTCTGGCTCATCACCTGCCGCGCCTGGTGCTGGTAGCGCCCGCTTTCCAGCGCATCCACCAGCAGCACCCTCACGTCTTTCAGCCCCATTCGCTCCTCCAATGTACGGCTCCCGCCGTACGTCGTCAAGGCCCGTCCCCCTCCCCGTTCAAGTTGTCCAGAATGCCTCGTGCGGCGCCCCGCCGCAAGCTCTGTCCATTTTCCGCCACAGGCGCGCATTTTCCTGATTCTGCAGTCCCGCGGTTCGCTGATCCGTCGTAGCCGGAACCAGAAAAGACGACGGCGAATTAGGGCGTGTCCCTGCGCTGCGCTCCGGGCCGGGCTGCGCGCGCCGTAGGCAACGATACAGCTGTTGCCAACGGCGCCGAGCCCCCTCCGCACCAGGGCACGGTACTGCTGTGCCCTGCCGCTCCGGGTTCTCGGCCCTGCGGGCGCGCATCCCTCACGCGAAGTGCCCCGCGCGCGCGACGACATCGCTCCCGGGAGGAACGACCCCTCCTCCCTATTCCCTATTCCCTATTCCCTATTCCCTCTGTATCCTTCATCCTCCCCACCAAACCCGGGCACCGACCGCAACGCACAGCGCCACAGGCACTTCCCGCATGTCACCCAGAGCAGCCTCAAAGCCCGCGGCCGCGCGCAAGCGCAAGCCGTCGCCGCAGCGCCTGCGCAAGCTGCTGGCGCGCGAATGGGCGTGGTGGGAGCAGGGAATGCTGCGCGTGGCGGGGGTGGACGAGGTGGGTCGGGGGCCGCTGGCCGGGCCCGTCGTGGCGGCCGCCGTCATTCTGCCCACGGACTGCTGGATCGAGGGCGTCGACGACAGCAAGAAGCTGAATGCCGAGCGGCGCACGCGGCTGGACCTGCTGATCCGCGAGCGCTGCCTGGCGTTCGGGGTGGGTGCCGCGTCCGCCGCGGAGATCGACCGGCTCAACATCCGCCGCGCCACGGCACTGGCAATGCAGAGAGCCATCGCGCGGCTGGGCGGCGCCGACCACCTGCTGGTGGACGGGCTGGCCGTGCCGGAGCTGGGGCTGGAGCGGCACTCCGCCATCGTGGGCGGCGACGGCAGCGTGCACTGCATCTCCGCCGCCTCCATCCTGGCCAAGGTCACCCGCGACCGGCTGATGGCCCGGCTGGCGGCCCGCTACCCGGCGTACGGGTGGGAGCGCAACATGGGCTACGGCACGCCGGAGCACCTGGACGCCCTGGGCCTGCACGGCCCCACGCCGCACCACCGCAGGAGCTTTCAGCCCTGCCAGCTGGAATTCGCCGACGAACTCGTGGAAGGCTGATGCACACCGAGCACCTGCAGAACGTCCGTCCGTCGTGGGTCGTGTTCGGCTGGTTCGTGAGCGTGGCGGTCGCCTCGCTCCTGCTGCTGGCCATGAACGCCACGGGAATGGTGGCGGACCAGAGCGGCGGCAGCGCGTGGACCGTGGTGGCCCTCCTGGTCGGCTTTACGCTGGGCGGATTCCTGACCGGCGCCCGCGCCGGCGCCGCGCCCATCCTGCACGGCGTGGCGATGGGGCTGTTTTCCGTCGTGGTGTGGTTCGCGGCCAACCTGCTGGGCACCCTGCTGAGCGCCACCACGTGGGACCACATCAACCCCGCCATCTACGCCGGCGGCCTGCTGGTGCAGATCGTCGCGGCGGCGGTGGGCGCGCGCATCGGCTCGCGGTCCGGCCGCGGGGCCATCCCCAGCACGGAGGCGCACCGGCCCCGGTAGCCGGCTTCCACCCGCTCCTTGCGCGGCCCCGCCCTCATGGTCGGGGCCGCGTTGTTCATCCTGGAAGCGGCGGATGAATCCGATTCGGCCGTACCCGTCGTATCCCTCTACGAAGTTTGGACACATCAACCACAACCAGGGATGACGACGATGAAGCGGATGATCGGGATGATGGTTGCGGCCGCGGTGATTACGGCGGCTCCGGTGGCGGCGCAGGGCGGCTCGCGCGCGCATGCGGCGGCGCGGCCGGTTACGGTGGGCGGGCAGGCGATGCTGCCCACCCGCGACATTGTGGACAACGCGGTCAACTCGGCGGACCACACCACGCTGGTGGCGGCGGTGCAGGCGGCGGGGCTGGTGCAGACGCTCAAGGGCGCCGGTCCGTTCACCGTCTTTGCCCCGGTGAACGACGCGTTCGAGAACCTGCCCGAGGGCACGGTGCAGACGCTGCTTCGCCCGGAGAACAAGGCCGCGCTCACCAAGGTGCTCACCTACCACGTGGTCGCCGGCCGCCACACCGCTGCGGACATCATGCGGATGATTCGCCAGGGCAACGGCACCGCCACCCTGCGCACGGTGAGCGGCGGCACGCTCACCGCGATGATGAACGGCCCCGCCAACGTGGTGCTGCGCGACGAAAAGGGCGGCGTGGCCAGCATCTCCACGTATGACGTCCTGCAGTCCAACGGCGTCATCCACGTGATCAACCGCGTGCTGCTGCCCAACTGACCGTCCGTTCGGCGGATGGATGAACGGGGCGCGCCGGACTTTCCGGCGCGCCCCGTCTCGCGTTCATCCGCCGCATTCCGCCGGAACCCGTCGGCGGTTACGTTTCCCGCTCGCGGCGAAGGATGGAAGCCGCACTTCGTGATCCACATCACAACAACGCACCCGGACGGATCTGCTTGTCGTACGCCGAAAAGATCGCCGCGGAACTGGGGCTGCGGGCGCCCCAGGTGGCCGCCGCGCTGGAACTGCTGCTGGCGGGAAACACCATCCCCT
>NZ_DASVTX010000378.1:0-6033 GCF_036387355.1 Longimicrobium sp.
GGCGCGTGGATGAACGCCTACCGCAACCAGGAGCGGTTCGCGGGCGAGGTGACCACCATCGTCAGCAACAACAGCAACTTCGTAAAGGGTAGCGCCGGCGAGCCGGTCCTGATTTCGTGGGACGACGCTACCACGCTGTTCCACGAGTTCGGGCACGCGCTGCACGGCCTGTCGAGCAACGTGAACTATCCCACGCTGTCGGGCACGGCGGTGTCGCGCGACTACGTGGAGTTCCCGTCGCAGCTGCTGGAGCGCTGGCTGGCCACGCCGCAGGTGCTGAACCGCTTTGCCACGCACTACCAGACGGGCGAGCCCATTCCGCAGGCGCTGGTGGACCGCATCAAGCAGGCGGGAACGTTCAACCAGGGTTTCGCCACGGTGGAGTACCTGAGCAGCGCGCTGGTAGACATGAAGCTGCACCTGGCCGGCAACGCGGACATCGACGCGCGCCGGTTCGAGCGGGAAACGCTTGCGCAGCTGGGGATGCCGCGCGAGATCGTGATGCGGCACCGCACGCCGCAGTTCGGCCACGTGTTCAGCAGCGACGGCTACTCCGCCGGCTACTACAGCTACCTGTGGAGCGACGTGCTGAGCGCGGATGCCACGGAGGCGTTCACCGAGGCGCCGGGCGGGCTGTACGACCCGGAGGTTGCGCGCCGGCTGCGCGAGTTCGTGTTCCAGGTGGGCAACACGGTGGACCCGGCGGAGGCGTACCGCGCCTTCCGCGGCCGCGACCCCAGCGTGGACGCGCTCATGCGCCGCCGCGGCTTCCCCACCACCTCGGCCCCGGCCTCGCGCGACTGATCCGCGAGGCGGGTGGATAGCAGAACCGGCCGGCGATCACAGGATCGCCGGCCGGTTTTTTGTCTTCCATTGATATCGGGTCCGCCGTAGATAGCCAGTGGCCGCACGCGTTCACCCGACCAGCAGCGTCCAGAGGGCTACCGTTTCTTGTCGTCACGGGAAGTTGCCGGACCAAGGCTGCGGACACCATCCGCGGTGAGCTTGCGCTTTAGTTCGCCCCGCAGGACGGTGCGCTCCAGCCGGATTGCCGCGCCAGGCTTGGAAACGATTTCCGTGCGCTCGGAGAAGGCCCCATGCCCTGCATCCTTGGTCTTGGCACTCATCTCAGTATGCCTCGTGAATGTAGGAGGTGACCCCTGCACAACCTGCCGCAACAACTGCCTGCACTTCCGCCGAAAAGAAGTCGCGATCACTCGAATCCAGGTACACGACCGCCATTGTGTTGCCGTCCGTCGCAAGAATCGGTACGGCCATCCACGCGTGGCGGTCGGCCCGTAGTCTCAGCGCGTCGGCTTCGGTGAACGCGTACTCGCGCACCAGTTCCCGAATAAACGCGTCGTAGTGGGAGGCGCCTCGCGTCGCAGTCAGAATGGCCCGTTCGCGCGCCGCCTTGCCGATAATACCCGTGTGGATGGAGAAGGTCCGGCCAGCGCCTCCCCCGGACCGGCAGAAGTACGGAAGCAACTGCTCCAGGGTTTCGCCCGGAGCCTTGCCCTTTTTGGGCGGCACGACGCGGTGAATGGTGAGCCGCACCACATCACCGTCCTCAGAATCCACCTTTGCCACCTGCCGCACCGTGGCGTACAGAACACGCAACGCCGCGCTCAGCCCGTCGTAGTCGGCAACGCGCTTGCGCTCACGGTCCTGCGCGGTTGCGTTCATCACCTTGATCGCGCTTCCCACCAACAGCCAGGCAGCGCCTCCGGCCAGGTAGGGCGCGGCCGCCGCCTTGTGTGGGTCGCTCCAGGAGGTATATGCGCCGATCCCCGCCACCAGAATGGGTGGGACGACGTTCACAGCTTCTACGATCCACTTTTTCTCATAGAAGCGGTCCATCCGCGCCCCGGGGATGTGCCTCATGGTATCCTGAAGATCCCTCGCTTCGCTGGTCGATGATCGGCGAGCGCGGAATGTGTTGCAGAAATCGCCTGAAAGCAAGCGGTTCGTGAGCGCCGTGCCGCTTGGTCCAAACCTGTCCGTCTCCCCACTCCATAAGACGTGGTGCGCGCCTTCGTCCGTACTTGCCTTCCGCCACCGCAGATGGTGCTTTTGACCCAGCAACGCGCGAAACCGGGCTAATCGGGCGCCGTAGGGTGCGCATCCGCCGGGACACCGTTACTCCCGGCCCCGTCACCCGTCCCTGGAGGATGATTCGATGCAGCGTTTTACCGCGCGATGGCTGGCCGCGTTTTCCGTGCTCGCGCTCGTGATGCACGAGGCACACGAGCTTGCGCACACCATCGTGGGACGCGTGCTGTGCGGGGCGTGGGCGGAGCGCGACTTCAACGCGTGGAGCCTTCCCGCCTCGTGCACCACGCCGGTGCCCACCGCCGCCGGCCCGGTCTTCAGCGCGGCGGGGATGCTTCTGGGCATCGTGCTCGCCCGGCGCGCGGAGTGGAGGCAGCGGTGGGTCGGCATCGCGCTGATCTTTGCCTGCAACCCGCTCGCGCGCATCATCACCACGCTCATGCGCGGAGGGGACGAGCTGACGGTGGTGCGCAACCTCTCCGGCGGCTCGGTGTCGCCGGGCGCGTTCTGGGCGACGGCGGCGCTGGTCGTCGTCGTCTTCGGCGGCGGAATCGTGGCGGGATGGAGGGCGACGGCGAGCGTGCAACATCGCGTCGCCGGGTTCGTCGCCGTGCTCATCGGGCCGATGGTGATTACGGGGACGCTGCTGTTCGTGGTGCTGAACGGATTGCTGAAGCGGGGGGTGATGGCCGCGCCGGTGGCGGGAATGCCCGGGCTGGTGCTCGCCGTGTCGCTCGTCGTCGCGGCGATGGGGATCGCGAGCGCGTCGTGGCTGCGGGGATCGGGCGCCGGTCCGGTCGCGATCGCCGGGCCGGCGGACCGGTGAGGGGGAGCGAATGAAGTCGCCGCAACAACAGCGGAAAATCCACCCAAACAGACGGGGGGACTTCACCTGCACGGGGACGGAGAGCCCGGTGTAGGCGGCGGGGTTCAGGGCGGCCCCCACCCGGGCTCGCATTACTCGCCCACCCTCCCCCAAAACAGACTGGGGGAGGATTGGTCGCGCCATGGAGTCCGGCGCAATTCCGGAATCTGTGCAGCGGCCGAGCGGCTGAGCGACTGAAGTCGCCGCAACAACTGCTGGAAGCCTCACGGTACTGCTGTGAGGCTGCATCTGCGCGGCACCGCAGCTTGGTGTGAAGTCCCCCCTCTCCGCGCGGCTGTTTGCGCGGGGAGGGGCCGGGGGAGGGGCCGCGAGCTGCGGCCGAGCCGAAGCCCGCTTCCAATGCCGAACGCCGCCCTCGCGCTGAGGTCTCCCTTTCTCCCGCGACCGCGGGGGAGAGGGCCGGGGAGAGGGGGCCTCTCCGGCCGCATCGGCACCCTACGAAGTGCACCGATCAGACCCTGCGAAACAGCGCCCGGCGTGAGACCACGCCGGGCGCTGTTCATCATCCGAGAACGCGTTCTGCCTACTCCGCCAGCGCGGAGACGGGGGCTTCTTCGGCGGATTCGGTGACGTAGGCGTGCACGGTGCGGCGCAGCTTCTGAATGCGGTTGCTGGCGTGCGCATCGTAGGTGCGGTTGGCCAACAGCACCGCCCAGGTGCCGTGCTCCGGATCCACCCACAGCGACGTGCCGGTGAATCCCGTGTGCCCGAACGCGCGCGGGCTCATGCTCGTGCCCGCCGCGCCGGTGCCGTCCGCGTTGGGCGTCTCCCACCCAAGCGCACGGGTGCCCGCCCCGGCCTGCCGCCGCGCAAAGGTGTCGATGGTTTCCGGCTTGAGCACGCGCACCCCCTCCAGCTCTCCGCCGCCCGCCAGCATGGCCGCAAAGCGCGACAGGTCCGCCACCGTGCTGAACAGCCCGGCGTTGCCCGCCACTCCGCCCAGCGCGCGCGCCGTGGGATCGTGCACCTTGCCGCGCACCGGCGTGCCGTCGTCAGTCAGCCACGACGGGGCGCACCGCTCGCAGTCCGTCCCCGGCGCGTAGCGGGTGCTCGCCATGCCCAGCGGGCCGTAGACGCGGCGCTCCAGCATCCGCGGAACGGGCTCGCCCGCCGCCTGCTCCAGCGCCGCGAACAGCGTCACGAAACCGACGTCGCTGTATTCCACCGCGGACTCCGGCGCGCGGCGCAGCGGCGTGCGGATGAGCGAGGCGAGCTTTTCATCCACCGTCCTGCCGCGCACGCCCGCCCCCGCCGGGAGCCCGGAAGTGTGCGACAGCAGGTCGCGGATGGTCACCCGGTCCTTGGCGCCGCCCGAGAACGCGGGAAGGTAGCGCGACACCGGCGCCTCCAGGTCCAGCCGTCCGTCCTCGTACAGCAGCATGGCCGCGGTGGTGGTCGCCACCACCTTGGTGAGCGAGGCCAGGTCGTAGACGGTGCGCTCCGGATCTACCGTGCCGCCCTTCCACGTCGTCGTCCCCACGCCCTGGATGAGCGACGTGGTGGCGCCGCGCCCGGCCGCCAGCGCCGCGCCCGGAAAGGCGCCGCGCCGCACCTCGGCGCGCACGGCATCCACCGCGCGGTCCAGCGGCGCCCTCGCGAGCGCGGGGGCCTTGGGGCGCAGCGTGATCGTTCGGACGGGCGGGGCGGCGGGCGCTTGTACGGCTACGAGCGGCGCGGCCGGGACCGCGACGGCGGACGGCGTGTGGACGGCGGACAGGATGGCGGGCGCGGTGCCGGCGGCCAGGACGGCCGCGGCGGTGCGCCAGCGCGCACGGATCTGACGGAGGATGGTGGGATTCATCCGCATCTCCTTTCGTATTTCGCGCGGACGGGCGGCCCTTGTACAACAGGCCGCCCGCCGCTGGAGTGGGGAACGCGCGCCGGGCGCGCGTCCGCATTCCCGTCAGGACCGGGAACCGGCGCCCTGACGCTGGTGCTGCTGCCCGCGGGCGCCACGCTCCCCGCGCTTGCCACGCTCGCCATGCTCGCGGAGGTGGGCTTCCATCTCCTGCACGTTGCGGTCGAACTGCGCGCGCTGGTCCGCATTCAGTACCGCGCGGATCTGCTGGAAGATCCGGTCGCGGTTCTGCATCATCTGGGCGTGCATCGCCTCCCGCTCCCGGCGCTGCGCCTCGGTGAGCCGCGGCCGCTCGCCGCGCGGCCGCTCGCCGCGCCGTCCGCGCTCGCCCTGCGGTGCGCCCTCGGGCCCGCGCTGCCCGCGGCCCTCGGGGCGCGGAGGACGGTTGGCCTCCATGATGGCGTGGATCTGCTCCCGCTGCTGAGTCGTCAGGTTGATGCCCTGGAACAGGCGCTGGTGCGGTCCGCGGCCCTCGCCGCGCGGTCCGCCCCCGTGGCCGCGGCCGTCGTGCTGCTCCGGGCGGGGCTGCGGCGGGGGCGTGGTCTGCGCGGAAACCGCCTGGGCCGACGAGGCGGCGGCCAGCGCAAACGCGAATCCCATCAGTTGATTGCGACGCATGGTTCTGTCTCTGGTCCATGGGTTCAGGGGCGGGCCACCGCGGCCTCGCCTCCAGAGTGCCGCCGCCGGTGAATCCGTTCGGCGCCAGTCACGCAATCAACCTAGCGGTGGGTACCTAACTGCAAGATTAACAACCGGATGAGGAAAAGATTAAGCGAGGAATCCCGCATTCCTGCTCGCGTTTTCGGGGGATGGTGAGGCGAGCGCGAGGATTGTTTTCGCGGATTCCGGGCGTGCGGCGGAGAAGGGAAGGCCGGAGCGTCGGGCGAGGTCTGGCGCATGCTGCGGCACCCGTTTCCACAACCCCCCCTCCCGCAGCGGGTGAAGGGGAGCTGTGGGGTGGCGGCGGGTTCGGCGCGCGTCCGCGGGCTCAGAAGGCCCCTCCCCCGGCCCCTCCCCGTGCAAACAGACGCACGGAGAGGGGAGAATTCACACCCGGCTCCCGAGTCTGGGACGCAGATGAAGCCCCGAACGGCGCCTGTCGGCGCCGTGTCGGGGCTTACCGCCGTCTGAGCGGCGGATTCATCCGCTCAGAAGGTCGTGTACCGCGCCAATCCCCATGTCCCGCATCGGGCTATCCCCACGCTGACAACCCTCCCCCAGTCTGTTTTGGGGGAGG
>NZ_DASVTX010000379.1:0-23349 GCF_036387355.1 Longimicrobium sp.
CAGATCCGCGTGGACCCGCGCGCCGTGGACGCCGACATCTACGTGGCCGGCCCGCTCAAGTGGCTCTGCGGGGGACCCGGCCTCGCATTCCTCTGGGTGCGCCAGGAGCGCATCGCCGAGCTGCGCCCCACCATCGCCTCATGGTTCGGCGCGCGCGACCAGTTCCAGTTCCGCAACGACGAACTGGAGTTCCGCGACGACGCCGGCCGGTTCAGCATGGGCACCCCCGCCGTCCCCACCGTCTACACGGCGCTGGGCGGGCTGGAGATCTTTGCCGAGGCCGGCCAGGACCGCATCTACGAGCGCATCGCCGCGCTCACCGCGGACGTGGTGGCGCTGGCGGAGGAGGCGGGCTTTGAGATGAAGATCGCCCGCGACCCCGCGCGGCGCTCCGGCATCGTCCTCATTCGCCACGACGACGCGCCCGGCGCCGTGGCGCGCCTGGCGGACAAGAACATCATCGTGGACCACCGCGCCGGCTACGTGCGCGTCAGCCCGCACTTCTACAACACGCCCGCCGAGAACCGGAAGTTCATCGCCGCCCTCCGGGGCTGAGGCGCACCGAGGCGCCGTCAAAAGCGAGGAGTACAGAGGAACAGAGAACGGCCAGAGGAACAGAGGAATGGGCCTCTGTATCTCTGGCTGTTCTCTGTTCCTCTGCAATTTCGCTGTTTGTCCTCGGCTCACAGCCGGGCCTTCCTCGTGTTCCGCCCCTTCACCGTGTCAGAGCACGCCGCCGAGCGCCCAGAGCAGCAGCATCCCCCGCGCCGTCCACGCCACGAAGCGGATCCAGTTGGTGGCCACGAGAGCACGGTGCGCCCTCTCGTCCCACCCGCGCCCAAGCACCGCGTGCCGGGGCACCTGCAGCAGAAACGTGGACAGCCAAAGAATCACGATCAGCGCGAATCCGGCAACAAACACCGCGCGCCGCATCCCGGCCGGCGTGCGGAACACGAGCCACGCGCCGGTCGCGAGCTCCACCAGCATCGGCGTTACGACGACCAGGGTGGTGCGGCGCGAGTGCTCGGCCTCGTACTCCGCGAACCCGTCGCGCCCCACCTGCGCGAACAGCGGATAGTGGACGACCTGCACGAACCAGATCACCCCGACCATTATCCCCGTCGCGGCGAAGTGAAGCAGCAGGGCCAGCCGGTCCGCGCCGCTCACGTCCCCGTCGACCCGAAGCCGCCGCCCGCGCGCCCCGTCCCCCCGAGTTCGTCCGCCTCCTCGACGTCCGGCACCAGGAAGCGGGCAAAGACGAGCTGCGCGATCCGCATCCCCCGGGTGATGGGCACCGGCTCCGGCCCGGCGTTCCACAGGATGATCTTGAGCTCGCCGCGGTAGTCGGAGTCGATGGTGGCGGGCGTGTTGGGGAGCGTGAGCCCGTGCCGCAACGCCAGCCCGGAGCGGGGTCGCACCTGGCACTCCACATCGTCCGGAAGCTCCATGGCGATCCCGGTGTGCACCAGCCGCCGCGCCCCGGCCTCCAGCACGAAGTCCGGCTCCGCCGATGCCACGTCGTATCCGGCGGAACCCGGTGTGGCGCGCGAGGGCAGCGGCAGGTCCGGATTTCCGTCCAGCCTCTTGAATCGAACGATCATCGCAGGCGCGTTCGGATGTGAGGAGCCCCCGCCGGCACGTTCGCCGGCGGGGGCCATCGATCCGGGATCAGGGCAGT
The DNA here is from genome assembly GCF_036387355.1 of Longimicrobium sp. Classification (GTDB taxonomy): domain Bacteria; phylum Gemmatimonadota; class Gemmatimonadetes; order Longimicrobiales; family Longimicrobiaceae; genus Longimicrobium. The sequence continues at coordinate 1,679 of NZ_DASVTX010000379.1, forward strand.
CCCTATTCCCTATTCCCTATTCCCTATTCCCTGCCCTTCCCGCAGTTACGCCAGCACCGACGCCACGTCCACCAGCGGCAGGTCGAACGCCTCGGCCACGCCGCCGTACACCACCTGGCCGTTCACCACGTTCAGCCCCAACGACAGCGCCTTGTCCTGGCGGCAGGCTTCCTTCCAGCCCAGGCGCGCCAGGCGCATGGCGTACGGGAAGGTGGCATTGGTGAGCGCCAGCGTGCTGGTGCGCGGCACGCCGCCCGGCATGTTGGCCACGCCGTAGTGAATCACGCCGTCGATCTCGTAGATGGGGTCCTCGTGCGTGGTGGGGCGGATGGTCTCCACGCAGCCGCCCTGGTCCACCGCCACGTCCACGATCACCGAGCCGGCCTTCATCTCCTTGAGGTCCGCGCGCTTGATCAGCTTGGGGGCCTTGGCGCCCGGCAGCAGCACCGCGCCCACCACCACGTCGGCCAGCGCCAGCTTCTCCAACAGGTTGTGGCGGTTGCTGTAGATGAGCTCCACGTTCGCCGGCATGACGTCGCTCAGGTAGCGCAGGCGCTCCAGCGAGGTGTCAAGAATGGTGACGCGGGCCCCCAGGCCGGCCGCCATCTTGGCCGAGTTGGTGCCCACCACGCCGCCGCCGATGACGAGCACGTTGGCGGGCGCCACGCCGGGCACGCCGCCCAGCAGCATGCCACGGCCGCCGTAGTAGCGCTCCAGGTACTTGGCGCCGGCCTGAATGGCCATGCGGCCCGCCACTTCCGACATCGGCGTCAGCAGCGGAAGCTCGCCGCTGGGCAGCTGCACCGTCTCGTAGGTGATGCACACCGCGCCGGAGTCGATCATGGCGCGGGTCAGCTTCTCGTCGGCCGCAAAGTGGAAATACGTGAACAGGAGCTGGCCGGGGCGCGTGCGCGCGTACTCCACGGCGATGGGCTCCTTGACCTTCATGATCATCTCGGCGCGGGCCCAGACCTCTTCCACGTCGTGGATGGTGGCGCCCACGGCCGTGTACTGCTCATCCGTAAAGCCGCTGCCCATGCCGGCGCCGCGCTCCACCATCACCTGATGGCCGGCGGTCACCAGCGCCTCGGCCCCGGCGGGCACCAGGGCGATGCGGTTTTCGTTGGTCTTGATTTCCTTCGGAACGCCGATCAGCATCGTCAGCAGCGGGTTCGGGGAGTTCGGTCGTGCGATTGAGGCCCGCTCACTCATCGGGCGCGGCGCACAATATACACCGCGGGCGGCGTTTGGCGAGTGTGACGCAAAGGTGACACGCCGCGGGGACCCCACCGGCCCGTTCCCCCGCCAGCCTGCGGATCACCCCACAGGGATTTCCCGCCGCGAACTCCCCGTCGTCCGGTTCGTCTCGGCCTTCGCGCGAGTTCCTCGACGTGAGCCCCGTACCCGTGAGCGCCCGACCCGGCTGCCCATCCTCCAAGGAAGACACCGCTACGGGAGGCGGACGCAGAAAGTACAGTATCTCCTTTCGCCACAACATCTTGCAGGTTGCGAAAGGCTTGCCCGCTTTGGGACATCTGTTTATCATTGCCCCACCTCCCGTTCGGAACCTCTTCCCGACGCTTCTGCGAGCATTCCAGCGGCGCGCGTCCGGAGCCACCCGGGACTTCCCCGCAGTCTCACGCTTACAACCCATGGCGCGAAGAACAAATCGGACCGCGTCCGTCAAATGGCTCGCTGCGGTCCTGCTCGCCCTCGCCTCGTGCGACCTGCGCGACCCCACGGCGCCGCCAGTGTCGGCCGAGCCACAATTGGACGGTCCTTCTCGTGATGCCGGCTCAACGGTGCTCGGCAGCTATGCGGCGCCCACCCCCATGGCCAACCCGGGAAAGATCACGACGTACCAGGAACCGGCGGCCGCGCCCATCCCGCTGGCGCCCTACAGCTACACGCTCCTGCGCATCACGGGAACGATGGAGGTGCAGAAGAACCCCTTCATCTACGGCGTGAAGCCCGGAGAAGGGCTGGCGTCATACAGCGCGGTGCGATCACGCGTGTCCACCAGCGGGGGCGCGACGCGCGTGTGGATCCGGTGGAGTGGGCAGGCGTATCCCACCACCGAGGTATCTGGATTTCAAGCGGCGGAGGACGGGCGGGATGTGATGGTGCTGGTGCGGACGCAGGGTACGGCGGGTGAGGTCTGGGTGGGGCGCAACGGGATGTCGAACACGCGCATGTTCACCGGATTCTGCATCGCCGACCACCCGTACTGCTCGGCGAGCGACGTCCAGCCCAAAGACTGGTACCCCATCACGATCGAGGACTTCTGGATCAGCCAGTCGCACACGGTGACCGGCACCCAGGTCATGGAGCCGTTGCGCATCGAGGGACCGGCGGCGGTCGCCACGGGTACGCCGGGCACGTTCAGGGCGGCGACGTGGGGCGGCCTGCGGTTCCGCAACGCGATGGGAAATCGGGAGGCGTTCCGCTGGAACTTCTACCCCGGCGACACCACCGCCACCCCCAACCCGGTGGAATCGCAGACGCTTCCGTGCGGCGACACCATCGCCTGCACCTTCGTCCCGCTGCGGAGCGGCCGCCTGCGCCTGTACACGCACGTGGAAGGCGCAAGCGTGGAGGCCCGCGACTTTATCGTGAAGGTGAGAGAGCCGGAAGTGGTTGTGCAATGTCCAGCCAAGGTCCCGAGCGGCGTCACGGCCACCTGCACAGCGCGGCTGGAGCCTGCCACTTCAGCCACCAGCTTTGTTGTCCAGAACTGGTCCTTCTCCGGAAGCGCACAACCTGCATCTCAGAGCGGGGACCTGAAGCAGTGGCAGTTCAAGCCTGCTGAAACGGGGACGGCTGCAGTTGAGGCGCTTGTGGGCGGCATCACGAAGCAGGGAAGGGTTCGTATCGAGGTTGCATGTAATTTCCTCGCCGGTGAAACCGATGACCCTTTTCTGAACGACGCGGCGTTTCAGGCCAACTTTCGCCAGCTATGGGCCAACAGCAACGCGGACGACCCAGGCCCTGGCCGTGTGGAACAAGGCTCATTGGTGTTGTCCAAGGACGAAAACTACACATTCGTTCCATACGATGGGCCATCCACACGATGTTCATCGGTAACATCCGTCAAAATCCCCGCGGGGTACAGACTTGTTGCATTCATACACACACATCCTGATAACGGTGGAACACCGATACCGCCGGACGGGTCATGTCCTGATGTGGAAGAAAACGGTCATGAAGCCCAGGACGGTCCGAGCCGTCGTGATCGGCAGACCGCGCGTACGCTCCGGCGGGTACTCGAACGGTATATCCCCGGTTATATCGTCGATCCTGATAACGTATACCGTTTCGGCCACAGATCCCTAAGATCCCGCAGATTCAACCGCGACCAAACCTGTTGGAGGCCCTGATGCACAAATTGCTTTCTGCCTGTGTCCTGATGCTTGGATTGTTGCCTGCGAAAGGATTCGGCCAGAATTGTAGTCTCACGGCACCCGATGCGGATGAGAACCTCCGCGATCTTGCACCGATGTTCTACGATCCGGACGAGACCGAGAACCGTGGTCCGCACGTGAGACTTCTCACTGCGGCCGATACACAGTACGTGGTTCGCGACGACTCGGTCTGCCAAGCAGTGCTCGATGTCGTGATCCCTCGCATGCGACGAGCTTTCCGATCCTGGGCGGCGGGACGGGAAGGTGCGTATGAGGCTACCGTGTACAGATTCGGACCCTATCTCGCTGTCGAGATCACCGATGGAAGCATGCCGGGCTCACACGTGTCCGTCACCCACAATCAGGACGGAAGCACAACGATCACTGGTCTTGGAAGCTCGAGGAGTCCTTTGTTCGTTCTGGACGCAGGTTCAATGGCCGTGATCCGCTTTCTGTACTGAGTGCCGCGTCGCCAAACGGAGCCCGTCGTGCGCGGTGCTGCCGGCAGCCAATCTGGAGGTATTCCACTAGCCAGTGGGTTTTTCTGCCCAGCAACCTGCCGACCGCAAACCGCCACTTTTCATTGCTGGGAGAGCAATCGCGCGTCCCCCGGTGTGACGAATCAGTCGAACGTCTTGACAAGGATTTACTCGATGCGTGCTCACGTGAGATTCTTGGGTATGCTGGTCGCCGTCGCGGTGTGCGTTCTTGCGGCGGCCAGCCAAGGTTCGGCGGACGCGCTGGATCCGAGTTGCTCCGGTGAACAGGAAGTGCTCGTGTACATGCGTGACCTGAAGCCGAGTTTCACGGGTGGTGCATTCCGCAGACGCCGAATTCCGGGGTCGTCTCGACCTGCAACGGGTCGACAGTTCGGCCGTGATCGAACCCGTAACCGCCCCCCAGATCTGTACTGACGTGTACAACGTAGCCGGGCCCAAACTGTCCCGGCTTCCATTCCCATTCCGTCTCGCCATCGTTCGGCTCGGCCAGTACTACGCCGTTGCCGTGATCGACGCGACGACTTCCACCTCTGGAATCGTCAACGATGCACGGACGCTGGTCTGGATTCTGGATGCATCAACACTGCAGGTTCTCCACGACAACATCTTGATGTAGCGTGTAGAGCCCTGATCTGCGTTCCTGGTCTTGGCGTCTAGCGGACCGGAAAGGTACAAAGGAGCAGAGAACAGCCAGAGATACAGAGAAGGCAGTCGTTCGGTTTTGTGTTTCTCTGGCGTTTCTCTGTTCCTCTGTACTTCAACCTCTCTGGCGGACTCGTCGTTCCCCGCTGGCCGGCAGCACGCGTCGTGAACTCGGGCAGGAGTTCCAGTGGAACTTCAATCCTCGTGACACCCGACACCCACGGGCCCACTGGAATCGCAGACGCTGCCCTGCGGGGACAGCATCGCCTGCACCTTCGTCCCGCGAAAGAGCGGCCGCCTGCGGATGTACACGGCCGTGGAAGGCACCACCGTGGAGGCCCGCGACTTCATCGTCAAAGTGCAGGAGCCGGAACTGCGGCTGGAGTGCCCTGACAGCGTGGAGCGCGGACAATCCATGAGCTGCACGGCAAGTGCATACCCGAGCGGCACGCTCTCCAACATTGCGTGGAGCTTCACGGATTCTCTGGGCAACGTCATCCCGGCGGAGGCTGGTACTGGGAGCACCTGGCAAGGAGAGATGGTGGTGAGCGGAACTACGCGCCTCAGCGCCTCACTCAACGGGGCGCCTCATCCGGTGAGGACGGCCAGCGTTACCGTGACCCCGCGAACATGGACCGGCCGGCTTCAATATCCCGCAGAACCACAGGCGGTAATCACGACCGCTGAGCTGCGATACCCACCCGTAAGTACTGCGAATCCGATGCTTACGCATGGAGTGGTGGGTGCGATGAAGCCAGCTGAGATCGGGGCGACCTACGGTGAGGGAACCGGGCCGAACGCGGGGTGGATCTACTTGAATGGCCCGCCGGTAGTAACCCGGATTCCCCGCATTCTACACAATCGAGGATTCTTCCCCGGCGATCCATTCTATGCGGCACAGGTCGGCGGACCCGGACGATGCGATCATACTTTCATGGATTCGGCTCGCAATCAGATGATCGCGCACGAGCATGAGCATTTCGTCATCGAAGCGTCCTTCTTTACGTCGCCAGACGCTGCCCGTGTGGCCGAACGGGAAGCCGTGTACGACCCAGCTTTCTTACTGTCGCAAACACTCCTGGACCAGCGGTTGCTCGCCCCGTTGATCACGCAGATCGACAGTCTGCAAGCGGTCTGGGACAGTAAGGACGTTCTGCTGGTCACATGCAACTTCCACACGATTTCCTAAAATGAAACGTTGTAGCCTGCTTCTTCTGAGTCTCGTGCTCGCCGCGCCGGCGTTGCCAGCGCAGCCCGCGTCCGCTGGCACTCCGGCGTTCTGCCCGCGTGTCGTAGCGATCGTGGCGCAGGGAGGTACACCGGCTACGGTGGATTCCGCGCTGCAGAAGGTCGGACACTGCGGCACGAATGCCTGGGGTCACGCCCTGGGTGGCGGACTGGCTCGCCTTCGCGCCTCAACCGACTCCGCCGTTGTAGATCGAATGTGGCGAGATACCCAGTGGCTGCGGGACGGGCGCATCGTCGGCCTCGCGCTGAACATCGTGGAGGACAAGCACGCGTCGCGAATCTCCCGAATGTATGCCGCTCGCTATCTGCTGCAGATCGGCCAGCCGCGGTATTCGGCCGACATCTCCGCCTTGGGGCAGGGACTGGAGATGGCCGGGCGGCGGCGGCGTGGCTGCGTCGTGTACCGCCGGGGCTACGACTTTCCTTACGAGGGCGCTCCAGTTCCGGCGGGAGTGCGCGCGCGCATTCGCGACACAGCGCAACGGGTGTTCAACGACGCAGGCGCACCGCCGGCTGTGAAGTCCGCCGCGCAATGTATTCTCGACAACGTCTCCGGCTGAGGAAAACGCCAGTCCAGCGGCGGGCAACCACGAAGCAGAGACTGTACGGCGGTGTGCACGGAAAGGAGCCCCGATCATGCACGCGACAGCGTTCTTGCTTGTGGCAACCTCACGGCCTGCACCTTCGTCCCGCGGCGGAGCGGGCGCCTGCGCATGTACCCACGTGGAAGGCCGGCTGGTTGCCTCCATCCACACGCACGCTCAGCTGCCGAATACAGCTCCCGCAGCCTCATGCGCCGCTCACGGTGCCAACGGCTTTGGAGCCAACTTCGGCGATGGGCCCAGCGGCGGCGATTACGCCCCACTCGCCGACACCGCCTGGCAAATCCCAGGTTGTATCATCGATGGCAAGCATGTGCATCGGATCGATGTGGGTGAATCATTCGGCGATCCTTTCGACACTTGGCGTCGGTCCACTACCTGCCCCGCGTAACGAAATGAGAATCCTGACACTCGTTCTTGCGTTGTTGTGCTTCGGCGCGGCGGCCGCTGCAGACGGCGCGCCCCCCACCCATGGGGGCTCTTCTGCCTCTCCTTGTGGGTCCGCCGCTCGTGCGCAGGGTGTCCTTCGGGTGGTTCAGCCGTACTTCGCTGAATCTGAGTACTCGTACATGCGGGATACTCTCATTCCCCAGCTTCCCGCAACCGCACCGCGTTCTGTTGTCACGGACAGCGCTGTCTGTGCAGCCGCTCTGGATTCGACTCTGTCGCTCATCCAGGAGAGGGACTCGGTATTCTCGTCGTCCATCCAGGCAGGGAACTTCGAGCACGCAGTGATGGCTTTTGGGCCGTACATCCTCGTGCTGTTCGATCCAGTCCCGGGTTCGCCGGCCGCCCTTCGCTCCGAGTGGGCCCCTCTGTTCGTGCTTCGCTCCTCGGATTTCAAGCTGCTGCAGGTCTGGATGATCTGACGACGTGCTCGACGTCCAGTCGAAGCAACCGCTGAACCGCGTGCGCTTCCGATGTGCAGTCGCCCATCCCGCTGGCGGCATACAGCTACACGCTCCTGCGCATCACGGGAACCATGCAGGTGCAGGAAAACCCGTATCCCTACGGCGTGACGCCCGGGCAGGGGCTCACGTCATACAGCGCGGTGGAATCGCGCACGTCGACCGGCGCATCCACACTGGATCCGCTGGAACGGTCAGGCGTCTCCCGCCACCGAGGTGTTCGGGTTTCAGGCGGCGGACGCCGGCGGGACGTCATGGTGCTGGTGCGCACGCAGGGTTGTCGCGGGAGAGGTCTGGGTGGGGCGCAACGGGCTGTCGAGCCAGGGGCTGTACGGCGGGTTCTGCATAGCACAATAGCGCGTCCCCAAATGTGACGACGAAATCAGTCGAAGGCCTCAACACAGGATCTACTCGATGCGTGCTCTCGTGAGACTCTTGGGTATGCTGGTCGCCGTCGCGGTGTGCGTCCTTGCGGCCGCCAGCCAAGGTGCAGCGGACGCGCTGGATCCGAGTTGCTCCGGTGAACAGGAAGTGCTACGGAGGCTGACGTGAGAAAAACGACGGTACTCGTCCTTGCGATCGCAACCGTGGCGTGTGGGATGGAAGCCTCGGCGCAGGGCCGGGGGGATCGCGTCCCCCCGCCAGCACGCGAATGTGATCAGGCTGTTGCAAATGCCGGGGCCACGGCGAACTCGGCGCAGTTTGCCCGGGCATTTCAGAACGCGGCACTGCTGGAATGCGGCGAGCGCGGTGCACTCGCCCTCGCAGAGGCGCTACGGAAGGTGCCCGCCGTTTCGGACACCCTTCTGCTCGGCTCCATTTTTTATACCAGTTCCACAACGCGGCACCCGGCCATCCTTCGGACTGCCCTCTCGCTGGCGGGCAACCGCAGCCTTCCCCTGGTCCCGCGTATCATTGGGCTCCAGGTCGCCATGCGACAGATGAATTCGGATGTGCTGCTGTACGGCCGCTTCTCCCAACTCGCTGCGCGACCCGTTGGCCGGTTCTGCCAATATGACTACGTACTTCACTCGGGTTACAACGCTACGTTTCCAATGCCTCCCGGCTTTCGCGCCGAGATCGCGGCGGCGATGAGGCGGATCTCCGGAGACGCTGGCGACAGCGCGATCATCCGCGACCTCGCCGCGTGTGTGCTGCGCAATACGGAGCAGCCCACTCAATGAGGCGTCGCGAACTTGACTAGCCTCCGGGTAGAAGAAGCCCCGATCACGGACGTGACGTCCATGATCGGGGCTTCCGGCATGCAGGCGAATCGTCCCGGCGAGGAGGCCCGCACCGGGCCTCCCCTGTCCATCACACCGTGCTGGTGGCAGCCTCCGACGTGGTGTTCTGCTCACCCGCGGCGGCGTCGGCAGAACCCGCGTCGCCGGACGACGCTTCCGCCGCCGGCGCGTCAGCGGACGCGGTGGGCGACGACGGCGCGGCGTCCAGCCCCGTCTCCATCAGCCCGGCCACGAGCTGGGTGAAGCGCACAGGGTCGTGCGGCTCCGAGCCCTCGGCCAGCAGCGACCACCCGAGCAGCAGCTCGGCGTAGTCGCCCACCACCGAATCCTCCGCGTTCGCGTCGAAGCGGCGGCGGAGGCCCTGCACCAGCGGGTGCGACGCATTCAGCTCCAGAATGCGGCGCTGCCGGATGCCGTCGCCGCGCCCCATGGACATCAGCCGCTCCAGCTGCGGCGAGTAGTCGTGCTCGGCCACCACCAGCACCGCGGGCGACTTCGTGAGGCGTCCGGAGAGGCGCACTTCCTTGACCCACGTGGTCAGGCGCTTCTGCAGCGCCTCCAGGAACGGCTCGAACTCCTTCTTCTGCTCGTCGGACGCTTCCTTCTTTTCCGCCCCGTCCAGCTCCACCGCGCCCTTGCCCGCGCTGCGCAGCTTCCTGCCCTCGAACTCCGTGACCGACTGCACGACGAGCTCGTCCACCGGGTCGGTCAGGTACAGCACCTCCCAGCCGCGGTCGCGGAACGCCTCCAGCGCGGGCGAGTTCTCGATCTGCTCGCGGCTGGCGCCCGTGAGGTACCAGATGTCGTTCTGGCCCTCGGGCATGCGCTCCACGTACTCCTTGAGCGTTCCCAGCGCCTCCGCCTCGCGCGACGACCCGAACATCAGCAGGCCCAGGAGCGCGTCGCGGTTCTCAAAGTCGCTGTCCACGCCCTCCTTGACCGCCCGCCCCAGCTCACGCCAGAACGTCTCGTACTTCGCGCGGTCGTTCTCCTGAAGCTTCTTGAGCGTATCCAGCACCTTCTTGGTGAGCGCGCGCCGGATCTGCCGGACGTGCCGGTCGCTCTGCAGCATCTCGCGCGACACGTTCAGCGGCAGGTCCGGGCTGTCCACGCCGCCGCGCACCCAGCGCATCCACCGCGGCAGCAGTTCCTCGCTGTTCTCGCGCACCAGCATGCGCTTTACGTACAGGCGCAGGTTGGGCTTGAAGCCGGCGTAGTACAGGTCCATCCCCGCGGTCGAGGGGATGAACAGCACGGCCTGGTACTCCACCATCCCCTCCACGCGGGTGTGGATGGTCTCCAGCGGCTCCGACCAGTCGTGCGAAATCTGCTTGTAGAAGTCCGCGTACTCCTCCCTGGTGACCTCCGACGGCGGCCGCGCCCAGATGGGCTTCATGGAGTTGAGCGGCTTTTCCGGCGCGGGGTCGGCCAGATCTTCCGTCTTTTCGCCCGGCAGAACGATGGGATAGGTGATGAAGTCCGCATGCTGGCGAACGATGCGCGAAAGGACGTACCGCTCGGTGTAGTCCTCAATGCCGTTCTCGCTGTCGACCGCCTTCAGGTGCAGCGTGATGCTGGTGCCCGGCCGGTCGCGCTCCGCGTCGGTGACGGAAAACGATCCGTCGCCGGACGACGTCCACCGCACCGCCTCCTCCGTTCCCGCCTTGCGCGTGACCAGTTCCACCCGGTCCGCCACCATGAACGACGAGTAGAAGCCCACGCCGAACTGGCCGATGAGCTGCGCCGCGCCATCCCCCTTGTCCTTCAGCTGCGCCAAGGCTTCGCGGGTCCCGGAGCGCGCGATGGTGCCGATGTTCTGCACCACCTCGTCGCGCGTCATCCCGATTCCGTCGTCCTCGATGGTCAGGGTGCGCTTGTCCGCATCGGGCACGAGGCGGATCTTGGGCTCGTGCCCCTCCGGAAGCAGACCGGGCCGGGTGAGCGCCTCGAAGCGAAGCCGGTCGATGGCGTCGGACGCGTTGCTGACCAGTTCGCGAAGGAAGATTTCCTTGTCGGTGTACAGCGAGTGGATCACCAGATCCAGAAGCCGCTGCACCTCAGCCTGAAAGGTGAACTGCTGCGCCTGCTCCGCCACACTGCCCTCCTGTCGCTGCGTTCGGATGAACGTGTACGTCGTCGATGAGCCCCGCGGCCGCGGGGAGCCCGAAAATCTAGCAACCCCGCCGCGCGCGCATCAAGTGGCGGCTATTCCGCGAGTCCGTTGCGCGCGGCGCAATCGTGGAAACAGCGAAATTGCAGAGGACCCTGCGCTTTTTCATGTGGAGGCCGCCCCGGGGCTGCGCGGGTGGGACCCGCGCTCAGCGCTTCAGGACGCGTGTGCGGATCACCTCTTCCAGCGTCCCCTCGATCACCTCCTCACGCTCGTCCCACATCGCCTGCACGTCGTATTCGTCGCGGCGGATGACGCGGAGCGGCGCGAGGGCCCGGCCGTGGTACGCCATCGCTACGAACTCGCGATCCACCAGGCCGCGGACGATCTCGAACTCCGTGTTGGGCCACGGCGTGTCGTCATCCAGCGGAGAATAGTCCAGGCCCTTGAGAAAGAGCACCCTGCCGTCTCCGAGGTCGTACAGCCATCCCCGCCCCTCATCCTCCACTTCCTCGATCTCCACCACGGCGCACGCGGTCACCCGCTTCACCACGACGCGCCCGTCCTCGCGCACCCCGGGAGGCGGCGGCGTGGCGGGCACCAGCACAGGCGGATGCGCCCGGCGGAACCGGAGATCCCTGACGTACGCACGGACGAACAGGACGACGGGAACCATGGATGCCGAGAACAGACCCGCCGCATGCGCTCCGCGGGGCACGCCCTGGATCACGACGATCCCCGCGAGCACCAGCGCTCCGACGCCCAGCATCCACGCCTCTTCCCGGAACCCCGGGGACCGGGGCGCGATGCAGCGGGGCGGCAGCGGGACGGGCATCGCGTCCCGCTCTTCCGCGGTGATCTGCCGAATCGTTTCCTGGATCATGTCGGGACGTCGTGAAGGTGCACGGGCCGCCGGGATCTCCGTCGTCCGCGGCGCGGAACGGGACCACGCTGGGAATCCAGCAGCGCACGGCATCGCGGTACGCTCGTACTCCGCGCCAAAGTTGCGCAGCAGGTCGTCTTCGCAACCGCGTGGGGACCCGGTGCCGCGAACGGCGGCACGCCCAAGCGGATCTCCAGCCGCTGGGCATCAGCGGAGGATGGACGGGGATGATCGGCGGAGTTCCGGCATCGGCCGGACCGTGATCAAGAAACGCAATCGGCGGCGCCGGGGCAATCGCCCCGCGCCGCCGGTCCGTTGTGAGCCGATGCCGGTCAGCGCCGCGGGAAGCGGCGCAGGAAGGCAGCGGCAAAGGGGGAGCGCTCCAGGGCGGCCTCGTCCAGCGCCTTGTCCCACCGCAGCCCCTCGCTGTTGGCCAGCAGGATCAGCGTCAACCGCTCGTCCGGGAGCTTGAGGTACAGCGCGGAGTAGGCGCCGTCCCACAGCCCCGTGTGCCACACCGTGCGCCGCCCGCCGACCTCCTGCACGAACCAGCCGACGCCGTACGGCAGCGCCTGCCCCGCCGCGTTCCGCCCCGCGCGCCACATGGCAGCCCGGGACGCGTCCGAAATCAGCCAACCGCCGTCCAGCGCCGCGTCAAAGCGCGCCATGTCCGCCACGGTGGAAATCACCCCGCCCGCCGCGCCGTCCCCCTGCGGCCCCGGCTGCTCGGAGCGGACGAGTGCCCCCGCGGAATCCACGTGGTACGGCTGGGCGAGCCGCGCGGCCAGGTCGGGGCGCAGCGGCAGCGCGCGGTGCTGGCGTGCCGACTCCGTCATTCCCGCGGTGCGAAAAATCTCGTCCGCCACCAGGTCACTGAACGGGCGCCCTGTCGCCTGCATCATGGGGCGCGAGGCCCAGGAGAACGCGATCGGGTTGTAGTAGAACCGCTCGCCGGGCGTGCCGTTGATGCGCATCCCCAGCACCTGCCGTAGCGTGATGGGCTGGTCGCACTTCAGGTCGCGGAAAAAGATGGCCGGCCCCTCCGCGACGGCGTCGGCACAGAACTCGTCCCAGCCGGTGTAGCCGGACATGGGCCGGTCCAGGTTCAGCCGGCCCTGCTCCACGAGGCGCATGGCGAGCACCCCGGAGATGGTCTTGGTGACCGAGGCGATGTTGTACGGTGTGTGCTCCGTGGCGGGCACGCGCGCCTCCACGTCCGCGTACCCGAACCCGCGCGCCAGAACGACCTGCCCGTCGCGCACCACCGCGAGGGAAAGCCCGGGAATGCGGGCCGCCTGCCGCAGCGAGTCCACCTCCACGGCGAATGCGTTCACGTCGTTCTCGCCCTGCGCCGCCGCGGGCCCCGCGCCCGCCGCCACCCCCGCCGCCACGGCGGCCCCGATTGCGATTCGATTGATCATGCCTGTCCGTACGCACGCACACCGGATCAGTTTCGCGCGGCGCCCATCGAGCGCGGAGGCGGTGGTTGGGAGTATTACTCCAGCACATCAAACTTCCACCTTTGGAAGTTCCACCTCTGGAACCTGCGATGCGCCGCGGCCGCGCAATTCCGCGCCTCACACACCGAAGCATCCGCCCCAGTCCACCAAGGTGGACTTCGTGCGCTTCCAGCGGCGAATTCATTCGCTCTGGGCAGGCGGACGCGCGGAACTCCGCTTTCAAACCCAATGTTGCCGCCCAGTCCACACCGGTGGCAACACTCTCGTACTCTCGTACTCTCGTACTCTCGTACTCTCGTACTCTCGTACTCTCGTACTTCCCCACGAAAAAAGCCCCCGCCCGGCGAACCGGGCGGGGGCCTCTCATCCAACCATCCATCCAGCCGAAAGCGCGTTACGCGCCGGCGGCCGGCGCACCCGTGGCGCTTCCGCCGCTGGCACCGTCCGTGGCGTTGCCGCCGTTGCCGGCCAGCTCCGCCAAGGCGGCCTTGCGGGACAGGCGCAGACGGCCCTTCTCGTCAATGGAGAGGAGCTTCACCTGCACCACGTCGCCCTTCTTGACCACGTCCTCGGTCTTTTCCACGCGGCCGGCCTGCAGCTCGCTGATGTGCAGCAGCCCCTCGGTGCCGGGCATGATCTCCACGAACGCGCCAAAGGTCGTGGTGCTCTTGACCTGGCCCTCGTAGATCTTGCCGACCTCGGCCTCTTCCGTCATCCCGGCGATGATGCGGCGGGCGCGCTCGCCGCCCTCGCCGCTCACCGACGCGATGGTGATGGTGCCGTCGTCGTCGATGTTGATCGTGGCGCCCGTGGCTTCCTGAATGCCGCGGATCGTCTTGCCCTTGGGCCCGATGATTTCGCCGATCTTGGCCGGGTCGATCTTGATGGTGATGATGCGCGGCGCGTACTGGCTCAGCTCCGGACGGGCCTCGCTCAGCACCGCGTCCATCTTGTCGAGGATGTGCATGCGCGCGGTGTTGGCCTTCTGCAGCGCCTCGCGCATGAGCTCAATGGTGAGCCCCTCGATCTTGATGTCCATCTGGATGGAGGTCACGCCCTCACGGGTGCCCGCCACCTTGAAGTCCATGTCGCCCAGCGCGTCCTCGGAGCCCAGGATGTCCGTGAGCACCGCCACGCGGTCGCCTTCCTTGATGAGCCCCATGGCCACGCCCGCCACCGACGCGCGCATGGGCACGCCCGCTTCCATGAGCGAGAGCGAGCCCGCGCACACCGTCGCCATGGACGACGAGCCGTTGCTTTCCAGCACGTCGCTCACCACGCGGATGGTGTACGGAAACTCGTCGAACGGAGGCAGCATGGCTTCCAGCGCCCGCTCGGCCAGCGCGCCGTGGCCGATCTCGCGGCGGCTGGTGCCGCGCATGGGCTTTACTTCGCCCGTGCTGAACGGGGGGAAGTTGTAGTGCAGCATGAACGACTTCTTCTGCTGCGTGGGGAAGTCGATGGTGTCGAACGCCTGCTCGTCGCCCTGCGTGCCCAGCGTGGTGACGCCCAGCGCCTGCGTCTGCCCGCGGGTGAACAGCGCCGAGCCGTGCGCGCGCGGCAGCACGCCCACGTCGATGCTGATGGGGCGCACCTCGTCGGTGCCGCGGCCGTCGGAGCGGGTGCCCGTGTTCAGGATCATTTCGCGCGTTTCGCGCTTTTCCAGATCCTTCATCACGCTGCCCACGTCCTTGTCGCTCTCCGGGAACTGCTCGGCCAGCGCGGCGGCGATCTCGGTGCGGATGGCCTTGAGCGCGTCGGCGCGCTCGTGCTTGCCGGGAACCTTGAGCGCCTCGGCCACGCGGGTGCCGGCGGCGGCTTCCACCGCGGCGCGGATCTCCGGGTTCACCTCGCGGGGCGTCCACTCCATCTTGGCCGGCACGTCCAGCTGCGCCAGCATCTCCTTCTGCAGCCCGATGAGCTCCTTGATGGCGGCGTGCGCCACCACCAGGCCCTCGGCGATCTCTTCCTCCGGCACTTCCAGGGCGCCGCCCTCCACCATCTGGATGGCGTCGGCGCTGCCGGCCACGATCACGTCCAGGTCGCTGTACTCCAGCTGGGCAAAGGTGGGGTTCAGCACCCACTGGCCCTGGATGCGGCCGATGCGCACGGCGGCCACCGGCTCGGCGAACGGAATGCGGCTCATGTTCAGCGCCAGCGAGGCGCCGGTGAGCGCGATCACGTCGGCGTCGTTCTCCTGGTCGGCGGAGATGACGTAGACAAAGACCTGCGTCTCGTTGTAGAAGCCGTCGGGGAACAGCGGGCGAAGCGGGCGGTCGATGAGGCGCGCCGACAGGATCTCCTTGTCGGAGGGACGCCCTTCACGCTTGATGAACCCGCCCGGGATCTTGCCGGCGGCGTACGTGCGCTCGCGGTACTCGATCGTCAGGGGGAAGAACGGAAGGTGGGTCGGGTGGTCCTGGGCCACCGCGGTGCACAGCACCATGGTTTCACCGAACTGCACGGTGCACGAGCCGTCCGCCTGCCGGGCCATCTTGCCCGCTTCCATGATGAACGGGCGTCCCGCGAACTGTCTTTCCAGCTTTGCCATTGGGTTTTCCTCGTTGGTTTTGCTCGGGGGAGGCCGCACTCCGGGCAGCGCTCCCCCGCAGACGGAGCCCGGTCGCTTTGATGTTCACTTCGTCGCCGCTGTGCAAAAACGCAGGCCGGCCACACGGGGCAATCCCGTGCGGCCGGCCTGTTTCCTTCTATCCGTTCGCGCCGCCTTCAGGGGCGCGCGGGCTGACGCGCGTACACGGCGCCGCGGCGCGGACGCACGCAGCAGCGTGCATCCACCCGGGGGTGCCGCGTCCGCCCGCCACCCCAATGCTCAGTGGCGCAGACCCAGGTCGGCGATGAGCGCGCGGTACCCGTCCAGGTCGTTGCGGCGCAGGTAGTCCAGCAGCGCGCGGCGCTGGCCCACCATCTTGAGCAGCCCCTGGCGCGAGTGGTGGTCCTTCTTGTGCGCGCGAAAGTGACCGGTCAGGTCGTTGATGCGCGCCGTGAGCAGCGCGATCTGCACCTTGGTGCTGCCCTTGTCGTTCTCGTGCAGCTGGTACTTCTTCGCGATCTCGTCGCGCTGTTCGGCGGTAATGGCCATCGATCGGAGCCTCCAGAAGAGTCTGCGCTGGTCAGGAAGTCAGCCGATCCAATCAGACAGTGATATCCGAGCGGATCAACAAGCAAGCCCGGGAATATACCCGCCGTGTCCGCTTTGCGCAACCGCCCGGCGCGCGGCTCCGGAGCAGTCCCGCCCCGCCCACGCATGCGCCGGGGCGGCGGGGATCCGCACGACACGGATCCGGAACCCGCCAGAAGTGACAAGGCCGGATGGTGCACGGGGACCGGGACTTGCACGTGCGGGGCGGCACCGGAGATGGGTTCCCTCCGTGAACGTGCCAGAAAGCGAAGCGGGCGCGCGCACCAGGCGCCGCCCCCCGCCGCTCCGAAGACTGAACGTGGCATGAACTGGAATCAGAACGACCCCGCGCCGAGCGCAGCAGATTCCGGAACCCCGCGCGCGACCGGTCCCATGGAGCGCCTCGCGATTTCAAGCGGCCGGGTTGCGCGGCTCAAGCAGATGCGCACCCAGTGGGAGGAAACCATGGTCCGGCGCGAAACCCGCCGCGCCGCCGCCGAACTGTCCGCGCAGGAGCGCGAGGCCGTGGACGGGAAGTCCGTGGCGTACCGCGAAGAGGCGGAGCTGAGGGCGTGGATCGAAGAGGAGGCGGTGGCCATGCTGCGCGAAGGGTGGACGCCCGAGCAGCTCGGCGAGTTCGGGTTCGCGCCCGAGATCATCGGGCGGGCGGCGGCCCGGGCGGGCGCGGCGGAGTGATCCGCCGCGCCTTCAGCGCAGCTCGTCGTCCTCGTCCAGCGGCTGCCGCAGGGACGCGCGCCCCCGCAGGACGCGCAGGGTCACCACCAGCAGCAGCACCATCAGCGCGGCCGCCGTTTTCAGCAGCAGCCCCCAGCTGAACAGCCCGGGAAACTCCATCAGCGCGGCGGCAGGCCCAGCATGCCCCGGCCGGCGCGCTCGTCCTCCCGCATCGCCTCGATCAGCGACTCCACCGAGGGGAACGGGCGGATGTCGCGAATGCGCTCCACCACCTCCACCCGCACCTGCTCGCCGTACAGGTCGCCGGACCAGTCCATCAGGTACAGCTCGATCGTCGGCGCAAAGCCGGGGAACGTCGGCCGCGGGCCCAGGTGCAGCAGGCCGGGAATCCGCTGGCCCCGCACCCATCCGCGCGCGGCGTACACGCCCTCCCTGGGCAGCATCTTTTCCGGGTCCGCCACCTGGATGTTGGCGGTGGGAAAGCCCAGCTCGCGCCCCTTCTGCTCGCCCCGCACCACGACGCCGCTGACCGAATAGGGACGGCCGAGCAGCTGCCCCGCCGCCGCCGCGTGCCCCTCGCCCAGCAGGCGGCGGATGCGGCTGCTGCTGATGGCCTCGCCGCTGCTGTGGAACGCGTCCACCACGTCCACCGCGAACCCCGCCTCCGTGCCGATCTCCCGCAGCGTCTGCACGCTCCCCTCGCGGTCGCGCCCGAACCCGTGGTCGTACCCGATCACCAGCTCCCGCATCCCGATGCGCCCGATGAGGATCTCGTGCACGAAGCGGCGCGCCGGGTAGTGCTGCAGCGTCCGCGTGAAGGGGATGTAGACCACGTACTCCAGCCCCGACTCGGCCAGGATCTCGCGTTTTTCCGCCAGCGTGGTCAGCAGCGGGGGCGCGTGCTCCGGGCGCACGACGCGGAGAGGATGGGGATGAAAGGTGACCAGAATGCTGCGCCCGCCCACGGCCTCGGCGCGGCGGCGGATCTCCTGCAGCACCTCCCAGTGCCCGCGGTGCACGCCGTCAAAGGTGCCCACGGTCACCACGGCGGGGCGCCCGTCGCGCGGCAGCGGCGGCGCCAGCGCGGGGTGGATGGCGAACTCGGCGGGTTGCGGACGCGGCACGGTCAGCCTCCCGCCAGGACTTTGCGCGGGCGCACCCGCCCGCCCGCCGCCAGCCCGATGGCCAGCAGCACGCCGGATTCGTCCACGATGGCCACCGCCGTACCTTCCGCCAGCTCCGCCCCGCCCTCCACCGCCCGCCCGAAGCCCAGTTCCGCGCGCCCATGGTCATCGACCACGACGCGCGGCAGGTGCGAGACGGACTCCGCGGGGGCGATCATGGCCGCGGCGGCGCCGGCCTCGTCGTCCAGCGCCTCCATCCGCACCGCGCGATCGACGTCGTGCGGGCCAATGCGGGTGCGGCGCAGCGCGGTCAGGTGCCCGCCCACGCCCAGCGCGTCGCCCGCATCGCGCGCGATGGCGCGGATGTACGTCCCGCTTCCGCACTCCACTTCCACGACGACGTCGGGAAGGTCGATCGACAGAACGCGGATGGCGTGAATGGTCACCGTCACCGGCGTGCGCTCCACCTCGCCGCCCCGCCGCGCCACGGCGTACATCCGCTCGCCATCCACCTTCTTGGCGGAGTACGCCGGCGGCACCTGCTCGATCGTCCCCACCTGAACCGCCAGCGCGTCTTGCACTGCGGCTGCGGACAGGTCGCGCCACGCGCCGGAGGTGGAGATCACGGTCCCCGTGTGGTCGTCCGTGTCCGTCGCCGCGCCCAGGCGGATGGTGGCCACGTACGTCTTGGGCAGGGGGGTGATGTACTCCGCCAGGCGCGTGGCGGGCCCCACGCAGACCAGCAGCAGCCCGGAGGCGAACGGGTCCAGCGTGCCCGTGTGCCCCACGGCGCGCGTGTGCAGGGCACGGCGAACGGCCGACACCGCGTCGTGCGATGTCGGCCCCACCGGCTTGTCCAGCGCGAGCACCCCGTTCAGCGGGATTGCCGTCACGCGTCCGCGTCCCGGTCCGCGCCCGGCCCCCGCCCACCGTCCCCCGACGGACCGGCGTCCGCCGCATCGCCGCCGGCATCGGACGAACCGGCGCCGTCGACGGGCTCGCCCGAATCCTCACCGCCGGCGAGCGAATCGGCGTCGGCGCCGTCGAGCGTATCGGAGTCCGCGAACTCGTCGTCCGCGCGCGCCGCCTCGGCCTCCGCGGAGGCGCCTTCCTCCGTGCCCATGGTGGACCGCGCGTGGGCCAGCAGGAGCTCGATGCGCATGGCCTCCGCCAGCACCCGGTCCAGCTCAAAGTGCAGCTCCGGGATGCGGCGCATGTGCAGCCGCTTGCCCAATTCGTGGCGAATGAAGGGAGCCGCGCTGCGCAGCCCGCTCAGGATCTCCTTGCGCTCGTCCTCTTCGCCCAGCGCCGTAAAGTACACCTTGGCGTGGTCCAGCTCCGGCGACGTCTGCACCGCCGTAATGGTGGCCAGCCCCACGCGGGGGTCGCGCACCTCGTCCCGCACCAGGATGCT
Organism: Longimicrobium sp.; assembly: GCF_036387355.1. Classification (GTDB taxonomy): domain Bacteria; phylum Gemmatimonadota; class Gemmatimonadetes; order Longimicrobiales; family Longimicrobiaceae; genus Longimicrobium. The sequence goes on from NZ_DASVTX010000379.1 coordinate 21,050, forward strand.
GATTTCCTGCTTGAGCTGCTCGTTGATGCGGTCCGTCCGCCTGAACTTGGGCATGAGTCTGCCTGGCAAAAGAAAGAAACGGCGGGGAGGCCGGAACGGGGTCCCGGAGGCCGGCCATCAACAGCAAAGCCGTTGCCGCCACCCCCCGCGCCCGTCCGCTGGCCTCCCCGCCGTCAGTAGAACGTCGTGTACGAATCGATGATCCGCGCCCGGCCCTCGCCCTCCACCAGGCCGTCGGCGGAGGACAGGACCGACTGGGCGTGCCTGCGGTCCGTGCTCACCACGGCCACCGTGATCTCCGCCCGCTGCAGCAGGTCCTGGTGCGCCGTCTCCGCCGCGGAAACGTTGTACCGGGCGTGGAGGCGGTCCTTGAGGCTCTTTACCACCTGGCGCTTGTCCTTGAGCGACGCGCACCCGGGGATCTGAAGCTCCCACACCACCACGCCCACCACCATGGCGCCGTCCGGATCAGGCCCGGTCGCGCGCCTTGTCGGCGGCCGCTTCGGCGGCGGCCGCGGCCGAAGCCGCGGCGGCACCCGCCAGCGTGCGCGCCACTTCTTCCACGCGGTAGCACTCCAGCACGTCGCCGACCTTGATGTCGTTGAAGTTGCGGATGTTCAGACCGCACTCAAAGCCTTCGCGCACCTCGCGGGCGTCGTCCTTGAAGCGCTTGAGGCTTTCCAGCTCGCCCTCGTACACCTGAACGGCGTCGCGCACCACCCGGATCTTGCCGCGCCGGTCCAGCACGCCGCTGGTGACCATGCAGCCGGCCACCGTGCCCACGCGCGGAACCTTGAAGAGCTGGCGGACCTCCGCCGTGCCCAGCATGACCTCGCGCTCTTCCGGAGACAGCAGCCCTTCCATCGCCGAGCGGACTTCCTCCACCGCCTCGTAGATGATGTTGTACAGGCGGATGTCCACGTCCTCGCGCTCCGCCACCGTCCGCGCCTCGCCCGTGGGGCGCACGTGGAAGCCGATGACAATGGCCGTGGAGGTCGACGCCAGCAGCACGTCGCTCTCGTTGATGGCGCCCACGCCGCGGTGGATGACCTGCACCCGCACCTCGCCGGTGGACAGCTGCTCGAGGGCGTCGGAGAGCGCCTGGACGGAGCCGTCCACGTCGCCCTTGATCACCAGGTTCAGCTGCGCCTGCTCGCCGCGCGCCAGCATCTTGCTCAGATCCGTCAGCTTCACGCCGCGGCTCTTGATGCGCATGCGCTTTTCGCGCTCCAGCCGCTGGCGGGTCTGCGCGATTTCGGCCGCGCGGTCCGCCGGCATGGCGATGAGCTGGTCGCCCGCGCCGGGCACGCCCGGCAGGCCCAGGATCTGGACCGGAGTGGCCGGTCCGGCCTTGGCCACCGGACGGTTGCGCTCGTCCAGCATGGCGCGGATGCGGCCGCTGTACATGCCGCACACCACGTGGTCGCCCACGCGCAGGGTGCCGTTGGTCACCAGCACGGTGGCCACGGGGCCCTTGCCCACGTCCAGCTGCGCCTCGATCACCGTCCCCACCGCCTCGCGGTCGGGGTTGGCGCGCAGCTCCAGGATGTCGGACTGCAGCAGCACCTTTTCCAGCAGGTCGTCCATCCCCAGGCCGCGCTTGGCCGACACGTCGGCGCTCATCACGTCGCCGCCGAAGTCTTCCAGCACGATGCCGTGCTGCAGAAGGTCCTGCTTGACCTTCATGGGGTTGGCGTCCGGCAGGTCCACCTTGTTCACCGCGACGACGATCGGCACGCCGGCGTTGCGGGCGTGGCTGATGGCCTCGATGGTCTGAGGCATCACCGAGTCGTCCGCCGCCACCACCAGAATGACGACGTCCGTCACTTCGGCGCCGCGGGCACGCATGGCCGTGAAGGCCGCGTGGCCGGGGGTGTCCAGGAAGGCGATGCTGCGGCCGCCCGGAAGCTCCACGTGGTACGCGCCGATGTGCTGCGTAATGCCGCCGGACTCGCCCGCGATGACGTTGGTCTTGCGGATGTAGTCCAGCAGCGAGGTCTTGCCGTGGTCCACGTGGCCCATGACGGTGACCACCGGCGGACGGGTCTGCAGGTCGGCCTCGAGGTCCGCTTCCACGGCCTCTTCCATGTCGGCGCCGTACTCTTCTTCGCGAACCGCCTCGAAGCCGAATTCGTCCAGCAGCAGCTCGATCTGGTCGAAGTCAAGGCGCTGGTTGATGGTGACCATCAGCCCCAGGTTCTTGAACGCCGACCCGATGAGCTGGTTGGCCGGCACGTCGATCAGCTCGGCCAGTTCGGCCACGGTGAGGAACTCGTTCACCCGCACCTGGGTGGCTTCCT
>NZ_DASVTX010000380.1:0-8099 GCF_036387355.1 Longimicrobium sp.
CGCGGCGACGGCGGCCAGTCGGTCGTCCAGGTCCGTCGCGGAGGCGTCGTAGGTGAGCGTCACCACGTCCGGCCCGTACCCGTCCAGGCTCACCGAGACGGAACGCGCGCCGTTGGCGGGGGCCGGCGCGTCCGAAAGCGCCAGCTGGGCGGTCACGATGCTGGCCGCGCCGGGCTGCTCCACGGGGCGGATGGCGGCGGCCGCGTCCACCTCGGTGCCGCCGTTGGCGCTCCCCAGCTTGAGCGCCGCGGAGGCGTCGTTGGCGGAGCCCGGCAGCACGCGCACGCTGGAACGCTCGCCCGTTTCCTTGGACTCCAGCGTGAGCCGCCCGCCACTGGCGGTGCAGGTGATGGCGGGCACCGCGGCGGCGATGGCGGCGGCCAGCGTGGTGAGCCGCGTGGCGGCGTCGGCGCCGGCCACGTCGGTGGCGGGGTTCAGCACCACCTCCACCGGCGCGTCGCCGTTCACCACCACCTGAAAGCGGTGCGCGCCGGCGGTCACCAGCGGGCCCACGTCGTCCAGCGCGCCGCTGATGCTGGCGCCCTGCGCCGAGGCCAACGCGCCGGCCGGTGCGGTCACCTGCACCGTCACCAGCTGCGAGGCGTCGTTCACCACGTCCACCACGTAGCGCGGGTCCGACGCGTTCATGCTCAGGTCGGCGAACGTTTCCACCCGGTTCTCGGTGGCGTTGGCCGAGGTGTACTGCAGGGTCAGGTTGAAGGTGCTGCCGGGGGTGGCGGTGTCGTGGCTCACCTGCACCTGGATGGCGTTGCCGGCCGCGCCCTCGTCGCGCGCCGTGAGCCGCAGCGAGGGGCCGCTGGCGCCGGCCAGGTCCACGAACGCGGCGGACGGGTTCTTGGCCAGGCGAATGACCCACGCCTCGCCGCCGCCGTTCTGAAAGAACTGGCGCACGGCGTAGCCCAGTTCGTATTCCGACACGAGCCCGCCGAACGCGCGCTCGTAGTCGGCAAAGCTCTGCACGCGCACCGCACGGTTCAGCGGGCCGCGGCGGGCGGCGCCCGCAAAGGCCGTCACCGACGTGCTGACGCCTGTGATGGTGCGCACTCCGCTTGGGACTTCCTCCACGTAGACGCCTGGGTAAGTCAGCACGGACGGCATCGGGGGGTTCCTCCGCAAAGGATGGGGTTGTTCGCCGCCCCGCCCGCACAGGGGCGGCGGCCGCGGCGGGCATGGCGCCCGGACGGGAAAAGCACCGCGAGCGGCGGGTGCGCCGCGGGCGGCCGGCCCACGGGGGCCGTCGGCTGTGCATCTTTTGCCGGGGGATGCCGGAAAAGGAGTGTCGCCGGGGGACTTCGGATCCCGGGGCCCGGGGCGGCGGAGGGCACGGTGCGCTCCGGTCCGCGGGGCGGGATCGGCATGCATTGTCGGCAACGCGTGTGCCGGATTGTTCCATTCCCGTCCGGAATTGTGCCGCAATCACTTAGGGAAAAGTGCACGCCGGATGCGGACCCGGCCCAGTGAAACATTGGGGCGGACGTTCCCCACGGTTTCGTGGAGATGCTGCCCCACTTTCCGCCGGTCCGTGAAAGTTCCCCGCGCGCCCCCGCCGCCCGCGGCGGCACCGTCCGCCCCGCCGGTATCCTGCCGCTCACCTCGGCGCTGCGGCGTCATTCTGAAGGAGCGTGCGCCGCGCTCTCCCCGGCACCGCGTTCATGCGCGACTGAAGAATCCCGGACCGAAACGTCCGCCGCGCCGCGGTCCGGCGTGGCGTGCCCCAGCCTCTCCCGCCGCACCCGCAGCGTCCGAGCGCGGCGCGCAACCGGGCGTGCATCGGATGCGGGGGCGCGGGATTCTTCGGTCGGCGCCAGAGTCCGGTGTGACGGACGGTGCGGCGACGCGCCTCCCTCAGAATGACACTCGAAGTCCGAGCCGGGTGGGGAATCCCGGTGGGGCTGATGCGACGCATCCGGTGCGCCTGACGCCAGTTCGCGCGGCCGGCGCGGCCCCCGCCGCCCACGGAGGCACCTCCGCCTCACCATTCCTGCCGCCCACCTCGGCGCTGACGCGTCATTCTGAAGGAGCGCGCGCCGCGCTTTCCCCGGCACCGCGTTCATGCGCGACTGAAGAATCCCGGACCGAAACATCAGCCGCGCCGCGGTCCGGCGTGGCGTGCTCCAGCCTCGCCCACCGCACCCGCAGCGTCCGAGCGCGGCGCGCAACCGGGCGTGCATGGGACGCGGTGGCGCGGGATTCTTCGGTCGGCGCCAGAGCTCGGTGTGACGGACGGTGCGGCGCAGCGCCTCGCTCAGAATGACACCCGGAGTCCGAGGCGGGTGGGGAATCCCGGTGGGGCTCATGCGACGCATCCGGTGCGCCAGATGCCAGTTCGCCCGGGCAGCGCGGCCGGCGCGGCCCCCGCCGCCCACGGAGGCACCTCCGCCTCACCATTCCTGCCGCCCACCTCGGCGCTGAGGGGTCACTCTGAAGGAGCGTGCGCCGCGCCTTCCCCGGCACCGCGTTCATGCGCGACTGAAGAATCCCGGACCGAACCATCCGCCGCGCCGCAGTCCGGCGTGGCGTGCCCCAGCCTCTCCCGCCGCACCCGCAGCGTCCGAGCACGCCGCGCAACCGGGCGTGCATGGGAAGCGGTGGCGCGGGATTCTTCGGTCGGCGCCAGAGTCCGGCGTGACGGACGGTGCGGCGCAGCGCCTCGCTCAGAATGACGCTCAAAGTCCGAGGCGGGCGAAGAATCCCGGTGGGGCTGATGCGACGCATCCGGTGCGCCAGATGCCAGTTCGCGGCCGTCGCCGGCCGCGCTGCCCGCGACGGTACCTCCGCCCCGCCGGTCCTGCCGCCCACCTCGGCGCTGAAGGCGATAAGAGGACAGCAAGGAGGAAATGGAGAAGGGGCATGGCGGTCCGGGATGTTTCCCGTGACCTCCATGCCCCTTCGGGTTCTGCCTCGAAGAACGGAATTTCGCCGTTCCTCCTCCGTGTCTCTGTGCTTCGGTGTGCGACCCGTCTGTTCAGCTGTCCAGCCAGCGCTGGTCCGCGGCGTACACCGCAAAGCGCCGCCGCTCCGACGCGCGCACCAGCCGGGTGACGATCAGGCCGATCAGCAGCAGCGGGATCGCCTTGACGGCCAGCGCCACCACCGCGAACGCCAGCCCGATCACCGCGCCCACCATCGCCAGCGCGATCCCCATCACCACCAGCCCTCCGGTCGCCACCACACCCATCGCCAGCAGCTTCCCCAGCATCGGTCCCTCTCCCGCTCAGGTCAGGTGTCCGCCCGCCGACAACACGTCAGGCCCTCGGGTCCATCCACTCCACCGAAACGCTTCCCAGCGCCGCGCTCACGTCCACCGTTACCCGGGTGCGCGCCGCGCTCCAGTTGCGCGAGTACCACGCGTCGCCGCGCTTGACCAGGTCCGCGCTGTGAAAGCGGGTCAGGAAGGTGTCCTTGGTGACACGCACCCCCACGTCGCGGGGAAAGCGCAGCGTCACCGCGCCCATCCCCATCTCCACGTTCACCGCCGCGTTGCGCCGCCACGCCCCGTCAAACTCCAGCGTGGACGATCCCACGCCGCCCTCCAGGGTGATGCGCTCGGCGCCCAGGTTGCCCAGGCCGCTGGCGTGCAGCCGCGCCGCGCCGCTTTCCAGCGCCACCGTGCCGGCCAGCACCGGGTTGGGCGTGCTGACGCGCAGCTCCGTGGCGCTGGCGCCGGTGGAAAGCTGCAGGCTGCGCAGCGACAGGCCGCCCAGGTCCAGCGAGGCGTCGCCCGCGCCGAACGCCAGCTTCAGGTCCATCGGCACGCCGCGGGCAAGCTCCACCACCGCGTTGCCGCCCCGCCGCGTGTTCTGGTTGCGGTGCGTGGCCTGCACCCCCAGCCGCAGCACCCCCGTCCGCGCGTCCCAGCTGCTCAGCGGCCGGGTGCGCTCCTCGTCGTAGCGCAGCTGCATGCGGTACAGCAGCCCCGCCGCGGCCGGGCGCACGGTGAGCCCGCCGGCGCCGTAGTCCACCTGCACGTTCGCCTGCCGCTCGCCCTGCAGCTGCCGCGCGGACGTCACCGTGCGCCACTGCGCATGCGCGGGGGCCGCCGCCGCGCACAGCAGCGCGGCGGCGGCCACAACCCGGCGGCGCATCCTATCAGAGCGCATGCGCGCCGCCGGTGCCCAGGTCGTCCATTCCCGCGCCGGACCACCCCATCCGCTTGCGGTAGCGGCGCTCTTCCCACATCCGCGCGCCCACCAGCAGCACCGCGCCCATCCCCACCGCGCCCGCCACCAGCAGCATCAGCCCCGCAAAGAAGCCGATCAGGTCGCCGATCCATCCCAGAAAGGGCGTCATTCCCACCAGGTGGCCGATCAGCTTGGGGGCCAGCAGCACCACCAGCCCGGTGAGCAGGTAGTTGTAGGAGTTGCGCCCGTCGTAGCCGCCGCGCTGCTCCGCCGTGCGCTCGCCCAGCGCGTGCGCCACCGCCACCACGCCCAGCAGCCCCGCGCCGCTCAGCGCCAGCCAGAACAGCGGCAGGTACACCAGCAGCAGCGGAATGCCGATGATGGTGACGCACAGCAGCACGATGCCCACGATGAAGAGGGGAAAGCTCAGCACCCCGGCCGCCACGCCCACCGCCGCCGCACGCCCCGTCTCGCCGCGGATGGTGTCGGTGACGCGCGTCAGGTGCGGCATGCCGTAGAAGATCATCGCCACGCCGATGCCGGCCAGCACCAGCCCCAGCGCCAGCGTCTGAATGATCCCCGCGATCCCCTGGCCGATGGGGGCGAACCACGACCGCTGCGAGCGGGCGTGCGCCGCCGGGCCGCCGCGCAGCGCCGCCGCGCGGGAGCCGTCTTCCACCCGCATTTCGCCGAGGATGCGGGCGCCGCGGTCCACCAGGCGGCCGCCGGCCACCACCGCGTCGCCGTCAATCACGGCGCCGCGCTCCAGCACCAGGTCGCCGCGCGCCACCGTCACGTCGCCGCGCACCGTGCCGGCCACCGTAAGGTCGCCGTTCAGCAGCACCACGTCGCCGTCCACCGTCTGGCCGGCGGCGATGGTCTGGTCGCCGTTGAAGTGCAGCTGGTCGCCGCGCACCACCGGGGCGGGCGCGGCCACCGGCAGGGGCGCCACCGGGGCCGGGGGCGGCGCCGCGTCCAGCACCAGCGAGTCCTGCGCGCGGGCCGGTGCGGCCAGTGCCGCCGCCAGCGCCAGCCCGGCAAGAAAGTGATTCGGGTTACGCATGGGTCATCCGCGTAGCAGGGGCCCGCAGCAGCCGGGCCATCGTGAAGGCCGAAACCGGAATCGCGGCCAGAATCATCATCAACAGCAGAGGAACGCCCGCCGCCTGCGGGCCGGGCAGGCTCCCCACCGTGCCCGCCACCCAGCTGAAGGCGCCGGTGCGCGCCAGGGTGCCCGTGGCTTCCACCACCGCGCCCCAGGCCACCTGCTGCGCCCACTCGCGGCCCACCGCCCAGAGCGAGCCCACGCTCACCATGGGGTGCCCCGCCAGCCACTGTCCCAGCAGCCAGATGGGCGCCACCGGCGCCAGCACCATCGCCGCCAGCGCGAGCCACATCCGTCGCGCGCGCGGCGCGGCGGCGGGCGCGGCGGCGGCGGCCGGAGCCGCGGCCGCCCGGGGCGCGATCTGCACCCGCGACATCACCGCGTCGGCAAAGCGGGGCGAGGGCGCCAGCGGGGGCAGGGCGGACAGCGCCGCCACCAGGCCGCGCGCGCTCTCCATCTCCGCCCGGCAGTGGGCGCAGGCACGCAGGTGCTGCTCGGCGACGGACCGTTCCGCGTGGGAAAGGTCTCCTTCCGCCAGCTGCTCCAGCGTCCAGTACGGCAGGTGTCCGGTTGCGTCCGTCACGAGGTCCTCAGGGTGGGTTCGTCATCATGGTGGTCAGGTACGGAGCCCGGGGCTCCGGAGTTTCAGGGTTCCCGCGGGAACCGCGATCACACCTTCAGGTGCTGCAGCGAATCGCGCAGCTCGTTGCGCCCGCGGTGGATGTACGTCTTTACCGTGCCCAGGGGCAGCCCCATGATCTCGGCGATCTCCTGGTACTCGCGCCCTTCCACGTGGCGCAGCAGGATGGCGGCCCGGTACTCCGGCCGCAGCCTGCCGATGGCTTCCTCGATCTCCTCGCCCAGCTCCTTGGCCTCCAGCAACTCCTCGGGGTTCTCGTCCGGGGAAATGATGGTGATGGCCGTGGCCTCGATCTGGTCCGCCGTGGTGGCGTTGCGCGATCCGTCGATGGAAACCGTGTTCAGCTCCTTCCGCCGGATGTGGTCGATCGTCAGGTTGGTGGCGATCTTGAAGATCCAGCTGCTGAACTTGTACTTCGGGTCGTACCGGTCGATGTGGTTGAACACGCGCACGAACGTTTCCTGCGCCAGGTCTTCGGCCTGTTCGCGGTCGCGGATCATGCGATAGACAATGGAAAACACCGGGCGCTCGTAGCGGCCGAGGAGTTCCCGATAGGCCTTCTCGCTGCCCTGCTGGGCGCGGGTGACCAGTTCGTGGTCGGAGACCTGAGTTGCGTTCACCGCTTGGTTTCGGGGCCTGAGATCAGACGTGCGGGACCGTACGGGGGGCGGGCGCGCGAAGTTTCACGTCCGCGGCGCAGTCTTGCTGGCGCCTCGGGGAGGGGGCTAGTTTCAGCGGCTCCATTCTAAGTGACGCGAGCGGTTTACGGTATGCCAGAAAGTTCCGCGCGGCCCACCGCGCTTCCCGCGCCGGCGCACAAGGCGGCGCACGTGCGCACCATGTTCAGCGCCATCGCGCCGCGCTACGACCTGCTCAACCACGTCCTGTCGATGAACATCGACCGGCTGTGGCGCCGCCTGGCCGTGCGCCGGCTGGACTGGGAGCGCGTCCCCGGCGGCACCTACCTGGACAACTGCGCCGGCACCATGGACCTGGCCGTGGCCCTGGCGGCGCGCGGCGGCTTCCGGGGCCGCGTGGTGGGGAGCGACTTCACCTACGAAATGCTGGAGCGCGGCGTGAGCGCGGGAAAGACGCGCTCCGTTCCCGTGCGCCCCGCCTGCGCCGACGCCCTGTCGCTCCCCTACGCCGACGCCACCTTCGACGGCGCCACCGTGGGGTTCGGCGTGCGCAACCTGGCGGATCTGGACGCCGGGCTGCGCGAAATGGCGCGCGTGCTCAAGCCGGGCGCCAAGCTGGTGATCCTGGAGTTCACCAACCCCACGTGGGAGCCGTTCCGCACGCTGTACCGCCTGTACAGCATGCACGTGCTTCCCCGTATCGGGCGCATGATCAGCAGCCACCCCACCGCGTACAACTATCTCCCCGAGTCCGTGGTGCAGTTCCCCGCGCCCAAGGAGCTCGCCAGGCGGATGGAGGAGGCGGGCTTCGAGGGCGTGCAGTGGAGCACGCTGTCCGGCGGCATCGCGGCCCTGCACCATGGAAGGCGCCGATGAGCGTGCTGTTCAAGGTGGTGGCGAGCACCCTGCTGCTCAGCTTCTTCGGCTGCTGCGTGGCGAGCGCCGTGCTGCAGCTGCTGGCGTGGCGCCACCCGGCAGACCCGGCGCAGGGGCCCACGGTGGCCGGCGTGTGGAAGCCGGAGGGGCGGCTGAACGAGGTGGGAATGCGGCAGATGAAGCTCGCCCGGCTCATGCTCATCCTGGGCGGCGTCTCCTTTGTCTCTTTTGTGATCGTGCGCCGGCTGGGCGCGGTGATGCTGGGGCAGTAGCCCGGTCCGTCCTCCGCGCGCCGGGGGGCGGATTCTTTTCGCGACGGTGATGCGCCCCGGAGTCCGCGGGCGCTTCCTGCATGGGGGGGCGGTGACGATGGTGTTTCAGAACCTGCGCGAGTTTCTGCGCTACCTGGACCGCACCGGGCAGCTGGTGCGCGTGCGCGAGCCGGTCTCGGTGGACCTGGAGATGGCCGAGATCACCGACCGGGCCATGAAGCTTCCCGGCGGCGGCCCCGCGCTCTTCTTTGAGCGCCCGGTGCTGATGGACGGCACGGAAAGCGACATCCCCGTGGCCATCAACGTCTTCGGCTCGTGGCGGCGGATGGCGGCGGCGCTGGGCGTGCGCAACGTGGAAGAGCACGCCGCCCGCATCGCCGACCTCATCAAGCCCGAGATCCCCAAGGGGCTGTGGGGCAAGATGCA
>NZ_DASVTX010000381.1:0-5174 GCF_036387355.1 Longimicrobium sp.
CCGCACCGGCACACCACATACATCTATGCCGTGCTCCCGTTTCATGCGCCATGGGTCGGCGCAGCCGGTGAATGACACTCCCACGAACAGATGTGGGAGAGGGGGCACACCCCAACGGCGGGCCCGTGCGGTCCGGCGGGATCCATGCGGCGCAGACCGACTGATCGACCCAAGTCGCCGCAACACGGCTGAAAGCTTCATGATACTGCCGTGAGGCTGCGGAGTACGGCGATCGGCGCCGAACTCGACCTGACGCCGAACGGCTCCCCCTCTCCCGGGGCGGGTGGAGGGGGTTGGGGGGAGGGGACCTCCTTCCGCCGCATCGGCACCGTCTGAAGAGCACTGATCCGCCGTTCTCCCCTCGTGCTTCGCTTCTGGCCGGGAGGGGAGCGGGGAGGGGCGGGGGAGGGGCCCTCGCGACGGCGGATTCCGTGCGCCGGTCCAACCATCCTACCGGCGCGGCATGGAACGGAATGGCGCACGCGTTGTTGACGAACCCGTGCGCGGGCGCTACTGTCCGAACGGTTCCGCAATTCGCGTGTTTGTGCGCGAAAGGATTCTGGCGCACCCCGCACCGAGGTGAACGCAGATGAAGAAGCTCACGCTGGATCTGGACACGATCGCCGTGCAGTCCTTCTCCACCGCTCGCGATGCGGCGCCCGTGCTGGGCACCGTGCGCGGCAACGAAGAGCTGCGGCCGTCGTACCTGGCGCCCTCGCAGTGCTACACCAGCTGCACGCGCGAACAGCAGGCCTGAACCCCCATCAGGAGGACCGAGATGAAGAAGCTCAAGCTGGATGTGGAAACGGTGGCCGTGCAGTCGTTCCCCACGGAGCAGATCGACGCGCCGGCCCCGGGCACCGTTCGCGGGCAGGAGGCGTTCGCGCCGTCGTACATCGACTTTACCGCCTGCCACACCTACTGCAGCTGCCCCGACACCCGCTGAAGCACCGCTGGCGGATTCCGTACGTAACGAGGAGGGCCGGGAGCACAATTCCCGGCCCTCCTCGCATCCACCATCAAACGTGCATCCTCCGGGCGATCGCAGTCCCGCGTCATCCGGACGCGAACACCATCGGGCCGATCCACTCGAGTTCCGCCAGGGCCCAGATCACCAGCGGCGCCATCACGGCGGTGAACACGCCCATGATGCCGATGGCGAGCCCGCTACTGGCGGCTTCCGTGTCTCCCTCCTCCGCGGCGCGCGCGGTGCCCACGCCGTGCGCGCTGGCGCCCATCGCGATCCCCCACGCGGTGCGGCTGCGGATGTCCATCACGCGCAGCAGCGGCGGGCCGGCGACGGCGCCCAGGATACCGCTCAGAATCACCACGGCGGCGGAAAGCGGCGGCAGCCCGCCCACACGCGCGGAAATGGCCATGGCGATCGGCGTGGTGACCGAACGCGAGGCCAGCGAGCGCACCACCTGAGACGACGCACCGAAAAGCAGCGCCGTCCCCGTCGCCGTCACCACGCCCACGGCGCTCCCCGCCAGCAGCGACAGCAGCACCGCGCGCCGGCGCCGCCCGATCTCCTCCATCTGCCGATAGAGAGGAAGCCCCAGCGCCACCACCGCCGGCCCCAGCCAGAACCCCAGCAGCCGCCCGCCGCGCTGGTACTCCGCGTAGCCGATCCCCATCCCGCGCAGCGCCAGGATCAGCGTGACGATGGCGACCAGTACGGGGTGCAGCAGCACGGACCCGGTGCGCCGCTGCACCACGCGCGCCGCCGCGTACACGGCGAGCGTGGCGGCGATGGCCAGCGTGGCGAGAGCCAGCGGGCGCAGCGGCTCAGTCATCGCGCTCCAGCCGCTGCTGCGTCCACGCCACCACGACGAGGACCGCGAACGTGCTCGCCACGCTTGCCGCCACGATGGGCACCCATTCGCGGCGCAGGAGCGGCAGATACAGCATCAGGCCCACACCCGCGGGCACAAAGAGCAGCGCCATGTTGCGGATGAGCATTTCGGCGGCGGGCTGCACCAGGGCGGGGGAGATCCAGCGCATCCGCAGCGCGGCGGCCAGGAGCAGCATCCCCACCACGCTTCCCGGCAACGGCAGCCGCGCGGCCGCCGTGATCGCGTCCCCCACGAACATGAGCGCGACGATCACCGCCAGCCCCGCGGCGAAGCGGAGCAGGGAACGGACGCGCGTCGGTGGATGGGCTGAGGCGCTCATCCCGCCAAGCTCGCGCCTCGCCCCGTGCGCGGCAACGGGGGGAGATGATGGCGACGCGGGCGGTAGCGGCTCAGGTACGATGGAGAAGGAGATTCGGGGCGGAGGATGGTCGGGTGCGCGTCTGCGGCTGTGGCCCTCACCCCGCGTGCTGCGCACGACGACCCTCTCCCACGAACACATGTGGGAGAGGGAGCACACCCCAGTTTGGTGCGATTCCAACGCAGTTTAAGCCCCGAGCGTGGGCGCGGCAGCGGCCATGAGTCGGGGCTTTCCGCTGCCCGAGCGGCGGATTCATCCGATCAGAGAGGCCGTTGATCCGAGAACGGTCACGCTGCGCGTGGGCCCCTCCCCCGGCCCCTCCCCGTGCAAACTGCCGCACGGAGAGGGGAGAACTGCACTTCGGTGTGGTTCGCACAGTGCCGATGCGGCGGAAGGAGGCCCCCTCCCCCCAGCCCCCTCCGCCCGCTCCGCGGGAGAGGGGGAGCCGTTCGGCGTCGGGTCGAGTTCGGCGCCGATCCCCGTACTCCGCAGCCTCACAGCAGTATCGTGAGGCTTCAGCCGTTCTTCCGGCGACTTGGGTCGATCCGCGGGTCTCCGCCGCATGGATCCCGCCTAGCCGCACGGGACTGCTGTTGGGGTGTGCCCCCTCTCCCACATCTGTTCGTGGGAGAGGGTGGCGAGCTTTAGCGAGCCGGGTGAGGGCCACAGCCCCCCGCCGCACCGATCTGCGCAATCCACCCCAAAGCTGCCGCCCCACCAACCCTCCCCCAGTCCGTTTGGGGGGAGGGTGGGCGAGTAATGCGAGCCCGGGTGGGGGCCGCCCTTGAACTCCGCTCCTCCCACTCGCCACCCGCCGCCCCCATGCAGGTGAAGTCCCCCCGTCTGTTTGGGGGGACTTTCCGCCGTTGTTGTGGCGAATTCATTCACTCAGCCGGCTTGGGCCCCCGACCAACGGGGGATGCATCACTGCCGGAGCGCCACCGCCCTCCACCGCTCCGGCGCCAGAACAAATCCCGCGATCCCTCCGATGAGTGCCCCGAGAATGGTGTTGGCGATCCCGTCCGCCACGCCCTGCACCCCGCCGATGTCCTCCGGCTCCTGTTCCTGCGCCCGGCTGTACAGAATCCCCGCCGCGCCGCCCACAAAAAATCCCGTAGCCGTCCACAAGCCACGCTGCCGCCCGCGGCTCACGGACATGGACTCCAGCGCCGCAACGCTGAACGGCGCGGCCGCCGCGGCACCCGTGTTCACCACCACCCGCCCGGAGTCTGTGCGCAGCAGCCGGCCCGTGACCCGCTCTCCGCCTTCCGGGTCCACGCGCACCCTGGACTGCAGCGGCACCTGCGCCAGCGGCAGCGAATCCCGCTGGGCGCACACGGGTCCCGCGCACAGCAGCACGGCGACAAACGCGAGCAGAGCTTTCCGCATGGTGTTCTCCGTCAGGAGGGGTGAGAAGGGCGTGCGAGGCGATGACGATCAGCGCCGCAGGTTCACGGCGCGCCAGCGTTCCGGGGCGCCGAACCAGCCGGCCAGCGCGCCGTACAGCGATCCGGAAATGGCGTACCCCACCCGGGTGACGCCCATGACGATCTTCTCCTCCCCGCCGTCGCCCGAGGGCCGGTCGAACTCCGCCCAGATCAGGCCAGCCAGGGTGCCGGCCGTCGCTCCGGCCAGCATCCAGGTGCGGCGGTCGCGCCCCCCGCTCAGCTCCAGCCTGCGGATGGCCGGTGCGGAAAACGCGGCGGGCGGCGCCGAGCCGCGGGCCGAGAGCACCAGGCTGTCCGCGTCCAGGCGCGAAACGTAGCCAGCGGTGCGCTCGTCGAACTCCATGGTCACGCGGACGCGCAAGCCGGGGCGCACGCTGTCCGCGGGGAGCGGCGCGGTCTGGGCGAGAGCCGGCGAGGCGCCCACCAGCAGGGCGAGGCAGAGCAGAAGACGCGGCATGCGGGTGTGCGGGAGAGGTACGGAAGGTCGCGCGGAGCCAGGGAGCGGCCCCGGCGCGAACAGCGGCGGCGCAGCAGGATGCCGCATGAAAGGCGCGAGGGCAAGCTTCGCGTGCCGTTGACGCGGGCGGAGCGGCGGTTGAGATTGGCGCTTTCCCGGCCACCCATGGAGAACGCGATGCACGCCACCCCCATTCACGACACCGTCACCTATCTTCGCGAGCGCTTTACCCGCGCCCCGCACGCCATCCTGGTCTTGGGCAGCGGCCTGGGCGGCCTGGCGGACGAGATCGAGGACGCGGTGCGCGTTCCCTTTGACGACATCCCCGGCTTTCCGCGCCGCACGCAGGCGCTGGCGGGGCACGCGGGGCAGCTGGTGGCGGGGCAGATGAACGGGGTGGAGGTGGTGGCCATGCAGGGCCGCTTTCACCTGTACGAGGGATGGCAGCCGTCGGACGTGGCGCTCCCCATCCGCGCGCTGGCGGCGCTGGGCGCGCAGACCATGCTGCTGACCAACGCGGCGGGCGGCATTCGCCCCGGCTTTGTGCCCGGCGACCTGATGATCATCGCCGATCACCTGAACCTGATGTTCCGCAACCCGCTCATCGGCCCCACGTTTCCGGGAGAAACGCGCTTTCCCGACATGTCGGAGCCGTACGACAAGGCGTTCCGGCGCGCCGCGGCCGAGGTGGCGCGTGACCTGAAGATTCCGGTGACGGAAGGCGTGTACGCCGGGCTGCTCGGCCCCAGCTACGAGACGCTGGCCGAGGTGCGCATGCTGGGCCGGCTGGGAGCGGACGCGGTGGGGATGTCCACCGTCCCCGAGGTCCTGGTGGCCGCGGCGATCGGGGTAAAGTGTCTGGGGATCTCGTGCATCACCAACCTGGCCGCGGGGCTGGGCGGGGAAAAGCTGACGCACGACGAGGTGATGGAAGTGGGTGCCCGCGTGCGCGACCAGCTTGCGGCGCTCGTCCGCGGCGTGCTGCCGCGCATCGCCGGCAGCAACCTGCCGTCCGAAGCCTGAGCTGACGCCCCCGCGGCGCGCCTCCCGGCGCG
>NZ_DASVTX010000382.1:0-2110 GCF_036387355.1 Longimicrobium sp.
CCACCGGTACCACCGGGACGGGGACCACGGGCACCACCGGCGGCACCACCACGCCCTGACCGTACCTGATTCGCGCCCCACGCCCGGAACAGAAACAGCGTGAGGGTACAGAGGAACAGAGAAGGGGCAGAGGAACAGAGGACCGCATGGGTTTCCCTCTGTTCCTCTGGCAGTTCTCTGTTCCTCTGGCAGTTCTCTGTTCCTCTGCAATTTCGCCGTTGCAGGAAAAGCCCCGCCCCGCGGCAATGCGGGCCGGGGCTCTCCATCTCCCTCCCTCTGGGAAAGCTCGTCAGTCGGCCACGTTCTGCTCCCGCGGGCCGCGCTCGCTGACCGGGATGTCCTGGCTTCCCGACGTCAGCACGCGGCGGATGGCCTCGGCGCGGCTCAGCGTTTCGCGCGTCTGCTCCTCGTAGCGCGTGGCCAGCGCGGGCTGGTTGCGCTCGCGCATGCGTACGGCCATGCGGTCCGTGAGCGCCGCCCGCTCCTCCAGCGCCCGGTACGCCGTCCACAGCGCGGCGTCCAGCGACGCACTCTGCCCGGCCAGCAGGTTCTCCATGGAGTACGCGTGCCCCACGCGGCAGCGGAACCGCGTCAGATCGCCATCCTGCACCTCCCACAGCACCCCGTGGCACTCCGGGCAGGCAAAGGCCGACGGCGCCCCCGCGCGGTCGCTTTCCAGCGCATCGCGGTCCATCTCGGCAATGCGCGTTTCCTGGCCGTACAGGCCGGCTTCGGGATGGGTCTCGGGCTCCTGCACGGCTTCCCCCGCCTTCTGCGTCAGCAACTCCGCCATCCCGCCCAGCGGCACCACGTGGTCCACCTGCGCGTTGCGGATGGCGCTGGACGGCATTCCGGGATACAGCGCATCGTCCGGGTCCTGCACCACCGCCAGCCCGCCCCTCTTTTTGACGGCGATCAGCCCCGCGCTGCCGTCGTCCAGGTTGCCGCTGAGCACGATGGCGATCACCCGCGGCCCGTACGCCCGCGCGGCGCTGCGGAACAGCGGGTCCACCGCCGGGCGGGTGTTGTTTTCCCGCGGGCCGCGCACCAGGCGCATGTGCCCCGTCTCCAGCAGCAGGTGCATGTCGGGCGGCGCCACGTACACCCGCCCCAGTTCAATGGGCGCGCCGTCCACCGCGTGCTCCGCCTCCATGCTCCCGCGGCGGGAGATGATGCGCGGCAGCACGCTGGTGACGTGCGGCGGAAAGTGCACGACGACGAACACGGCCGCGGGAAAGTCCGCGGGAAGCGCCTCGATGAGCGCCGCCACCGCCTCGACGCCCCCCGCCGAAGCCCCGATGACCACGATGTCACGTTCTGCCAAGACAACTCCTGTGGGTTCAAGCCGGGGCCCCCACCGGGCAAAAGACGTGCTCCGCGCGCACCACCTCCGCCCCGGCGGGATTTGACTTTCCCGTTCGCTCCGCGCACCTTGGGACCTTGCACGCACACCTCCAATCGCCGCCACCGCGGGTGCCATTGACACATCCCGCGCCGCGTGACGCCCCTCCCGGACCGGTGCCCGTGGTCGCCATCGTGGCGTCCGTGGGGGGGCTGGCCGCCATCTCCGAAGTCCTGGGCGGGCTTCCCGCGGAGTTCCGCGCCGCCGTCATCGTGCTGCAGCACCTGGAGGCCGGGCGCGAAAGCCTGCTCCCCCGCATTCTGGCCGGCCGCACGCCGCTCGCCGTGCGCCCCGCGGCGAGCGGCGACGTGCTGCGGGCCGGGCACGTGTACGTGGCGCCCGCCGGCCGCCACCTGGCCCTTGCGCCGGACCGCACCCTGCGGCTGGGCGACGGCCCCCGCGTCCACTACGTGCGCCCCGCGGCCGACGTGCTGCTGAACTCGCTCGCCGAGGCAGGAGCGCCCGTGATCGCCGTGGTGCTCACCGGCCGCGGCGAGGACGGCGCGCGGGGCGCCCTGCGCGTGCGCACGCAAGGCGGCACGGTCCTCGCCACCGATCGGGGAACTTCAACAAACTTTGGAATGCCCGGCGCCGCGGACGACGCCGGCGGGGTGGACGAAGTGCTGCCCCTGCCCCGCATCGCGCCCCGGCTGGTGGCGCTGGTTTCCCAACTCTGGTACGAACGCGAATGACGTCGCAGCATCCCCG
>NZ_DASVTX010000383.1:0-24604 GCF_036387355.1 Longimicrobium sp.
CCCCGACTCGTGGCCGCTGACGCGTCCACGATCGAGGCTTCAACCGACCCGGCGGACACCCCGGCGCAGGTGGCGTACGACGGAGCCCCGGATGCAGTCCGCGCAGGCGGACTTCGTGCTTTTCCAGCGGCGAATTCATTCGCTCTGGGCACGGGGGACGCGACTGCATCGCCGTCCGCGCCGTCTGAACCGGCCCGGCAAAACGCCCGGTGTCACGCGCCGTACCCGTCCCGCCGATAAACCGAACCATCCGCCCACACCGCAGCCCCCCTCGCCCGCTGCGGGAGAGGACGCTGGGGGGGGTGAGGGGCGCCCGCGGCATGCTCCGATGGGGCCCGACGCCCCAGACCGCAGTTGCCGTGTGCCCCCTCTCCCACATCTGTTCGTGGGAGAGGGTGGCGAGCCTAAGCGAGCCGGGTGAGGGCCACAGCCCGGCGACGCACCCGTGATCAACGATTCCGTTCTCCCGTCAGCATACCGATCCCATGCATGCACTCCTGGAGTTCTCCGATCCCGCGGCGACGGAAACGGCCGTCTCTGGCGGGAAAGGCGCGAGCCTCGCCCGACTCACGCAGGGCGGGTTCGGCGTTCCGCCGGGCGTCATTGTCCCCGCGGAGAGCTATCGCGCTTTCCTGGCCTCCGTCCCCGGCCTGGCGGACCTCGCCGCCGCGCTTACGCCGGAGGACGCGCCGCGGCTGCACGCGCAGTGCGCCGACATCCGCGCGCGCCTCACGGAGAGTCCTTTGCCGCCGCAGGTGGACGCCGCACTGCGCGAACGCCTTCCCGCGCTGCTGGCCGGCGGGCGCGTGTCCGTGCGCTCCTCCGCGACGCTGGAGGACCTCGCCGGAGCCGCGTTCGCCGGGCAGCACGACACGTATCTGAACGTGGAGGGCGTGGACGACGTGATCGACGCCGTTCGCCGCTGCTTCGCCTCGCTGTGGGAGGACCGCGCGGTCCGCTACCGCCACGAAAAGGGGTTCGCGCCCGACGCCGCGGCCATGGCCGTCGTCATCCAGCGCATGGTGCGCAGCGAGGTGGCGGGCGTGGCGTTCTCCATGAACCCCATCACCGGCGCGCTGGACCAGGTGGTGGTCAACGCCGCGTACGGGCTGGGCGAAACGGTGGTGTCCGGCGAGGGCGGCATTGACCAGTTCGTGCTGGCCAAGCGCACGGGCGAGGTGGTGGAGCAGTCCATCTCCACCAAGGAGCACGCGCTCGTCGGTGGCGCGAAGGGAACGGAGCGGGTGGAGGTGGACGCCGCGCGGCGCGACGTGCCGTGCCTGGCGGAAACCGATCTGCGCGCGCTGGCCGACATGGTGCGGCGCGTGGAGCGGTTCTACGCCTTTCCGCAGGACGTGGAGTGGGCGCTGGCCGAGGGAGAGCTGCACCTGCTGCAGTCACGTCCCGTGACGGAGTTTCCCGAGCGGTGGACGCGCGACGAGTCCGCGGAGCGCTTTCCCAGCCCTGTCACGCCGCTCACATGGGACTTCACCATGGACGGGTTTCACGAGTCGCTCACGTACTCGCTGGAGTTGATGGGGCTGCCGCCTTTTCGCGGCGCATGGTTCGACCGTTTCGACGGATACGTGTACGGCAACCAGACGGCGGTGCAGCTGTTCACCGCCGGGCAGCAGGTGTCGTTCGAGAGCCTGGACGAGCTGCGCGCCATGCGCGAAACCATGGTGTCGCAGTACCGCTGGGTGCAGGAGCTTCCCGTCACCTGGGCGCGCGACCTGGACCGCTACCTGCTGGCGCTCGGCCGGCTGGGCGCGGTGCCGCTGCACACGCTGACGGATGACCAGGTGTGGCGGCAGATGCGTGACATCGACGCGCTGGGCCGCGCCTACTTTCTGCCCAACATCGCCATCTCCATCACCCACGGCGTGCTGCACCGCACGCTGTACCGGCTGGTGCACCTGCTGGCGGGGGCGGAAAAAGCCCCGGTGCTGTACGACGCGCTCAACTCGTTCAGCGAGCTCAAGACCAGCCTGGTGAACGGCGATCTGTACCGCCTGTACCGCATCGCCGCCGCGGAGCCCGCCCTGGCCGCGCTGCTGACGGGCACGGACCGGCGGCGCGTCTGGGATGACGGGTTGCTGGAGGCGCACCCGCGCTTCCTGTTCGCGTTCCGGCGGTTTCTGGAGGATCACGGGCACCGCGAGGTGGAGTTCGACACGTACGTTCCCACGTGGAGCGGGCAGCCGTGGGTGGTGCTGGAGAACCTGCGGCTCATGCTGCTGCAGGGCGACGTTCCCGATCCCGGCGCGCGCGAGGGCGACCTGCGCGCCCGCCAGTCCGCGGCGGAACGGGAGTTCCTGGCCGCCGTGCCGGAGGAGCTGCGCAACTTCGCGGCGGAACTGCTGCGCCTGGCCCGCGCCTACACCGCGCTGGACGACCTGGAGCACTACCAGACCACGCGCCTGAACCCGCTCAGCCGCGCGGCGGCGACCGAACTGGGCGCGCGGCTGGTGCGGCGCGGTGTGCTGTCCGTGGCGGAAGACGTGTTCTTTCTGCGCAAGCGCACGCTGCAGCGGCTGATGGAGAACGGCGGCGGCGCGGACGCGGAGGCGACGGCGGAAGCGGCCGAGAACCGCGCCGCGTACGAGCGCCAGCGCGCCACGCAGCCGCCACGCGTGTGGGGGCAGGACAACGCGCCGCCGCCCGAGGGCGCGCTGCGCGGGCTGGCCGGGTCGCCCGGCGCGGCGGAGGGGCCGGTGTGCCTGGTGCACGGCGTGGAAGACTTCGCGCGCTTCGTCCCCGGCTCCGTGCTGGTGGCGCGCACCACCAACCCCGCGTGGACGCCGCTCTTCTACTCCGCGGTCGCGGTGATCACGGAGAGCGGCGGACCGCTTTCCCACGGCGCGGTCACGGCGCGCGAGGTGGGCATCCCCGCGGTGATGGCCGTGCACGGCGCGCTTTCGGCGCTGCGCGACGGAGAGGTCGTCCGCGTAAACGGAACCCAGGGCGCGGTGTCGCGCCTGTGACGCCGCTGTCGCCTTTTGAACCTGTGCACCCCCGAGTCATGCGCGCCGTGTTCCTCCTTGTCTGTGCCTTCCTTCCTGTTGCCTGCACGGCGCCCGAACCCGCGGCCAGGGCGGAGGCGCCCGCCGCCGCCCGCCCCGCCGTGGCGGAAAAGGCGGCCCCGCGCGACACGACGGTGTCGGACTGCGCACAGCGGACGACCATCCAGATGCAGTACTGCCTGTCCGGCGTGCTGGACCGCGCGGAAACCCGGCTTCAGGCGCTGCAGGACAGCATCGGGGCGCGCGCGGGGGCGGAGACCGCCGCCGGGCTCAAGAGCGCGGGCGAGAGCTGGACGGCGTACCGCGAGCGGGAGTGCGAGGTGCGGGGCGGGATGTTCAAGGGCGGGAGCCTGCAGAATCCGGAAATCCTGATG
The DNA here is from genome assembly GCF_036387355.1 of Longimicrobium sp. Lineage (GTDB taxonomy): Bacteria > Gemmatimonadota > Gemmatimonadetes > Longimicrobiales > Longimicrobiaceae > Longimicrobium. Next base: position 3,398 of record NZ_DASVTX010000383.1, read on the forward strand.
TGCAGCATCGAGGTTACGGACAGCCGCGCCGCCGTCCTGCGCGCCACGTACAGGGACGTGCTGAACCCGTAGGACGGGGCGGTTTCACGGATGTGAAGCCCCCGTTGTGTCCGACTTTATCATGGAGGCAACGTTCATGAGGTACACGGTCGCGGTTCTCCTTGCGCTTGTCGTGATGATCGCCACCTGCCGCCATGACCCGCCGCGGACCACCATCATCAACCAGATCCCTCCTCCCGTCATCATCCTGCCGCCCAGCGCGCCGGATGACACGGAGGATGACGGCCCGGAGCCCATCGGCGTACCGCCCGAGCCGCCCGCCGGTCCTCCCGAGGAAGCGGATGGAGAGGGCGGCGGCTTCGTTCGGGGATTCGTGGACGATGGGCTCGCTCCGTATCCGGCGTGGAACGGGTACGATCTGGATTGCGATGACGTAAACGGTCCGGTGCGCGTGGACGGCCCCGATCCGCACCGCCTCGATGGAGATGGCGACGGGGTCGGGTGCGAGGGCTGAGGCGGCGATGGAGCGGCGGAACGGGGCACTTCGGAGGCTTTGGCGCATGCTGAGGCACCCCGTAGCCCCTCTCCCGGCGGGCGAGGGGAGCCGTTCGGTGCGGTTGGTCGGTTCGGTGCGCGTGCGCGGGCTGTGGCCCTCACCCCGCGTGCTGCGCACGACGACCCTCTCCCACGAACAGATGTGGGAGTGGGAGCACACACCAACGGAAGTACGGGGCGGTTCGGAACGATCGGCGCGGCGACGTCCAGAGCGAATGGATTCGCCGCTGGGAAAGCACGAAGTCCGCCTGCGCGGACTGCGGCGGCCACATCAGCGTGAGCAGCACGCGCCGGGCGTCCCGCCGGTCGGTTGAAGCCTCGATCGTGGCCGCTTCAGCGGCCACGAGTCGGGGCTTCCCGCTGTTGGAGCGGCGGATTCATCCGCTCAGGGCCGGGCCGGGCCCGTGCGCTTCGGATCGTGCCCCGCGACGGCGGGCGGCCCCTCCCCCGCCCCTCCCCGCGCAAACAGCCGCGCGGAGAGGGAAGAATTCGCACCGGGGCTGCAGCCGGCGCCGGAGCAGCCTCACGGCAGTATCGTGAGGCTTCCAGCCGTTGTTGCGGCGAGTTCACTCGCTCAGTCGTACCAACCATCCGCCCCGTGCAGGTGAAGTCTCCCCGTCTGTTTGGGGAGACTTTCCGCCGTTGTTGCGGCGAATTCATTCGCTCCCACGCGAACAGCCCTCCCCCGAAACCATCCAGGGGAGGGCTGCTCATTTTCATCCATGCAGGAGGGCGATCATCCGGCCATGGCTCAGGACGCCGAACCCGCGGCCTTGGCGCGGCCGATGTATCCCATTATCTCGCGCATTTCCGCGGCGTTGATGCCCTGGACCTCCGTCTCGTTCTCCCAGACGGCGCTGGCGCTGCGCGCGATGCCCGGGTCGCCGCCGGTGAACTCCGCCAGCAGCCCCATCCACCGCCGCGCCAACTCCTGCACGCGCGGGTCCGCCGGGTCCGTGCCCGCCTGCATCTCGGCGCGTACCTCGTCCATCAGGCGCGGCCACTCGGCCTCCACCTCACGGATGCGCGCCTCGCCCACGATCTCGCGGCGCTGGTTGAGGTACTCCATCTGCTCGGGCGTGTAGTATTGCTCCATTCTCGTAATCTCCTCGATGGTGTGGATCAGTTCGTCGGGAGAAACGCGGTGGGCGTGCTCCAGCCCGGCGGCGACCCGGTCCAGCCGGTCCGCCAGCCGCTGCTGGGCGTGGATCTGCTCGCGCAGCCGTGCCGCGTGCATCCGCACCACCTCCAGCGGCGCCATGCCGTCGCGCAGCACCGCACGGACGTCGTCCAGCGCGAACCCCAGGCTTCGCAGCGAAACGATCTGCTGAAGCCGGCCCACGTCCACCTCGCCGTACAGCCGGTGCCCCGCCGCCGTCCGGTGCGACGGCGAAAGCAGCCCGATCTGGTCGTAGTGGTGCAGCGTGCGCACGGTAAGCCCGGTCTGCTTCGCCAGTTCGCCCACCTTCCAGGTCCGCATCCGCGAATCTCCCTCGTTCATCCCGCGTGTGTTGTGGCCACGGCAACATGCTAAACCCTCACGCTACGTCAGGTGCAAGGGGGATGTAGAAACGCAGTTCGCCGGGCGCGCGTGGCGATCCGGTATGTCGTTGGGATGAGCGGATTTGCGCTGAACCGGCATCGCATCCGGATGGATGGGAAGAACGCGCGGGGCGCGGCGGCGTACTACTCTGCTGCTCCGTTCCTCGCACCTGCTTTCGATCAGATGACCAGGCCCAAGCCCCGCAACAAGAACAAGCGCGTCCCGTTCTGGATCACCATGGACCTGGGGTGGATCCGCGTCGTCGCGATCGTGGGAATCGCGTTCGCCATTGTGGCCGTTCTGCAGAACCGGCCGCGCACGGGGAGCATCGCCGAGTGCCTGGACCAGTACGATCGCGCATCGACGGCGCGCGATTCGGCGCGTGTGGACAGCCTGCGCCCGTTCGGGACCAAGAAGATGCCCGGCGAGTCGTGCGGCTCGCTGCGCAAGACACCGGCGTACGCCCGCGCCCTCCACGACCGCCACCCCACGCCCCGCCCCGCCGGCTGACCCTTCCCGCGGCGGCAACCCGAGGGCTTCACCAAGCCAAAAAGCCGCGCCCCTGCCGGGAAGTTGACAAAGTAGCCAAACAAGATTGGCGGCGCCCCTCTCCACCTCTGATCGCGGAAGCGACGGCGATCAACAGGAGCCGGGTGACGGCCACACTTGGAGCTGAGGGCCCGTGTGGAATAATCGGAGCCCGGCGCGTGCTGCTGAGCGACTGAAGTCGCCGCAACGACTGCGGAAAGTCTCCCCAAAACAGACGGGGAGACTTCACCTGCACGGGGGTTCGGGTGCCGGAGTGGGCGGCGGAGCCCGGGGCGGCCCCCACCCGGGCCGGCACCACCGGCCCACCCTCCCCCAAAACAGACTGGGGGAGGGTTGCCGGGGCGGACGGCTCGAGACGGATTCCCAGATTCGTGCAGCGCCGGTTGGTTGAGCGACTAAAGTCGCCGCAACAACGGCTGAAAGCCTCACGATACGACCAGAGGCTGGCCCCGAGCGGGCGACCGCTTCGCCGCCGAACGCCGCCCGCGCGCTGAGGTCTCCCTTTCTCCCGCGACAGCGGGGGAGAGGGCCGGGGAGAGGGAGCCTCTCCGCCTGCACGGCACCGTCCGAAGTGCACCGGACTGCCGTTCTCCCGATTGCGCTTCGCTTCCGGCCGGGAGGGGAGCGGGGAGCGCCGGGGAGGGGCCCACAGCCGCGGCATGCGCCGAAGCCGACGCCCCGCACTGCCGTTGCCGTGTGCTCCCTCTCCCACATCTGTTCGTGGGAGAGGGTGGACGCGTCTCAGCGCGGACGGGTGAGGGCCACAGCCCGCGCCCACACTCATCCGTCCGATCCGCCCAGAATTCCGTGAGATGTGCCTCTCCCACCCCTCAGCCGAAACGGCTCAGGGCAAAGGGGAGGATGGCGTCGGGCGTGGTGCCCGTCATGAGCAGTTCGGCCATCGCCATGGCCGTGGCGGGGGTGAGCAGGATTCCGTTGCGGCCGTGCCCGGTGGCCAGGAACAATCCTTCCACCGGCGTGGCGCCCAGCACCGGCAGCCCGTCGCGGCTCACGGGACGCAGGCCGGCCCACGTCTGCAGCAGCGGCAGATCGTAGATGCCGGGCAGCACCTCCCACGCGTCGCGCAGCAGATCCAGCACGCCGCCCGCCGTCATCCGCATGTCGAAGCCCGCCTCCTCGCTCGTTGCCCCGATGACGAGGCGCCCGTCCGCGCGCGGGACCAGGTACACGCGCCGGGTGCGCACCACGTGCGCGAGCGTGAGCAGCGGCGACATCTCCAGCGCCAGCAGCTGGCCCTTCACCGGCCGGACGCGCGGGGCGGCGGCGGCCGTCTCTCCATCCGCCAGCAGCAGGCGCGTCCACGACCCCGTGCAGACGAGCACGCGATCCGCCGCGATCCGCTCCTCCGCGGCGCGATGCTCGCCGGCCTGCGCCGCACCCTCTCCCGCACCCGGAGCCGCACCGCACGGCGCGCCAGCCTCCGCGCCCGGGAGCGTCGCGACCGGACGTGCCCACACGCCGCGCGCACGGCCGCCCTCCACGTCGATGCGCGCCACCTCCCAGCCGTCGCGCAGGGTGCCGCCGCGGGCCAGAAAGGCGCGCCGCAGCGCCGCGCCCAGAAGGCGGCTGTCCACCTGGTGGTCCGTGGGCGCAAAGAGCGCGGCGGGCACGCGGGGGCCCAGGTGCGGCTCGCGCTCGCGGGCCTCGTCGCCGCTCATCCACTGCGTGGGGAGCCCGAGTTCCTGGTGATACGTCCACTGCCGCCGAAGCCACACCGCCTCGTCGCGGTCCGCGGCGGCAATCACCGTCCCCTCCGTGCGCAGGCCGATGGACTGCCCCGCATCCGCCTCCAACTCCGCCGCGAACTGCGGATACAGCGCCAGCGACGCCCGCCCGAACGCCAGCGCGTCCGGATCGTCGAAGCCGGCCTCGCTGAGCGGCGCCAGCATCCCGGCGGATGCCCACCACGCGCCGGTCGGCCGGTCGCACTCCGCCCCGTCGCGCTCCAGCACGGTCACGTCCACCCCCGCCCGCGCCAGCCGCCACCCGATCGCGAGCCCCATCACCCCACCCCCGGCGATCAGCACGTCCGTCATCCACCCCTCCCGGTTCGCGGGACGGACGAACGAAAAACGGCGCCCGGCCAAGAGTCAGCCGGGCGCGCGGGTGTCGGGATCGGAGTGGAGTTCATCAAAAGACCACGGTGGATCGGGCGGATCATCGAGTCGCGGGGATGACGAAAAACGTCAATCCACCGCCCCGTCGATCTCCACCAGCACGGCGGTGATGTTGTCCTTGCCGCCCTTTACGTTGGCGCCGCGGATCATGCGCGCCACGCGCTCCTCGATCTGCAGCTTCATGGTGAGCACGCGGCCCAGGTCGCGGTCCGTGAGCATCCCGGTCAACCCGTCGCTGCACAGCAGAAGCTGGTCGCCGGGGACCAGCGTTCCGGCCAGCAGGTCCGGCGTGTCCAGCGGGTCCGCGCCCAGCGCCCGCGTAAGGATGTGCGACAGGTGATGGCGGCGCGAGCCGGCCGGGGTGAGCCGTCCCTCGTCCACCTCGCGCTGCACCCAGGTGTGGTCGCGCGACACCTGCGCCAGCTCGCCGCCGCGCAGCAGGTACGCGCGGCTGTCGCCCACGTGGCCCATGCGGTACGTGCCGTCCGTGCACAGCACGATGGCGGTGGCCGTCGTCCCCATTCCGTACGTTTCGGGGTGCGCGTCCACGTGCTCCAGGATCGCCCTGTCGGCGGCGCGGAACGACTCGACCATCGTGGCCGCGAGGGCGTCGGCGTCCATCCCCGCATCCACCCCCGCGCGCAACGCCCCGCCGATGGTTTCGGCCGCGATGGCGCTGGCGATTTCCCCCGCCGCGTGCCCGCCCATGCCGTCGGCCACCAGGAACACGCCGCGCTCCGGGTCCATCACGAAGCTGTCCTCGTTCCCCTTGCGCACCCGCCCCACGTGCGTGGCCCCGGCGGCCCGCCAGTGAAGCCTCACGGGTACGCCATCGCAAGCACGGGGAGCGGCACCGTGACCAGTCCGGTGCTCACGGGCGTGGCCTGCGTCATGGTGTAGACGATCATGGCGATCACCGCCAGGATGACGAGGACCACCACCGCCAGCCAGACCGGGAAGCCGCCGCGCTTTTGCTCGCGCAGGGTGCGCGGCGCCTCGGGGGCCACGTACTCCGCGCGGGCCGCCTCCACGTTGGCGGCCTCCACCTCGCGGAACTGCAGCTGCACGCCGCCCAGCCGCACAGTGGCGCCATAGGGAAGCGGGGTGGGCTGCTCCGGCGCCAGGCGCGCGCCCCCTACCGCCGTGCCGTTCACGCTCCCCAGATCGGTGATGCTCCACCCGCCGCCGGCAAACTCCAGCCGCGCGTGCCGGGCGGATACGGAATCGTCGTCGATGACCACGTCGCAGGCGGATGCTCGCCCCAGCGTGACCACCGGGGCGGGGACGGCGAGCTCTTCGCCCTGAAGCGGGCCGGCCACGCGGGCCAGGCTTGCGAGCGCTCCCGCACGCCCGGACGGAACAAGGCTCGACATCGGCGCGGCGTCTCCCTTGGCTGGGAATGAGAAAAGGATTGCGGTGCAACGGGTTGCCCCCAGAGGGGCGGAACGTAGGGCACCGCCGGGGTCCCTGCAAGTCGCGAGCACAACGATTCGCTTGACCGCGCGCACGGTTGCCTGTACCCTTGTGGGATTCCCCTCCATAAATCAGCGCGCACTCCCGTGACGCCCCGCCGTATTCTCCTCTTCCTGCTTCTCTGGTTCGTTCCCATGGCCGCGCACGCGCAGGCCGGGGACACGCTCACGCTCGGCACCTGGAAGTTCCACCGCGGCGACAACGCCGGGTGGGCCGCCCGCGGCCTGGACGACCGCGCCTGGCAGCGCATCCGGGGCGGCGTGGAGTGGGAGGCGGAGATCGGCGCCTACGACGGCTTCGGCTGGTACCGCCGCGAGGTGGCGCTCCCCGAAGCCATTGCGCACGGGCCGGTGGGCATTCACTTCGGCTCGGTGGGCGACGCCTTCGAGGTGTTCTGGAACGGCGTCCGCATTGGCGGCAGCGGCGGGATGCCCCCGGAGTTCGTGGAGGGCGTGCAGCCCATTCTGTTCTGGGTGCCGGACTCGGTGATGGCCCGCGCGCGCGACGGGCGACACGTGGTGGCTGTGCGCGTGTTCAACGAGTATGCGTACGGCGGGCTCATCTCGCCCGTGCGCGTGGGCCGCTACGACGTGATGGCGGCGCGCCACTCGCCGCGTTCGGTGGTCATCGGCGGGCTCGTCTCGTTCTTCCTGGCCATCGGCGTGTACCACCTGGCCTTCTTCCTCCGCCGCCGCGGCGCGCGGGAGAACCTTTGGTTCACCGTGGTGTGCGCCTGCGTTTCCGTCTATGGCGCCACCTACGCGGACCCGGTGCAGGCGCTGGTGATGCCCGTCATCAACCCGTACCGGCTGGGGGTACTGGCCCTGCTGGCGGGCGCACCGTTCTTTCTCAAGCTGGTGAACGAGCTGTTCGGCCTGCGCGGCGGCCGGCGGCAGTGGATGGTGATTCTGGCCTTTGCCGCTTCGTGGGGCGCGGCGCTGGTGCTGCCGCTGGGGCTGCTCTCCGACTTCAACACCGTGCTGGACGCGGGGATGGCGCTGGGGCTGCTGGTGATGGTGGCGCGTGCCTGGCGCGCCTCGCCCCGGGGCACGCCGCACGGCCGCACGCTGCTGGTGGGCACCGCGGCGTTTTCGGCGACCCTGACGTACGACGTGCTGAGCGAGTACAGCGTGGTGCCGGTCGCGCACCTGCTGCCGGGAACCCCTTCGGCCTTCTGGCTGGGATACCTGGTCTTCGTGCTCTGCGTGGGGCTGGCGACGGCGGGACGCTGGGCGGTGACGGAGATCACGGCGCTCACCGACCCCATGACGGAGCTGTCGCGCCGCCACGTGCTGGAGGATGCGCTGCGGCGCGAGGCGCAGCGGCTGCGGCGCACGGGCGGCTCGTTGGCGCTGGTGTTGATTGACCTGGACCACTTCAAGCGGATCAACGACACGCACGGGCACGGCGTGGGCGACCAGGTGCTGGCGCGCGTGGGGCGGCTGATCCGCTCCAGCGCGCGCAACCTGGACCTTCCGGCGCGCTTTGGCGGCGAGGAGTTCGCGGTGCTGCTGTACGATACGGACCTGGCGGGCGCGCTCTCGTTCGCGGACCGCTTTCGCGCCACGCTGGCGGAGATGCGCGTCCCTGTCCCCGGGGGCACGGTGGGAGTCACGGCCAGCCTGGGCGTGGCGGTGGGCGCGGACCTGGTGGATGCGGACGCGCTGGTGGCCGCCGCGGACCAGGCGCTGTACCGCGCCAAGGGGAGCGGCCGCGACCGTCTGGTGAGCATCACGATGCACGACGGGGCGCGGGGGGATGATTTCGTGGTGACGAGGTAGAGGGGGAGTGCGGGAGTGCTGGGTGCGTGAGTGCGGAACGGCAGTACGAGAGTACGAGAGTACGAGAGTACGAAAGTGGGCTAGGAGTGGCGACGGATTGTGGAACTCGGCTCGGTGCCCGCGCGGCGCCGGGCCGATGTTGTTTTCGGCGGGCTGGGGGGCTGAGCGACTGAAGTCGCCGCAACAACGGCTGAAAGCCTCACGATACTGCTGTGAGGCTGCACCTGCTCGGGCGATGCGTTCGGTGCCGCACGCGGCGCTCCTGAGCGGATGAATCCGCGGCTCGAAAAGCGGTAAGCCCCGACTCGTGGCCGCTGACGCGTCCACGATCGAGGCTTCAACTGCACGAGGCCGCAGATTCCGGTTCGGTTTCTCCCCTCTCCGTGCGGCAGTTTGCACGGGGCGGGGCGGGGGTGGGGCCTCCGCAGCCCGCCGCACGCACCGAACCATACCCCGCTCCCAACGGCAACCCCGAAGCCGCGGAGCGGGTGGAGGGGGTTGGGGGAGGGGGCCTCCTGCGGCCGCGCCAAACACTCCGAAGCTCACTGTGGTTGCGGTTCTCCCCTCTCCGTGCGGCAGTTTGCACGGGGAGGGGCCGGGGGAGGGGCCGGGGGAGGGGCCTCCGCAGCCCGCCGCACGCACCGAACCATCCCCCGCGCCGAACGGGCTCCCCCTCGCCCGCTTGCGGAGGGAGGGCTGGGGTACGGGGGCACTGGGCACGTGGCACTTGGCACCTGGCACTGGGCACTGAGCACTTGTCACTCCGCACTCCGCACTTCCCCTCCTCGTTGCGCGCGGGCGGCCCGCGGCTTACTCTGCGCGCCGTCCGCGCCCGAGGCGCACGTCCCCTGTCCGGAGCACGTTTCTTGGCGACCACCACCCCCAAGGCCGGCCTCTTCTCGGCCGCCAACCTGATGAACCTGCTGCTGGTCTTTGTGCCGGTAGCCATGCTGATGGAGTGGTACTTCCACTCTTCCCCCACGGCGCTGTTCGTGGTCGCGTGCCTGGGAATCATTCCGCTCGCGGGACTGATGGGGCACGCCACCGAAGAAATCGCCGAGCGCGTGGGCGAAGGCGTGGGCGGCCTGCTGAATGCCACCTTCGGCAACGCGGCGGAGCTCATCATCGCCATCGTGGCGCTGCGGGCCGGGCTGTTCGACCTGGTGAAGGCGTCCATCACGGGGAGCATCATCGGCAACGTGCTCCTGGTGTTCGGGCTCAGCGCGCTGGTGGGCGGCGTGAAGTACGAGACGCAGCGCTTCAACCGCACCGCGGCCAGCCTGGGGTCCACCCTGCTGGTGCTGAGCGCCGTGGGGCTCGTGGTGCCGGCTATCTTCCACCAGCTGGTGGGCAACACCGCCGCCGCCGCGGAGCGCAACCTGAGCACCGAGATCGCGGTGGTGCTCATGCTCACCTACATCGCCAGCCTCTTCTTCACGCTCAAGACGCACCGCCACCTGTACATGGGCGATGCGAGCACCGACGCGGAGCCGGCCCACGCGCCTTCCAAGCCGCTGGGGCGGTCCATCGGCATGCTGGTGCTGGCCACCATCGGCGTGGCGGTAATGGCGGAGTTCCTGGTGGGCGCGGCCACGGAAACGGCGGAAGTGCTGGGGTGGAGCGAGGTCTTTGTGGGCGTGATCGTGGTGGCCATCATCGGCAACGCGGCGGAGCACTCCACCGCCATCATCATGGCCGCCAAGAACAAGATGGACGGCGCGATCAACATCGCGGTGGGCTCGTCCATCCAGGTGGCGCTCTTTGTGGCGCCGCTGCTGGTGTTCCTGAGCTACTTCATCGCGCCTCAGCCCATGGACCTCATCTTTACGCCGCTGGAGGTGCTTGCGGTGGGGCTGTGCGTGGGGGTGATGGCGTTCTGCAGCAACGACGGGGAAAGCCACTGGATGGAGGGCGTGCAGCTGCTGGCGGTGTACGTGATCCTGGGGATCGCGTTCTACTTCCTCCCCGCCGCCGCTTCCACAACCGGCGCCGGCGCGCACTGACCCCGAGGTGGACCGGCACGGCGGATCAGCGCGCTGAGCGACTGAAGTCGCCGCAACAACAACGGAAAGTCCCCCCAAACGAACGGGGGGACTTCACCTGCGCCAAGCTAACGGTTCTTGCTGTTCTCCCCTCTCCGTGCGTCTGTTTGCACGGGGAGGGGCCGGGGGAGGGGCCCGCGCGCAGCGCGGCGCCGTTGCCGAACCCGGCCCTCCTGAGCGGATCAATCCGCCGCTCGGAAAGCAGGAAGCCCCGACACGACGCCCACAGGCGCCGTTCGGGGCTTCAACTGCATTTGGGACCCGCACCGAGGTTGCGGCTGCAGTCCGCGAAGGCGGACTTTGTGCTTTTCCAGCGGCGAATTCATTCGCTCTGGACAAGCGGCCGCACCGCATCTCGCGATGCGCACCAAGGCGTCGGCTGCAGTCCGCGAAGGCGGACTTCGCGCCGTTGTTGCCGCGACTTCAGTCGCCCGTCATCACCCGTCATCACCCGTCATCGCCCGTCATCGCCCGACAAACCTCACCGGTACGGCTCCAGCACCGCCTCGATCTCCCCGCGCACCCACTCCGCCAGCGTCCCCTCGCGGTAGATCGCCCAGGTGACCAGCGCGCCGTTCAGCGTGTTCTGCACCGTCCGCCCCACCCCGTCGGGATCGCAGTCTCCCAGCTCGCCCGCCGCGGTCGCCTCCTCGATCAGCGCGGAAATCTCCTCCAGCGTCGCCCGGGCGTGCTGCAGCGCCAGGGCGTGGAATTCGGGATCGGTCAGGTCGATCTGCAGAAACGCCAAGTGGTTGACCACCTCCTCCGGCGTCTGCATGGGGCCGCCTTCGCCCGCCAGCGCATCCATCAGCGCGTTCAGCGGCGACGAGGGGAAACGGGCGCGCGCCTCGTCGAACTGATCTTGGACGGAGCCGGCGCCGGACCGCGCGACGGCCAGCAGCAGCTCACGCTTTCCGCCGAACCGCTGCACCAGCGCGGCGGCGGACAATCCCGCCTCGGCGCCCACGTCCGCCAGCGTGAGGCGCGACGGGCCCATGCGGCCGATCACCCGGATGGCGGCGGCGACGATCTGCTCAGTGGAGGCACTCCGCGGACGCGGCATCGGGATCTTGACTGGATTATGAATGTCCGTTAATTAACAATGCGGCGGGCAGCGTTCCACGTCAAGCTTGGAGCAACGCAATGGCGAGCATGCAGGGTACGGTGGCGGTGGTGACCGGCGCAACGCGCGGTGCCGGGCTTGCGATCGCGCGCGTGCTGGGCGAGCGCGGCGCCACGGTCTACGTCACGGGCCGCAGCACCCGCGGCGCGGCGACCACCGACGGCATGCCGGGTACGGTGCAGGACGCGGCGGACGCGGTCACCGCGGCGGGCGGCACGGGAGTCGGCGTGCGCTGCGACCACACGATGCAGGCCGACGTGGAAGCGCTGTTTGCGCGCGTGCGGCGGGAACAGGGCGGGATGGACCTGCTGGTGAACAACGCGTGGGGCGGATACGAGGGCGCGCCCGGACTGCCCATGAAGCCGTTCTGGGAACTCGCGTCCGCGTGGGACGGCATGATGGTGGCCGGCGTGCGCGCGGCGCTCGACAGCAGCCGCTTCGCCGCGCCGCTGCTGGTGGAACGCGGCCGCGGCCTCATCGTCAACACGATTGCGTGGGCAGAAGGCGAGTACCTGCGCCACCTGTACTACGACTTGGCCAAGTTCTCGCTGGCGCGCATGGCGTACGGCATGGCGTGGGACCTCAAGCCGCACGGCGTCGCGGCGGTGGCGCTCGCGCCCGGGTGGATGCGCACGGAGCGCGTGATGGCCGCGCACGCCGCGAACCCGTTCGATCTGGCGTCCACCGAATCGCCCGAGTACCTGGGCCGCGCCGTCGCCGCGCTCGCCACGGACGCGCAGGTGATGCGCTGGTCCGGCCGGGTGCTTACCGCAGGTGCCCTGGCCCGCGAGTACGGATTCACCGACGTGGACGGCCGCCAGCCCGAGCCCTTCCGCATGCCCGCTGGCGTGTAGTGCGCAATCGCGCTATGGCGCTGTCTTGAAGTGGCCGAAGCAGACGTTTTCCTGCGCCGAAAAAAGCATCTCCCTCTGCAACGGAGGCCGCATGCGCCTGATCCCGATCCGCGTGTTCGCTCTCGCCTCCCTGGCGCTGCTCACGGCCTGCGCGGGCGATCGTCTTACCGTCCCACAGCTGAAGCCGGACGTAGCGCCCGTCGTCAGACTCGACGGGTCCCTCTCAGGCGTTCCCGTCAACGAACCGCTTCGCGTCTTCATCGACGGCTCACTCGTGGAGGGAAATGCGCTGCAGGCTGTCGATCCGGCGCAGATCGCCACCATCGAGGTGCGCAGGAAGACGGAGACGAACCCGTTCAACGAGATCTACATCACGCTGCGGCAACCGCGGTGACACCATCCGAGAGACGATGACCGCCTGCTCTGATCGGGTGCAGAGCACACGTTGAACGTTCAGTATCTCTGTTCCTGTTATGTAGCTCGTCTTGCGAAGCGGCGGGGCACCCTGGGTGCTCCGCCGCTTCGCATTCCGGAACACGTTGGATGATGACCGTTGACACGTCGCGCATCTTGCTCCATAATAGGGGGGAGGGGTATCCGGACAGCAGGAAGGTCCGGGATGGACACCGACGGTGAGGTGGATGATGAACACGCAGAACGGTGACTCGGCGGGCGACGGCGGCGGCGGCAAGACCGTGCCGGTCGTTCAGCTTACGATGGGGAAGCGGGCGGACGTGGCGCCGGGCGGCGAGCGGCTGGAACTGCCGATCACGGGAATGACCTGCGCGGCGTGCGCGCGCCGCGTGGAAACCAGGCTGAGCCGCGCGCCGGGCGTGCACCGCGCGGGGGTGAACTTTGCCACCGGCCGCGCCACGGTGGAATACGACCCCGCCGCCACCGGCCTTCCGTCGCTGATCGGTGTGGTGCAGAACACCGGCTACGGCGCCGCCGGGAGCGCCCGCGCCGTCCTGCCCCTCGATGGAACCTCGTCTGCATCGGCGGAGAGCATCGCCCAGGTGCGCGGGATCGCGGGTGTGGTGACGGCGGACGTGGAGGGCGGCGCGCTGCGGATCGACTACCTGGACGGCGTCACGGACGAGCGCGCGCTCCGTGACGCCGTTCGTGCGCTCGGCATTCCGCTGGGCGACGCCCCGCGGGCGGACGACGCCGAGCCCGTGGACGTGGAGGCGGAGAACCGCGCGGCGGAGTATCGCGACACGCGCCGCAAGTTCTGGGTGGCGGCCATTCTCTCCCTCCCCGTGCTGGTGCTGGCGATGAGCCACGGGCGCATTCCGCTGCTGGCCTTTCGGCGCGTGGAGTGGGTGCAGCTGCTGCTCACCACGCCGGTGGTGCTGTACGCCGGCGGCCAGTTCTACCGCGGCGCGTGGGCCGCCCTTCGCCACCGCGCGGCGGACATGAATACGCTGATCGCCACGGGTACGGGGACGGCGTACCTGTACTCCCTTGCCGCCACCGTGCGCCCCGCGTGGTTCGCCGGCGACGCGCATGCGGGGATGGGCGGAATGCAGGGCCCGCCCGTGTACTTCGAGGCGGCGGCCGTCATCATCGCGCTCATCCTCCTGGGGCGCATGCTGGAGGCGCGCGCCAAGGGCCGCACCGGCGACGCCATCCGCCGGCTGATGGGGCTGCAGCCGCGCACCGCCCGCGTGCTGCGCGGCGACGTAGAGGCGGACATCCCCATCGCCGACGTCGTGGTGGGCGACGTGATCGTGGTGCGCCCGGGCGAAAAGATCGCGGTGGACGGGCGCGTGGCGGCCGGCGCGTCCGCGGTGGACGAGTCGATGCTCACGGGAGAGAGCCTGCCGGTGGAAAAGGCGCCGGGCGACGAGGTGTTCGGCGGCACGCTGAACCGCACGGGCTCCTTTCGCTTCACGGCCACGCGCGTGGGGCGCGACACGGCGCTGCAGCGCATCGTGCGGATGGTGCAGGACGCGCAGGGGTCGCGCGCGCCCATCGCCCGCATGGCGGACGTGATCAGCGGCGTGTTCACCCCCGTGGTCATCAGCATCGCCATCGCCACCTTTGTCGCGTGGTTCATCCTTGCGCCCACGGAAACGCGCTTCACGGACGCGCTGGTGGCGTTCGTTTCGGTGCTCATCATCGCCTGCCCCTGCGCGCTGGGCCTGGCCACGCCGACGGCGATCATGGTGGGCACCGGCAAGGGCGCGGAGCACGGGGTGCTGATCAAGGGCGGCGAGAGCCTGGAGACGGCGCACCGGCTGGACACCATCATCCTCGACAAGACGGGGACCATCACGGAGGGCCGCCCCGCGCTCACCGACGTCGTTGCGGTGGAGGGGTTTGCGGAGGATGAACTGCTGGGGTGGATCGCCAGCGCGGAGCGCGGGAGCGAGCATCCGCTGGGCGAAGCGATCGTCCGCGGCGCTCGGGACCGCGGGCTGGCGCTGGCGGATGCCGATTCGTTTGGCGCCATGGCCGGGCACGGCATCCAGGCCACGGTCGCTGGGCGGGCGCTCCTGCTGGGCAACGCACGGCTGATGGCGGAGCACGGGGTGGACCTCGGCACCTTGGCCGCCCGCGCGGACGACCTGGCGGGCCAGGGGCGCACCCCCATGTTCGCCGCGGTGGACGGGCGCGCGGCGGGGCTGGTGGCCGTGGCGGACCGGGTGAAGCCGGAGTCTCGGGAGGCGGTGGCCGCGCTGCGCGGGATGGGGCTGCGCGTGGTGATGATCACCGGCGACAACCGGCGCACGGCGGAGGCGGTGGCGCGCGAGGTGGGTGTGGACGACGTGCTCGCCGAGGTGCTGCCGGACGGCAAGGCGGCCGAGGTGAAGCGCCTGCAGGATGCCGGGCGCCGCGTGGGAATGGTGGGCGACGGGATCAATGACGCGCCCGCGCTGGCGCAGGCGGACGTGGGAATCGCCATCGGGACGGGGACGGACGTGGCGATGGAGGCCAGCGACGTTACGCTGATGCGCGGAGACCTGCGCGGCGTGGCGAGCGCCATCCGCTTGTCGCGCGCCACCATCCGCACGGTGAAGCAGAACCTGTTCTGGGCGTTCATCTACAACGTGATCGGCATTCCCATCGCGGCGGGGCTGCTGTATCCCGTGACCGGATGGCTGCTGTCGCCCGTGCTGGCGAGCGTGGCGATGTCGCTTTCCAGCGTGAGCGTGGTGGGCAACTCGCTCCGGCTGCGGAGATGGAGTCCGGCGCGGGGGTGAGGTTCGCGGGTGGATGGATAGATTGGTGTGGGGTCGGGCAGATTGCTCCCCTCGCCGAGTGGCTGAGCGAATGAATTCGCCGCAACAACGACGGAAAGTCCCCCAAACAGCCGGGGGACTTCACCTGCACGCGGCGGCGGGTGCCGGTGGGGGGCAGGGGCACCCGGTGCGACCGCATGCTGAGCGACTGAAGTCGCCGCAACAACGGCTGAAAGCCTCACGATACTGCTGTGAGGCTGCACCGGTGCGAGGGACGGGTCGGCGCCGACCTTTGGCCCCGCGCCGAACGGCTCCCCCTCTCCCGCGGAGCGGGTGGAGGGGGTTGGGGGGAGGGGGCTTCCTCCCGCCGCACCGGCACCGTCCGAAGCACACCATACAGGTCCGTCGCACTTTCGTACTCTCGTACTTTCGTACTTTCGTACCTTCGTACTTTCACCCGGAGGCTCCCATGGACACCACCGAACTCTCCGTCCTGCTCGCCGGCATCGCGCTGATCGCGCTGGTGCTGTGGTACTTCCTGGGCGAGCGGCAGGCGGTGGCCGCCACCGAATCCGGCGGCGTGCAGGAAATCGACATCACCGTGCACGGCGGCTATTCGCCGTCCGTGGTCACCGTGCGGCAGGGGCGGCCGGTGCGCCTCAACTTCTTTCGTGACGAGACGAGCTCGTGCAGCGAACAGGTGATCCTGGGCGACTTTGGCATCGCGCGCGACCTGCCGGCGCACCAGACCACCGCGGTGGAGTTCACCCCGGACCGCGCAGGCGAGTTCACCTGGACCTGCGGGATGAACATGCTGCGCGGCAAGCTGATCGTGCAGCCCGCCTGACCCGCCGCCCGGATGCGGCGTTGAGGGCGGCCGCCGCGGATTCGCCGAGTCCGAAGATCGAGGCGGATCACACGCCAACCGCCGCGCGGTTCGGCGCGGGGGATGATCGATCAAGCCCAAAGGTCCCAGACGGCGCGGCAGATCGCCGACCTCCCTGAGCGGATGAATCCGCCGCTCTGAAAGCGGGAAGCCCCGACTCGTGGCCGCTGTCGCGTCCACGCTCGGGGCTTCAATTCAACTGCGTCGGATCCGGGACACACCGCGCCGGACTGGGGTGTGCTCCCTCTCCCACATCTGTTCGTGGGAGAGGGTCGTCGTGCGCAGCACGCGGGGTGAGGGCCACAGCCCGCCGCCGCACATCGACCTTGATCGCCCACACCGACTCCGCTCACCAACCCCTCGGACGCCGCACCGCTCGTCGCCATCGCACTGGATCCTGCATCCATCGGTTACGGACGCTGAAGGCCGTCGCGGCCCCGGTCGTGCGTACCGGGGGCGCGTTCCCCTTCACCCGCACCTTGATCCCCACGCCATGCGGCTGAACGAGCTTGCGCGCGAGTACGAGAGCCAGCGCTACCCGCCCACGCGCCGCCTGGACCTGCAGGGCGAAGGCCCCGACACGGCGCGGCAGCGCGCCCTGCGTTGGATCCAGAGCCACGCGCACGAGCAGCCCGGCGTTGACCTGCTGCTGATCGTGGAGCGCGCCCGCCGCCCCGGCGGGCGCAGCGGCCCCATCCGCACCAGCATTGAAAAGTTGCTCGCCGAGCTGCAGGGCGGCCTGGTGGACTGGTGGCAGCCCTTTGCCGAAGGGAGCCTGGCCGTGCGCGTCGCCGCCGACCCGCGGCGCTGGGGCAAGGCCGCGCCCACCCCCGACGACCCCACCGAGGGCCGCAGCGACGAAACCGCCGGCCGCGCCTACCTGCATCCGGAAGCCGACATCCCCGAGCCGCTCATCCCTGTCGCGCGGCGCGCGGCGGAGCTGCGCCGCACCCGCGAGGGGCAGCCGGTGGGCGTGAGCGACGTGGTGCTGCGCGAGGTGTGGATCGAGGCACAGGCCGCCGCGTTCACCGACCGCATCGACTGGGAAACGGCGCTGCGGGCCATTCTTGCCCAGGAAGAACGCCGCATTCTGGAAGCGTACGACCGCGACTGACCGCCGCCCCTCTGGACAGCGGGCCCCGCGTGCCCCATCTGTTCTGCTCCAGGCGTTTCCCCTTCCCGCCCTACCTGACCCGACTTTCGATGAACAACGCGCAGCCCATTCCGCCCATCATTCCCGGCCCCACGCCGCCCGGCTCGCAAAAGAAGGGCTGCCTCAAGGCCGCGGGCATCGGCTGCGGCGTGCTGCTGCTGCTCTTCTTCCTGTTGATCGTGGGCGGAATGGTGTTCTTCAACCGCAACAAGGAAGGGATGCAGGCGTCCGCGGCGGAAGGCGCGCAGTTCGGCACCACCACTGACGAGGACGGGTGCATCGCCGAGGGAAAGAAGCGCGCGGCGAACATGAACGGCATCACCGAAGGCATCAAGGTGGGCACGTTTGCCCGCGGCTGCCTGGAGTACAGCCGCAGCACCCCCGGCTTCTGCACCGGCGTTCCCGCGCCCACCTCCATCCGGCAGACGGCGGAGTGGCGCGTCAAGCAGTGCGGCAACGACGCGACCTGCCCCGGGGTGATGACGGTCAAGCAGTCGTACTGCACCGACGGCGCGCCCAAGCGCATTCAGACCGGGGGCGCGCCGCCCGCCGCCACCGGCCCGCAGTCCCCCGCGCCGGCGGACTCCAACAGCTTCTGATCCGCGCCGGGCGGAAAACGAGAGGGAGACGGGGCCATGGCGCTCCGTCTCCCTCTCCGCGTTTTCCCGCCCGCCGTCCCGCCGTCCCGCCGCCGCTACTCCGGCTGGAGCGAGAACGGGGTGAAGTCGGTGCCGCGGTCGAAGTAGTCTTCGCTTTCCGCGCGCTTGAGCGCGGCGACCACGCGGTAGGTGACGGGAAGCGCGATGATCTCCCACACCACCTTGAGCACGTAGTTGGTAGCCATCACCATCAGCACGTCGCGGGTGGCCCACACGCCCAGGAACGCCACGGGATAGAAGATCGCGGTGTCCACCACCGCCCCCAGCGCGGTGCTGCCGATGGCGCGCCACCACAGGTGCCGTCCTTCGGTGGCCACCTTCATGCGCGCCAGCACGTACGAGTTGGCGAACTCCCCGGCCCAGAACGCCGCCAGCGACGCCAGCACGATGCGCGGCGTGCTTCCGAACACCGACTGCAGCGCCTCCTGCCCCGCGAACCCCGGCGCGGGCGGCAGCCGCAGAACGACGACGGTCATCAGGCTGGCGAAGGCCAGCGCGCCGAAGCCGGTCCACACCACGCGGCGGGCGCGGGCGTAGCCGTACACCTCCGTAAGGATGTCGCCGAACAGGTACGAGATGGGAAAGAACAGGATCCCCGCGCCGAAGGTGAACCCCCACAGCTCGCAGATCTTGCTGGGGCCGATGAGGTTGCTGCACAGCAGCACGGTCACGAAGGTGGCGGTGATGAAGTCGTAGTAGCGGTACTGGCGCTGCGGAGCGGGCTGCATGGCGGATGGCGTGCGGGGATGGGGATGGGGCGCGCCGGACCTCTCGCGATCCCGGCGGATGAAGAGTATCCTCTCCCCGCACGGTCTGTCGAGGACGGGCCCTCCGCGCTGTCCCGATCGCCGTCCGCGGTGCGTTGTTTCCGCGCTGTCGATCCCCGCTGTCGCCCGTTCGTCCACCAACCCGGAGCCGCCCGTGCCGCGTCCCCTTTTGCGACTTCTGCCGCTCGTCCTTCTGTGCACCTCGGCCGCCTGCGCCGCGGTGATGCAAAGCTCGCCCACGGCGGCGCCGGAGCGCGTGATCCAGCACGAAGAACTCGTGGTGCGGGGGCGGGCGCAGCAGCGGCAGGTGGTGGAGCGGGCCGCGCTGTCGCTGGTGGCCAACGACCTTCAGCGTGTCGCGCGGACGGCGGACAGCATGGCGACGGCGATGGGCGGCTTTGTGGAAAGCTCGGAGCTGCGCGGCGAGCGCGGGCTGCGGATGACGCTGCGCGTTCCCGCCGCGTCGCTCGGGGCGGCGCTGGACCGGCTGGGCGCCATGGGCCGCGTCACCCGTCGCACGCTGAACCGGCAGGACGTGACGGACCAGGCGGTGGACATCGACGCGCGCCTCGCCACGCTGCGCACCCTGCGCGACCGCCTGCGCGCGCACCTGTCCGCTGCGTCGGCGGTGACGGACCTGGTGGCGGTGGAGCGCGAACTGTCGCGCGTGCAGGGCGAGATCGACGTGCTGGAGGCCCGCGAGCGGGCGCTGGATGCGCGCGTGGCGCTGGCGGGAATCGAACTGGAGGTGCAGCGGCCGCGCGTGCTGGGCCCGCTGGGCCTGATCCTGAACGGCGTGGTGACGCTGATCGGCAAGCTGTTCGTCATCCGCTGACCGGACGACGCGGGGACCAACGAAACCGGCCCGTGCGCATCGCGCACGGGCCGGTTCTTCATACGAGCCCTCCGAAGTGAGCGAGGGCCGGCGCCACGCGTGAGGGATTCGCGCCCGCAGGGCCGAGAACCCGGAGTGGAGGGGCAACAGCAGTATCGTTGCCCCGCAACGGAGGGGGCTCGGCGCCGTTGGCAACAGTTGTATCGTTGCCTACGGCGCGCGAAGCCCGGCCCCGCGCAGCGGGGACACGCCCGAACCCGCTGTTCAGCAGCCCCGAGCACCCCGCCCCCGGAACACGCCCAGCTCAGTTGCCTTCAAAGATGTCCGTGAACGCGATCCCCACCGGGCACACCCCCGTGCGCACCGTGCCGTCCAGCGCGTTTGGCCCCACCAGCCGGTACAGGTACCCCTGCTCCACGCAGTCGCGCGAGTCCGTGATCAGCAGGCGCCCTTCCGGATCGAACGCGATGTCCGACACGATGGCCGAGCCGTTCGGCTTGAAGGAGTTGGCCTGCGAAACGGGAAAGCTGTGGGTGGCCACGTCGTACACGAACACGCCCAGCCCGTACCCGCCGATGTACAGATCCGACCCGCCCCCCGCCTCCAGCGCCGTGGGGAACGCGCCGAAACCGGTGCGGTGGTCCACTTCCACCAGCGTGGTCATGTCGATGATGGAAAGCGACCCGCCCTGCTGCCCGAAGCGCCCCGAGTTGAGCACGTACAGCAGGTTGCCGCGCGCCACCGCCGCCGACGGGTTGATGCCCGACAGCGGAATGGTGCGCGTGGGCACCAGGCTGCTGTTGAGCACGGTCACGCTTCCGTTCCCCGCCGGGGTGAAGTTCACCAGGTTGGCGTTGATGACGAACACCTGGTTCTGCGCCACCACGATGGCCTGCGGGTACACGCCCACCGCGATCTCCGGCCCCGACGTGCCGCTCACCGTGCGCACCGTGGACACGGAGTTGCGCCCGGGGTTGGCCACCATGGCCAGCGTATCGTTCAGGAACGCCACCCCCGTTGCGCCCGAGTTGGCGGGAAGCGGAACGTTGTGCCGCACCACGCCCGCGGTCAGGTCCACCACGGCGGCGAACGGGTACGTGCCCATGGGCACCACGGCCGTGTTGCCCAGCACGGCCAGGTCCACCGGCGTGCCCTGCGCGCCCAGCCCCACCGTGCGCGGCGCCCCGGCCCCGTCGCGCTGAATGAGCGACAGGGTGCGGTCCTCACTGTTCACCACCACCACCAGGCGCTCCTTGAGCCGCGGCCCGCTGGGATCGTTCTCGCACCCGGCGGCCGCAAACAGCGCGGCAAGCGCAACCAGGCGGCGGACATATCGATTCTGCATGTGCGTCCTACGGATTGGATAAAAGGTTCGTGCGCGCCAGGCGCACGATGAAGCGAACCCGGCGTCCGGGCTCGGGAAATCCGGCGATCAGCGCGCCCCGCTCGTTCAGGGCGCGGTCCACGTCCAGCACCGTCTCCGCCGTCCACCCCCGCAGGCGCCAGCCGCGCCCGGCGGCCAGCTCCGTGGTCCAGTACCCCGGAATGGCGTTGGCGTCCGTGGGCGACGGGTTGCGGGTCCCCGTGTAGCGGGCGCGCGCCTCCACCCGCCACGCCCCCGGCGTCCACCCCGCCGACAGCAGCGCGGTGTGGCGCGGGCGGTA
>NZ_DASVTX010000384.1:0-3790 GCF_036387355.1 Longimicrobium sp.
GATCCGGCGCGCGGCGGGTTTTCGTACGAAACAACGGACAGGAACCGGCGTCAAGGGATAAGGTGCCGCGGCGTCCGTCGTCCGGGGCCGATCACGGAACGCGCCGCGGGTGGATGATGATCGTGCGCCCGGTGCGCTCCACGTCCGCAAGCCGCGCGCGGAGGGTAACCGGCGCCGACTCGATGCGCAGATCCGCGACGCCGTCCACCCGGGCCCCGTCCGCCAGGGCCAGGGTGCGTCCCCCGGCCGTGATCCGCACCTCCCCCTCCGGCCCGGCGACGGCGGCGAGCGATCCGCCCGCCTCGTCCTGCACCACCGGCGTGTTGAACTCCACGTCCACGCCTTCCGTACAGGCGCGCAGCCAGCGGGTGTGCAGCCAGCGCGCATCGTCCACGCGCAGCAGGTTCTGCGGATCGAACCCGCACGGGTTCAGCGGCCCGCCCAGCCGGTCCGGCACCACCTGCACCCGCAGCCCGGGCGCGGCGAGCACGCTGTCTGCCCGCACGGTACGCGATGCGCGCAGTTCCGCGACCTTCTCCGCGGCACGCGCCCGGAGCGCGGCCATGTTCAGCCGGGCCTCCACCGCGGACACCTCCGCCGCCTCGTCCGTGGCCCGCCCGGCTGCACGGGCGAGCGCTTCGCCCAGCGTGAGATCGTCGCGCATCATCCGCTGTTTCCACTCCGCGCCGCCGAGCCGGTCCAGCAGGTGCGCCATGGCGGCGCCCGTCGCGTAGAAGCGGAGGCGGACCGGGCCCGACGCCACTTCCGCCAGCCCCGGCGCGAGGACGATGGATGCGTTCGCCCGGACGGCGCGGTGCCGCGCGTAGTCCGCCAGCCCCTCGTTCATCTCCGCCGCGTCCTCGAACCGCGCGAATTCTGCCCCCAGCCGCCGCTGGCGCGCGGCGCGGACAGCCAGGAATGCGCGGGCGGCGCGCACCGCGGCATCGCGTCCGGGCATCGTCAAAGCCTCGCGCAGCAGCAGGCCTTCCAGCGCCATCCCCGCCTCGTTCTCCGCGTCGAACACGGGATAGCGCGCCACGAGCATGCTGTTCTCGCCCGCGCCGAACCGGCGGCCCTCCACGCGCGACGCTGCCTGAAAAACGTGAAAGGCTTCGTGCGCGGCGAGCCCCACGAGCGCGTCCTCATCCATCCTCTCCACCACGACCTACGCGGCGCCCCGGCCTCCGAGCTGAACCCCGGTGCTCGCGGCGCTGCGGCCGCCGCCGTCCAGCCACGCGCTTCCGCCCGCCGCAGCCACCCATCCGTCCGGAAGCCCTCCGCGCCACCCCACCATCAGCGACCCGCGCCCGCGAAGCACGAAGACGACGGGGATGGTGTCCGGCCGAAACCCCGGCCACGTCGCGTCCCCGCGCGTTCGAGCCAGGCGCGCGTGCACCGCCGTGAGCGCCTGCAGCGTATCGCGCCCGGGCACCTGCGCCGCCAGCGAGACAGGGAGGAGGAGAAGGCCAGCGATGACGTACGAAAGGTTTCGTAGCATGACGCGCACTCGTCCGCCAAGGGTGATGAGGGGAGTCTGTCAGGGCGACCGGGGATTCCAGCGCACGCCGCCCGGCACCAGCCGCAGGGCGAGGCGGGGGACGCCGGTTTCGGACAGAACGGTGACGGAATCGCGCACCTGCAGCAGGCGGCCGGGTTCAACGGGCGCGCCGGCGAGGGTCGCGGCCACCACGCGCCCGCCGCGCACCTCCAGCGTAAACGCGCCGGCGGGGTCCGCGCCGCGCACGGTCATCACCGGGAGCGCGGGGGCGAGCAGGCCCGCGCTCCGGCGCGCGCCATCCCACGCCAGCAGTCCCAGCGCGAGCAGGCCGGCGCCCGCGAGCGCGGACGCGGGGCCGCTCCGCGCCTGCCGGGGACGCGCGGGCGAGAGCAGCCGCGTCACGCGGTCGAGCAGTTCGCCGTCCGCGGCGCCCAGCGCCAGCCGCCGCGCCGGCCGAAGCTGCTCCAGCGCCGCGAGCGCGCGTGCGTACGTGACGCGGTCCGCCCCGAGCGCCACGACCTCCGCGTCCCGGCAGTGCTCGCGCTCGTCGCGCACCCGCGCGGCGATCCAGCGCACGGCGGGGTGGTGGATGAAGACCGCCTCCACGCACCGCTCCAGCAGGTTCAGCAGGACGTCGCCGCGCCGGACGTGCATCAGTTCGTGGATCAGGACCGTCTCCGCCTGCTCTTCGTCGAGAGCGGCCGCGGCCGCGGGGGGAACCAGGATCACCGGCCTGCGGATTCCCGCCACCAGCGGCACGTCCACCCGGGCGCTCTCGCGCAGGCGGACAGGCGTGCGGACGCCCGCCCGCTCCGCGGCGCCTCCCATCGCGCGCCTCCACGACTCCGGCGCGCGCGTGGCGCCGGTGGTCCGCAGCCGGCGCGTCTCCCGCCATCCCGCGGCGATGCGCAGCAGCAGGACGAGCGCCGCCGCCGCCCAGCCGCCCCCGACCCACGCGAGCAGCGCACCGGCGTGGACCGGTGCGGCGGTGGATGACGGGCCGGCCGCCTGCGTCACCCCCGCCCCGTCATCCACCAGCAGCGCCGCGGCGAGCGTGCACAGGGGGAGCACGACCACGGCGGCGAGCGCCATGCAGGCCGCCGCGTAGCGCGCCGCCGCCGCGCGCGGATGCAGAACGCGCAGCACCAGCGCCAGCAGAACCGCGAGCGCCAGCGCCTGCCACGCGCCATGCACGACCGCCCATCCGGCCGCGGCTGCAAGACGCCCGGGGCTCATCGGCCGCGCTCCGCTTCGTCCAGCAGGCGCCGGATCTCCGCGATCTCCTCGGGCGACGCGGTGCGCTCGGACAGGGCGCGCATCACCAGGCGCCCCGCGGACCCGCCGAACGCCCGGCGCGCCAGGTCGCCCACCAGCCCGCGCTCCGTGTCCTCGCGGCGGAACGCGGCCTCGTAGACGTGCGTGCGCTCCGACTCGTCGCGCCGCACCAAGCCCTTGGCGTGCATGATCTGCATCAGCTTGAGCACGGTGGTGTAGCCGGCCTCGCGCGGCAGCGCCTGCTGCACCTCGCGCACGGTGGCGCAACCGCGGGCCCACAGCGCGGTCAGGATCTCCAGTTCCGCGTCGGTGGGAAGGGGTCTGCTGCTCATCGGTGGCGGGGCGGGGGAGCGGGGGACGGCCCCGGCATCATATACGAGGGTTTTCGTAGATGCAAGATTCTCGCGCGGGACCGGTGCCGGCGGCGGAACGCGCCGGAGTGCGGAACCCGGGGTGTATGAATGCGCGGAGTGGGGCACGGGGAAGCCGGAGCCGGAGGAAAGCGGGCGCCGGGCGTGGAACGGGCACGAAGAGGACGGCGTGGCCGGGGGTTGACGCCCGGCCGGGCTTGCCCTAGTTTACCCGTCTTGCTTTCTGCCGGGAGAAGTGTATCCGCGCGCCGCTTCGGTGGCGCGCGGTGCGTCTGGCGGAGGGAGACACGAGCGAGCCTCCACGGCAATGTGGCGGGGAGGCTCGCGGTTTGTCGTTCGGGCATGCGCCCGGACCCGGGGGCGGGCGCCGCGCGGTTGGGCGGCACACGCCTTCTTGCAGGGAAGGGGCCACGGCCAGGGCAGCGCCCCGCCGGCTCCGGGCACCCACTCGATCTCAACCATCCGGATCGGACCGAAAACGGAAATGGCCAAGGCTAAGTTCGAACGCAACAAGCCGCACGTGAACGTGGGCACCATCGGCCACGTCGACCACGGCAAGACCACGCTGACGGCCGCGATCACGCGCATTCAGGCTGCGCAGGGCTTCGCGGACTTCATCAGCTTCGACAACATCGACAAGGCTCCG
>NZ_DASVTX010000385.1:0-1684 GCF_036387355.1 Longimicrobium sp.
GGCCGCCGGGGCTGACGGGGCGACGGTGGCCGCGCCCGCGCAGCCCGTTGCCCCCGCGCCGCCGGCCGCGCGCTGAAAGGAAGTCCAATCATGAAGCCGCTCTACACGGCCGGGCTGGCGCTGGGCCTCGGCGCCGCGGGCGCGCTGGCCGCGCACGCCGCGGCCACGCAGGCTCCCGCGCGCACCCCCGCGCAGGCACCCGCCGCCGCGCCTGCGCAAGCGCCCGCGGCACCCCCGCAGGCGCCGGCCGCACCGGCCCAGGCTGGCGCGGGACCGCTGCAGGCGCAGGCCGAGGCCCTGGTGGGCAACCGGAGCGAGTGGACCATTCTGGCCTGGTCCATGGACCGCAACGAGGCGCTCTACGCCATCAACGCCGATTCGGCCCTGATCCCCGCGTCCAACAACAAGGTGTACAGCACCGTGTGGGCGCTGGCCACCCTGGGGCCGGACTACCGCTTTCCCACCGACCTGCTCATTACCGGCCCCGTGCAGAACGGCACGCTGCGCGGCAACGTGGTCATCCGCGGCTCGGGCGACCCGGCGTTCGGCTATCCGGACTGGGACAAGGACGTAATGGAGAGCCCCCGCAAGATGGCGGCGGCGCTGCAGCGCATGGGCGTGCGGGCCATCGAGGGCGGCGTGATGGCCGATCCGTCCATTCACGACCAAGTGAACTTCGGGCCGGCCTGGCCGCAGGACACGGGGAACGGCGCGTCACGCTACGCGCCCACCGTGAGCGGGCTGCCGTTCAACCGCAACATGCTGTGGATCGAGATCAGGGGCGGCACGGCGTACACGCGCATCCCCGACGTGCCGGAAATCCCCGTGATCAACAACGTGCGGATGGGGGGCGGGCGCGCTTTTGCCGTCCGCAAGCCGGACGAGGACACCGTGCGCCTGCGCGGCGGGGTGGGCGGCCGCGGGCCGTACCGCTTTGGCGTGGGGGCGTACGAGCCGGCGTACCTGGCCGGCGGCGCCATTCGCCAGGCCCTGCGCGAAGCGGGCATCCAGGTGAACGGCGCCGTCACCATCGGCGCGACCCCGAAGAATGCGACGCTGGTGCACCGGCACTTCAGCATTCCGCTGCACGAGATCGTGCACGTCACCAACCGGCACTCGGACAACTTCTTTGCCGAGCACCTGTGGAAGGCGGCCGTGGCCAAGACCACGGGGCGCGGCACCTATGCCGGCGGCGGGTCCGCCTCGGCCGCGTTCTTTCACGACCGCGCCGGCGTGCCCTGGGGCAACCTGTGGCAGGCGGACGGCTCCGGCCTTTCCGCCAACAACCGCACCAGCGCCACGGCCATGGTGCGCACCCTGATCTACGCGCACAAGGCGCCGTGGTCGGCGCAGTTCCATCACTCGCTCCCGGTCGCCGGCGCGCCGGACGGCACGCTGCGCAACATGTACAACGGCACGCCCTCCGAGGGAAACCTGCACGCCAAGACGGGCTACATCCGCGGCGTGCGCTCCCTGTCGGGATACGTAAAGACGGCGGGCGGCGAGACGGTGGCCTTTTCCTTCATCTACAACGGCCGCGGCACCTCCGGGTCACGCGGCGTGCAGATCGCCCTCGGCAATCTGCTGGCGACGTATCGCCGCTGATCGAGCTCCGGTGGATGAGAGACGGGGGACCGGCGATGGCGCCGGTCCCCCGTTTTCGTGTGGCCGTGTCCTCAATGGA
>NZ_DASVTX010000386.1:0-2102 GCF_036387355.1 Longimicrobium sp.
GATTGATGGACGCCGTCCCTAGTACGAGAGGACCGGGACGGACCAACCTCTGGTGTGCCGGTTGTCGCGCCCGCGGCAGCGCCGGGTAGCTATGTTGGGACGGGATAACCGCTGAACGCATCTAAGTGGGAAGCCCCTCCAAAGATGAATCTTCCCGAGGCCTTGGGCCTCCTGAAGGGCCGTGGGAGACCACCACGTGGATAGGCGGCAGGTGCAGGACGCGCGAGCGTCAAAGCCGAGCCGTACTAAGGGCCCGTGTGGCTTGGCCGGTCCATTTGCATGGCCGGCCCCAAGTACAACGAAGTCCGCTGACACCAGGCGGCACGAAAGAGACACCACGGTCTGACCTGACCGGCCTACCCTTCCCATCCCGAAGCTACATGTACGGCCGGTGGCCATGGCGTGGGGGATCACCCGA
Organism: Longimicrobium sp.; assembly: GCF_036387355.1. GTDB lineage: Bacteria > Gemmatimonadota > Gemmatimonadetes > Longimicrobiales > Longimicrobiaceae > Longimicrobium. Next base: position 419 of record NZ_DASVTX010000386.1, read on the forward strand.
TCCCATCCCGAACTCGGAAGTTAAGCCCCACTCGCGCGGATGGTACTGCCGGGGCCACCCGGTGGGAGAGTACGGCGCCGCCGGCCTGCACATCAAGCCCCCCGATGCTCATCCGTGAGCGTCGGGGGGCTTCTGTTTGTACACGTGCATCCCAACAGCAGTCTCACGCGGAGACGCGGAGAACGCGGAGGAGCACGCGAAGTTCCCTCTCTGCGTCTCCGCGCCTCCGCGTGAGGCCATGCAGTTGCAGTTGTTGCACAGCAGAAGGCCCGAAGCCGGGGAGGCTTCGGGCCTTCAAAGGGGGGGTGGCAGCGCCGAGGGCGTGGGGCGGGTGGGTCGTGCGGCGGGACTGCGGGTGGGTGCTGCAGGTGCGCTTGAGTCGATCTGGTCCTGCGGTCGCTGGCCCCCTTCTTCGCGTCGTCTCCGACGTTCGGCTACCCTATTGGCAATCGGAGGGCCATTCTGGTGCAGTCTGGCAAGTAGTTGCGGGGCGCCAACTTGCGGTTTCCTGGCCGATGCGGGATGCGGGATTATTGGGACTGCGCGCGGACAAGTGGGACATCCGTTCCTCACCCGCGGTGGGGCAGGGTGCGCCCGCACGTGGAGCGGGATGTGAAGTGGAGGGTACAAGCGCGTCGGGAGCGTTGCGCGCCGGCATCGAGACGAGGATGTGATGTCCAGGAAGTACGGGATCAAAGAGGTGTTCGGGACGCTCCAGGGCGAGGGGGCGCAGGCGGGGACGCCGTCGGTCTTCCTGCGCTTCGCCGGGTGCAACCTGGGCTACGAGGTGTGCCCCTTCTGCGACACGGACTGGCTGCGGCCCAGCGTGGTGACCGATCTGGAAGGGACGCTCGAGCTCGTGCGCCAGGAGGCCGAGAAGTCGTTCGGGGGCGAACGCCCGGGGCTGCTCCTGGTGGCGACCGGCGGGGAGCCGAGCCTGCAGCTCGACCGGCCGCTCTCCGATGCGCTACGCGCGCGGGGATACCGGATCGCGATGGAGTCAAACGGGTCGCGCGAGGTGGACCAGTCGCTCGTGGACTGGCTCACGATCTCGCCCAAGCAGGAGGAGTTCGCGCAGAAGGAGGGGAGCGAGCTGAAGCTGCTCTTCACCGGCACCTCCATCGCCGGGATCACGCCGGACGTGGCGGCGGTGCGGCGGATGGTGGAGGGGACCCGCTTCGAGCAGTACTTCCTCCAGCCGATCGACGTCGCGGAGGCGGGGGGGCCGAACTACGGCGAGGCGATCCGCGCGGTGATGGAGCTGGGGCCGCCGTGGAGGCTCTCCGTGCAGACCCACAAGGTGGTGGGGATTCCTTGACCCACTCGTGGCGCTGACGGTGCGCGCCTTCTACACTGACCAGTTCGTGCTCCCGCTTCCGGAGGGGCACCGCTTCCCCATGATCAAGTACGCCCGCGTCCGCGAGCGCTGCCTGGCGGAGGGGATCCTGCGCGAATCGCATCTGGAGGTGCCGCCCGCCGCCGGGTGGGACGAGCTCATGCTGGTGCACGATCGCGACTACGTGGAGCGCGTGCGCGAGGGGCGGCTGGAGTACCTGGAGCAGCGGCGGATCGGCTTCCCGTGGAGCGATGGGATGGTGGAGCGCTCGCGCCGCTCGGCCGGGGCGACCATCTGCGCGGGGAGGGTGGCGCTGGGGGAGACGGAGGCGGGCGGGTGGGGTGTGGC
>NZ_DASVTX010000387.1:0-6568 GCF_036387355.1 Longimicrobium sp.
ACCTCGGCGCTGAGGCGTCATTCTGAAGGAGCGCGCGCCGCGCTTTCCCCGGCACCGCGTTCATGCGCGACTGAAGAATCCCGGACCGAAGCATCCGCCCCGCCGCGGGCCGGCGTGGCGTGCTCCAGCCTCTCCCGCGGCACCCGCAGCCTCCGAGCGCGGCGCGCAACCGGGCGTGCATGGGATGCGGTGGCGCGGGATTCTTCGGTCGGCGCCAGACTCCGGGGTGATGGACGATGCGGCGCAGCGCCTCGCTCGGAATGACGCTCAAAGTCCGAGCCGGGTGAGAGATTCTGGTGCGGCTGAAGTGACACGCCCGGGTACGCCCAATTTGTTGCCGCGCAAAAACTTGTCACCCAACAACCAAAAGCCCCGGCACCGCGGCCTACAGCCGGGTGCCGGGGCTTTCGTTCAACCGCGGACCGTCAGCGGGTTTCGGCGGGGACGCCGGCACCGCGGCGGCAGGCGGTCACAAAGGCGGGTTCCGCGTCGCCGCAGCGCGCGCCCCGGCGCTCGGGGCTGGCTTCCAGCGCCTGGATGCTCTCGCCCACGATGCGGTAGCACTGCGTCTTGGTTTCCCCGTCCGGCACGATGCGGCAGAAGCGCATTCCCTCGCCCGGATCGGCCGACACGTTCACCAGGTTCTGCGCCACGCCCTCCGTGCACCACAGCCGGCCGCGCCCCTCCGCGCGGTTGCACAGGTCCAGCGAACGCTGGTGGTTCTGCGCCGTCAGCGAGGTGATGTCGCGCCCCAGGCTGCCGAAGCAGGTAGACCGGAACGCCTCGGGCGCCCGCTCGCACTCCCGCGCCGTCTGCTCCACGTTGCCGTTGTTGAAGTACAGCATCACCGACGTCTGCATCGTGTAGCACGAGTTGCCGTACTTCGCATCCACCGCGTTGCAGGGGTAGTGCGGATCGCTCCGGTCCAGCGCCTTCCACTGCGTCCGCCCCGGCATGTCGTGCCCGGCGTGCTGGCCGGCCGCCGCGCCGTGCCCCGCGTGCTCGTCCGCCGGCATGGTGTGCCCGGCGTGCTCGCCCGCGCTGTCGGGCTTCGCCGGCGTCATGTCGTGCCCGGCGTGCTCGTCCGCGGCCGCGCCGTGGCCCGCGTGCCCGTCGGCGGCGGCGCCGTGCTGGGTGCCGGCGTGCCCCGCGGCCGTGTGGTGCGGATGGCTGACGTTCACCAGGTTTTCCATGAACACGCCGCCGTAGCAGCTTTCACGGAGAAAGCTTTCGCTCGCCTGGTCGCACGCCTCCAGCGACATGGGGACGTCGTTGGCGTGCAGCGCCATCAACCCGTGCCCCATGCCGTGCGCGCACTGAAAGTACAGAAAGGGCGACGACTTGTGCGGCCCGCACACGCCGTCCATCTCCGCCGTCCCCACCGGCCTGCCCTGCGCCTTGAGCGCCAGAAAGTAGCCCTGCACCACGCCGTGATAGCACCCCGACATCTGCGACGGCGTGCACCCGGCAAAGGTGGCCGCCAGCGTTTCCGGCGAGCGGTACGCGCTGATGCCCAGCCCGTGCGCCAGGGCGTGCGCGTTCAGCCGCACCTCGCCGTCCTGCGCCGTGAGCGTGTCGAGCACTTCCATGCTCTTGGCGATCCCCGCCGGATCGATCAATCCCGTAAGCGCCCTCTCCACGCACGCCTGCTTGCCCCCTTCCGCGCGGCGGCAGCCCTGCAGCATCCACCGCGAAATCTCGCCCGCGCCGGACTGCGGGGTCCACGACGCCTCGGCCAGCTGCGTGCGCGGGCCGATGGAGGGGAGCGACGGGCCGTACATGCCGTGCTTGGACGGCGTGCACGAGGCCGCCAGCGCCGCCGCGGCCACCAGCGCCGAACGGGAAAGGAATCGAACCGCGCGTTTCATCATCTTGGCCCGGGGTACGGGGTTGTGCATCAGGGTCAGCGGGCCAATGTGGCGCGCCGTCCCATCCCCCGCAACGCCGGACGCGCCGCACCCCCGGAGGCGTGCGGCGCGTCGTGTTCCCATCCACCCGGAGCGCCACCGCGAGCGGCCGGCAGGCGCGGGATCAGCCCACGGACGCGGGGGTGGCCACCAGCGATTCCAGCTCTTCAGCCCGATGCGCCGCCGTGTGCTCCGCCACGATGCGGGCGCGCGCCGCGAGGCCGATGGCGCGCCGGTCGTCCTCGTGCGTTTCACGCAGAATGTGGATGACCTCGTCCGTCGTCTCGGGGAGGAGGATCTCCGTTCCCGGGGTGAAGAAGTGGTCGATCCCCGGCCAGCGGTCGCTGATCATGGCCGCGCCGCACGCCGCCGCCTCGAACAGGCGCACGGAGGGCGACCAGCCCGCGGCCACCATGTCGGCCCGGGTGGCGTTCAGCTGCCACCGGGCGCTGCTGTAGAACTGCGGATGCAGCGCGGGGGGCAGGTGCGGGTTGTGGAGCACGTTGTCGGGCCACGCCAGGTCGTCGGGATACTGCGGCCCCGCCACGTAGAACTTGCGGCCCGGCATCCGCCGCGCGGGTTCCACCAGGAAGCGGTCGATCAGCGGCTGGCGGTCCGGCGCGTAGGTGCCCATGTACGCCAGATCGCACACCAGGTACGGATCGATCTCCGTGGGCCGGTAGCGGTCCGTGTCCACCGAGCAGTACAGCGGCCGGGCCTCGCGCGCGCCCAGTTCCCGCTCGATCACCTCGTGCAGAAACGGGCCGCCGGTGAACGACAGGTAGCGGGCAAAGAGCGGCACCTGGTCCGGGCGCAGGTACTCCGCCCCGCCCCGCCGCAGCGCCGCCACGGTAACGGGCGTGTCGATGTCGTAAAAGAAGAGGGGTTCCACGCCGCCCGCGGCCAGCGCGTCGATCACCCGCGGCCCGTCCTTGACGTACGAGCCCACAATGACGGCGTCCGCCTCGCGCGCCTCGGCCACGGCGGAGGCGGCCACCTCGTCCCACTCCGCGTACAGCTTGAGCTGCACGAAGCCGGGCCAGGGCAGGTCGCGGTTGCCGCGGTACCAGGGCGCGTCCCATTCGTAGAACACGATCTCGTGCCCGCGGTCCGCAAAGGCCCGCAGCAGCGCGCGATACGTGGTGGCGTGGCCGTTCCCCCAGCTGGAGGAAATCGACAGGCCGAATACGACCAGCTTCATACGGCGCTCTCCACCGGCGTGCGCAGAATGGCGTCCATCTGCCGGGCGCGCTGCGTGTAGGTGTGGTCCGCCAGGGCGCGCCGCCGCCCCGCCTGCCCGATGCGGCGCGCGTCGTCATCCCCCGTTTCGCGGACGATACGGGCCACGTCCTCTGCCCGCGCGGCCACCAGGATCTCCTCGCCAGGGGCAAAGAAGTCCTCGATCCCCCGCCACTCGTCCGTCACCTGGCAGCTGGCCGCGCCCGCCGCCTCGAACATGCGCGTGGCGGGCGACCAGCCGTTCTGCACCATGCTGTCGCGATGGATGTTCAGCACCAGCCGCGCCGAGGCGTTCACCGCGTTGTGGCGCGCGGTGGGCACGTGGCCCAGCGAGGTCACGTTGGCGGGCATGTCGTTCTTCCACCCCCATCCCTCGCCGCCCAGCAGGAACTTGTGCTCCGGGCACAGACGCGCGGCGCGGAAAAAGAACTCCTCCACCCGCGCCTCGCGGTCCGGCAGCCGGTTGCCCATGAACAGCAGGTCGTACTCGATGGCGACGCCCTCGACCGGGCGGTGCTCGTCCGGGTCCAGCGCGTTGTAGATGGGGGTGCAGACCCGGGCGCCCCACCGTTCGTATTCCGCCACCACCGGCGGCCCGCCGCCGTAGGTGAAGATGTGGTCGTAGCGCGGGATGCAGGCGCGGGCGGGATCGTTCTCGTCCGCGGCGATGCGGCCCAGGGTGGCGGGCGCGTCCACGTCCAGAAACGCCGTCATCACCGTTCCGCCGGCGCGCGACGAGACGGCCTCCTCCAGCTCCGCGTCCCACACGCCCACGCCGCTGCACTTGATGACCCAGTCGCTCTCCGCGAACGCCTGCTCCATCAGGGCGTCGCGCTCCGCCTCCGTCGTGTAGACGATGACGCGGGCGTACGACGGGTCCTGGGCCAGGTCGCGGTTCTTCTGCCGGTCGTAGGCGTCCGGCTCGCAGAAGGTGACCTGGTGACCCAGCGCGTGCAGGGCGCGGATGAGCCCGCGGTAGTAGGTCGCCGCGCCGTTCCAGTAGCTGGACACGAGCGACGAGCCGAAGAACGTCAGGTGCATGCCGCCTCCGAAGCCGTTTCGCCGGCCGTCAGGCCGTTGCCGTTGCCGTCCCTATTCCCTGTTCCCCATTCCCTATTCCCTGCAGTTCCCCCACTTCCCCCCGCACCGAGCTCCCCCACGATCCCCAGCAGCTGCGCCGCGCGGTGCTCACACGTGTGCCGCGCCAGGATGGTCTCCAGCCCGCGCTCCGCCTGCCGCATGCGCGCGTCCTCATCCGTCGCGAAGCGGTGCAGCGCCTCCGCCATGGCGTTCGGCGAATCGACGGAAACGTAGTCGCCGGGGCGGAACAGCCCTTCCGAATCCAGCCACGGCGCCGAGACCAGCGGAACGCCGCACGCCAGCGCCTCGAAGACGCGGATGGTGGGGATGCCCCGCAGCGCCTGCACGTACGCGCGCCGCGGCACGTGCAGCGTAACCCGGCTGCGGGAGAAGACTTCCGGCACGCGCAGCGAGGGTGCCCAGCCGCGGAACTCCACCCCCGCGTCCGCGAGTTCGGCCAGCGCGTACTCGGGATAGCGAACGCCGTGGGCAATCCACTTCAGCTCGGGGAAGCGCCGGGCCGCGCCCAGCCAGTAGTCGCGCAGCTCCTGCGTGCGCTCCTCGTCGCCCCAGTTGCCGATCCACGCCACGTCCTGCGTCTTTTCCACGTCCAGCGGGCGGAAGCGGACGTGGTCGGCGGCCTCGTGAAAGGTCCACGCGCGCCGTACGCCAAAGCGGTCGCGGTAGATGTCCTTCAGCACGTCGCCGAACGCCAGCACGCCGTCGTACGCGGCCAGGTCAAAGCGGGCGATGGCCTCCGGCTGGCTCCACGGGCGGTGATGCGTGTCGTGGAACAGGACGATGCCGCCCTCCGCGCGCACCGCCGCGGGAATGGCGTTCACCACGTGCGGATCGTTCCACTCGTGCACGAGCACGACGTCCGCGCCGCGCACCGCCCCGGCCAGGTCCTCCGCCAGCGACGCGGACGCGGGGTCAAAGGAGCGCACTTCGATTTCCGGATACGCGCGGGCAAAGTCCACGATGGCGCCCACGCCGTAGTCCGCCAGCAGGTTCTGCACCGACCACGCGCCGCGCGGCTCGTAGCTCACCACCTGGTGGCCGCCGCGTGCCAGCGCGCTCATGAGCCCGCGGACAAAGTGCGCGTTGCCGTGGTTCCAGTCGCTTACGGCGCTGTGGACAAAAAAGACGAATTTCATGGGGAAGTCGCGAGCCGGTTGGCGCCGCGGCGGCGGGCCGCCGGGCCGCGCACCAGCTGCTGGTACAGGTCAATGTATTCGGCCGCCATGCGGCTGGCCGTGTAGCGCCGCTCCGCCCGCTTGCGCGCCGCCCCCGCGCACCGGGCGCGCCGCACGGGGTCGTTCGCCAGCATGCGCAGCGCGTCCGCCAGCGCGCGGGCGTCGCCGGGCGGCACGAACTCGGCGCATCCGTCCCACAGCTCGCGGAATGTGCCGATGTCACTGAGCACCAGCGCGCACCCGTGCAGCGCGGCCTCCAGCGGCGCCAGCCCGAACGGCTCGTAGCGGCTGGGGGCGCAGTAGATGGAGGCGCGGCGCATCCACTCATCCACCTGCGCGCGCTCCACCCGCCCGTGCGCCGTCACGTGCCGGGGATGGTAGACCTCGCCGTGCGGCGCCGCGGGCTCGCCGATCACGTGGATCTGCGGCGCGTCCGCCCCCAGCAGCCCGGCGGCCTCGTCCAGCACGTCCACGCCCTTGCCGCGGTCCCACAGCCGGCCCACGCTCAGCACCAGCGATCCTTCCTTGGCCGCCGGGTCGTCCGGCGCGAAGTGGATGCCGTTGTGCACCACGCGGGTGACGGAGACGCCGTAGTGGCGCGTCACCATCTCCGCCTGGTACGCCGTGGGGGTCACCAGCGCGTCGGCCGCGGCAAGGCCGGCGCGCATCCACTCGCTGTAGCCCTTCCACTCGTCCGCCGGGGCTTCGCAGCCGTGCACGTGCGTCCACCAGCTCAGCACGTCGCTGTGCACGGCCACCAGCACCGGCGCGGGAAAGTCGTGGACGGCGTAGGCGATCTGGTTCAGGTGCACGACCTCCGCGCCCCACACTTCCGCCAGGCCGCGGAGCCACTCGCCCGCGGCCTCCACGTCGCCGGCGGCGTCGGCCATCCACTCCAGCCGGTACCGGCGCCACACCACCTGCACCCCCACGGGGAGCACGGCGAGCCGCTCGTCGCGCGGCTCGCCGATGACGGCCACCAGCACCTCGTGCCCCGCCGCGTCCAGTTCGCGCGCCAGGGTCACGGTGTGGTCCCATACGCCGCCGACCGTGTCGGTGGTGAGCAGGATCTTCATGCGTTCCTTCCGCCGCCCGCCTTGGAGAGACGTCCCCGCCGAGGGACGGATTCGAGCCGCGCCGGAGCGA
>NZ_DASVTX010000388.1:0-12349 GCF_036387355.1 Longimicrobium sp.
TCCACGTCCGAGGCTTCAACTGCCTTCCGGATGCCGCGCACATCCCCGGATCGCGCGACCACGAGTGTCGCTTACTCCGAGTCGCAGGTGCACTCGTCGGAGCGGCGGACGCGCGGGAGAGGGAATTGTTGCGCCCGGGTCGGTGGCCGCACATCCACAGAACAGACGACAGTAGCGATGCGGTCCGGGTCAGACGGCGGATGCGGGGCAACGCGCGTGACCGCTATTCTCCATCCAATGCGGACCGTCCCCGTGTCGCGCCGTCCACTCGTACCAGACCAATCCACCGATGCTGATTCGCACCTCGGCTGCGCGCGTGCTCACGGCCGCGCTCGCCTGCATGGCCGTCCCCCACGCCGCGCGGGCGCAGGAGGGCGATCCGGCGGAAACGGTCATCGTCATTCACGCGGGGCGGATGTTCGACAGCGAGCGCGGGGTGATGCTGCCGAACCGCGACATCCTGGTCCGTGGACGCCGCATCGAGCAGGTGGGCGAGCGCATCGCCGTACCCGCCGGGGCGCGCGAGATCGATCTGCGCAACCGGACCGTGATGCCGGGGCTCATCGACGCGCACACGCACCTGCTGCAGCTCATCCGCCCCACGCTGAACGACACGGAAACCGAGCAGATGGTGGTGCAGACGGTAATGGAAGGCACGCCGCTCCGCGCGCTTCGCGGAGCGGCACGGGCGCGCACCTTTCTGCGGGCGGGCATTACGACCGTCCGCGACCTGGGCAACAGCGGGCGGTTCGGCGACGCGGCGCTGGCGACGGCCATTCGCGAAGGGAGCGTGGAAGGGCCGCGGATGTTCTACTCCGGCCCCGGACTCAGCCCGGAGGGCGGCCAGTACGTGGGCGTGCTGGCGGAGCATCCGGAGATCGTGGGCAACGACTACCGCATCATCCGCGGCGCCGCCGATGCGGGGGCGGCGGTGCGGGAGGCGGCGGTCCGGGGTGCCCGCGTGATCAAGGTGTACGCCGACAACACGCCCAACAACGCCAGCCTTTCGGCGGATGAACTGCGCGCGGTCGTAGAAGAGGCGCGGCGCGCGGGCCTTCCCGTGGCCGCGCACGCCACCACGGACGCCGCCGTCTGGCGCGCCGCCGATGCGGGGGTCACGACCATCGAGCACGCCTACGACGCCGCGGACAGCACGTTCCGGTTCATGGCGCGCCGCGGCGTGGCCTACGTGCCCACCGAGATCAGTTCGCGCATGCTGGACCGCGCCATCCGCCTCACCGCGCCCGCGGGCGGCGGGCCGGACGCCGCATGGCGTACCCGCTACCTGGAGCGCGGCCGCGACCGCATCCGCCGGGCGATGGCCGCGGGCGTGACCATTGTGGCGGGATCGGACTACTACCAGGACTTCCAGATGCCGCAGGGTGAAGGCGCGCGCCAGGCGCTGTTCGCGTACTACGAGGCCGGAATGCCCGCCGCCCGCGTGCTGCAGGCGGCCACCATCCACGCGGCCCGCGCGCTGGGCGAGGACCGCCTGGGCGCCATCAAGCCCGGCGCGTTCGCTGACCTGATCGCGCTGGACGGGGACCCGCTCACCGACTTCGGCGCGGTGGAGCGCGTGGGTTTCGTGATGAAGGACGGAGAGGTGTACGTCGGCGAAGGGAACTGACGGGAGCCGCGCTGAAGCCGCAGGCCCGTCCCTCTCTGCGTGCGTGTGTTGGCAGAGGGAGGGCCGCGGGGGACCCGCGGAGGCCGGTGGCGCGCATGGCGGCGGATCTGTCCGATCCCCGCGGGGCGGCGCGAGGCGAACCTCGCGCCGCCGTGCGCGATCAGCAGTTGGCGCAGCCGCCGGTTTCGCAGCCGGGGCCATTGGTGATGTTGGTGCACTCGTCCCAGCCCTGCGTAGCCGGACACGCCCGGGGATCGGTGTTGGTCAGCAGCACCGACGGTTCGCCGCCCGGGGCGGCCGCAAAGGATTCCACCGCGAGTTCGTCCGGGTTGAGCTTGAGCATGGCTGTCTCTCCGCGCCGTAGTGAAAGCAGTGCGCCCCGGCGATTTCCGGGTGCGCATCCCCAACATACGCGTATCGTCCTGAAAGGAAATGCCGTCGGGACGCATCGCCGGGTGCGGGACGGCGGAGGGGCCAGGTCGTGGCCTTCACGATGGTACGTTTGAAGAAAACACATGTGCGCCGCCGTACGGAAACACCAGATCCACGATCCCCTGCGTTTCAGCCCAGGACAAGGAATGATTCCGCACCGCTCAACCACAAAGGTCATCCCTGACGGGGAAGTCGCCTGGGCGGCGATGGCGGCCTTCTGCCTGGCCACGGCGACTCTTCTGCCCCCCGCGAGCGCGGCGGTGACGCTGGGGGCGGGCGCCGTCGTATACGGGCTGGTGGGTGTAGCCGCATGGTTGCGGTCTCACCACGTCCTGATGCTGACCTGGGTGATCATGGCGTCCATGGTCGCGATCATGTTCTGTACTCGCGCACGGTCCCGCACGCCCATTGAGCACGTGATGCTGATCGGGATTCTGGCGGGGCACGCGGCGGGGCTGCGGTACGTAGCGCTGCGGTACCCGCCGGCGAAGCGCCGCAGCCGGCCGGTTCTGCTGCGTGAGGCGCTGCGCCGGGGCGCGGTGGCCGCCGGGATCGTCAGCGCTGTCGCCACCCCGCCCATCCTGGTTGCCGTAGTGGACGGAGAACCCGCAGCGCTGATCGTTTACCCGGCCTATTTTGCCGGATTTCTGGGTGCCGCGGTCCTGTTCTGGCTGCTCCAGCGGATCACGCATCACTCCGCGGGCCTGTACCTCGCCGGCGCACTGGGTGGGTTGTGTCTGTACGCGGCGTGCGGTGCGGTGATCGTGCTGGGCGGGCCCCCCGATGTGGAACCCGCCGTGATGCTCCTGAGCGGGCTCGTGGCCGGCGGCATCGTCGGTCCGGCGGTCGCGTTCAAGCTGGCGCGGGACGGGTAGGGCGGGCGAACGGAACGGCACCCGCTGGCGGCCGATGCCCCGCCGGATGGACTCAGTGCCGGCACGCCGGAGCGGATGAATCTGCCGCGTGGACCGTGGAGCCCGGGGGGCCTGAGCGGTTGAAGCAAATCCGCCGCTCCGAAGCGGAAAGCCCCGGCACGTGGCCGCTGTCTCGTCCACGTCCGGAGCTACGACCCACCGCGCGGAGGGCTCGGTGCGAATCCATCCGCGCGGGGACCGGCGTGCCGAATCCGATGCCCGGAACCGCGGGCCGCGGTCCTACCCCTCTTCTCCGTGCCAATCGCGCGCGGCGGTGAGCAGGCTCTGCAGCCGCGCCCCGTCGCCGTTGCGGAGGGCGTCACGGATCTCGCGCACTTTCGCCACCATCCTGTCCAGCGCAGGGATGATCTCCTGGGCGTTGTCGCGGCCGATGTCCGTCCACATCGCGGGCGAACTGCCGGCCAGGCGCGTCACGTCGCGCCCGCCCGGGCCCAGTTCCGCGCGCGCGACACCCTCATCCGCCAGCGCGGCCGCGAGCGCGGACGACACCATCTGCGGAAGGTGGCTCGTCCACGCCAGCCGCCGGTCGTGCTCCGCCGCGCCGATCATCTCCGGGACTCCGCCCACCATCGCCCACAGCTCCCTGGCGAGTTGCAGCGCCTCGGTTCCGGCGGACGGCGCGGGCGCGAGAAAGACACGCGCACCGTCGAACAGTCCCGTGCGCGACGCCTCCCATCCGCTCCGGTGATCGCCGGCCAGCGGGTGCGACCCCACGAAGCGCGGCCCCAACCCCATCCCCTCCGCCGCCTCGACGATGGACAGCTTGGTGCTGCCTACGTCCATGATCAGGCGCGCGCGCCCGAACCGGTCGTCCATGAGCGCCACGGCCTCCAGCGCGGCCCGGACCGGGAGCGCGAGGATGACCACGTCTGGCTGCTCGCCGTGCACCAGCGGCGTCGCGATGCGCTGAAGCATCGCATCGCGAACCGACCGGCCGTCCCGGTCCGACGCGAGAACCCGGATTCCGCGCGCGGCCAGGTCGCGCGCCAGCGATCCGCCGATCAGCCCCAGGCCGAGGATGGCGACGGACCGGATGCCGGCCGGCGGATCGGAAGCCGTCATCGTGCGCTCAGCCCACCAGGCGCACGACGCGGTTCTCCTTTTTTCCCTTGCGGAGGATGAGGACTTCGCCGTCGATGGCGTCTTCCGCGCGAACGCGCTGGTCCGGCGAGCCGACGCGCGCGCCGTTCAGCGAGATGCCGCCGCCCGAGATCAGACGGCGCGCCTCGCCCTTGCTGGCGGCCACCCCCGCCTCCGCCAGCAGGTCCACGATCCCCACGCCCTCGCCGCCGAACCGCTCGCGCGCGGCTTCCGTGGACGGCACGTCCGCGAACACGTCCAGCAGTTCCGCCGCGGGAAGCTCCTGCGGCGCCGTGCCGCCGAACAGCACGCCCGTGGCGCGTTCCGCGCGGGCCAGCCCGTCATCCCCGTGCACCATGCGGGTGACCTCGGTCGCGAGCCGGCGCTGCGCGGTGCGGGCGGCGGCGTTGCCCTCGTGCTCGCGCACCAGCGCCTCGATCTCGTCCACCGGCAGGAAGGTGAACGCCTTGAGGTAGTGCGCCACGTCACGGTCCTCCGTGTTCAGCCAGAACTGGAAGAAGCGGAAGGGTGAGGTGCGCTCCGCGTTCAGCCACACCGTTCCCGCCTCCGTCTTGCCGAACTTGGCGCCGCTCGCCGTGGTGATGAGCGGCTGCACGATGCCGTGCGCCTGCTTGCCGCGCGTGCGCCGGATGAGCTCCGTGCCCGCCGTGATGTTGCCCCACTGGTCGGTGCCGCCCAGTTGCAGCAGCGCGCCGTGGCGGTCGCTGAGCTCGGCGAAGTCGTACGCCTGCAGCAGCGAGTAGGCGAACTCGGTGACGGAAAGCCCGCCTTCCTGCTCCATCCGGCGCGAGACGGAGTCCTTGGCGAGCATGTAGTTGATGGTGAAGTGCTTGCCGACGTCGCGCAGAAAGTCGATCAGGCCCAGGCCGGCCAGCCAGTCGTGGTTGTCGACCAGAAGCGCGCCGCCCGGGCCGGTGAAGTCCAGAAAGCGCTCCAGCTCCGCGCGGATGCCGGCGACGTTTTCCATCACCTGTTCGCGCGTCTGCAGCTTGCGCTCGGCCGTCTTGCCGCTGGGGTCGCCGATCATCCCCGTGCCGCCGCCGACGAGGGCGATGGGCCGGTGCCCCGCGCGCTGCAGCCGCGCCAGCGCCATGATCTGCAGCAGCGAGCCCACGTGCAGCCCGGTGGCTGTGGGGTCGAAGCCGATGTAGCCCGTCACCGGCCCGGCGGCCAGAAACTCGCGCGCGCCCTCGGTGCTGGTGTGGATGAGCCCGCGGGCCTGCATGTCGGCAAAGAAATCGATCGCCATCATCCGTCTCCGTTGCACAGGCGGGGGATGCCCCGCGCCTGAAATCTTTTTGTGTCCCTCGCGCCGCCGTGGCGCGACAGTCTAACAGGTGGGGGCTGGATGGGCATCCAGGGGAGGGCCCTTCCCCCCCCCGTGCAAACTGCGGACGGACGGGGGAGAACGGCACAAACGCGCGTTCCCCAAGGTGCCGGTGCGGCGGAAGGAGGCCCCCTCCCCCCAGCCCCCTCCACCCGCTCCGCGGGACAGGGGGAGCCGTTCGGCGCGGAAACGGACGTCGGTGTGCGTCCGACGCTCCGCGGGCCCCTCCCCCGGCCCCTCCCCGTGCAAACCCCGCACGGAGAGGGGAGAAGTCACACCGGGTTCTGCGTCTGGCTTCGGTTCAGGCTCGGTCGTGGAGGCGTCAGCGGCCGCGAGCCGGGGCTTACCGCTTTTTGAGCGGCGGATTCATCCGCTCAGGACCGCCGAGGGATGCTGAGAACCCGCGTGTCACGGCTCGCTCTCCGCCGCAACAACCCTCCCCCAGTCTGTTTCGGGGGAGGGTGGGCCGGTGGTGCCGGCCCGGGTGGGGGCCGCCCTGGAGCCCGCCATTCACGCCGCACCCTGCCCGAAACCGCCGTCGATTCACCGCGTGGGCGCCGGCCGTGATCCCAACTGGCGCACGCGGGCGCGAAACGCCTGGTACTCGGGTGTGTCGTCGGTCAGGCGCGCGCGGTCCACGTTGAGCGTGCGGATGAGCGTGCGCGCGTTCACGACCCGCTGCTGGCTGGTGGGATGCGACGCGAACCACTTGTCCAGCATCCCCGGCTGGCGCTTCTGGTCCGCCAGCATCTGCTCAAAGAAGGTCGCCACCCCTTCCGGATCGTATCCCGCCGCGGGGAGCGTCCGCACGGCGCGCGCGTCGGCCTCGCTTTCCGCCTCGCGGCCGTACTTGGCGAACACCGCCGCCCCGCCCGCCTCGATGGCCGCGCGCTCCAGCTGCCCGGGGTCGCGGTCCAGCACCACGTAGACGATCGTCACCAGGATGTTGGCGCGCCCTCGCTTCTTCATCTGCTCGATGCCGTGGCGCTCCGTGACGTGCGCGATCTCGTGCCCCAGCACCCCGGCAAACTCAGAAACTTCATCCGCGCTCTCGATCAGGCCGCGGTTGACGAAGATGTGGCCGCCGGGGATGGCGAACGCGTTCACCTCCGGCGAATCCACCAGGTAGAAGGTGTACTCTCGATCCGTGCTGTCTGCCCGCGAGGCGAGGTGGTTGCCCAGCTTGTTCAGCGTGGCCTGCGCGACGGGATCGTTGATGATGCGCACCTGCTGCCGGATTTCCGCCGCGTAGGTGTCGCCCATCTCCGCCTCGTCCTTCAGGCTCACGTCGCCGCACGCCGCGAGCACGGGCGCCACGATTGCCGTTATCATCCGGAACGGCGCCCGTCGATTGCCCGCGCGAAAGCATCCTGACATCGTCATCCGCATCTGTATCGGCCCCGGTTCACCCAGCGTGTGTCCACCCGATCACCTACACGTTGCGCGCCACCCCTCATCCGCCGCGCAACCCATCTCTCCCCGCGCCACCGCCCGCCCAAACACACCCGACTGGACGCCCACTTTCGTACTTTCGTACTTTCGTACTTCCCTTCAATCCCCCTCCAGCTGCACCCGCCGGCACAGCCCCACCAGGTGCCAGAACACGTATCGCACGTCCTCCTCCGGCACGCCGGCGTCGCGGGCCAGGGCGCTCGCGCGGCGCACGACCTCCGCCTCGCGCGCGGGATCCAGCACGGGCATCCCCAGCGCGCGCTTGGCCGGACCCACGCGCCGCGCCAGCGCGACCCGCTCCGCGATCAGGTCCACCATGGCGCGATCCAGTTCCTCGATCTCGCCGCGGATGGCGAGGAGATCGTCCGCGGGGCCGGGCGCGTCCGCAGCCGTCGCGGTCTGCGCGGATGATCCGGGATCGGCGACGCTCATGCGGCCTCCGCGCGGCGCGGCGTCACCGGCTCGGCGAGGGTGCGCCCGGCGGCGGCGGCAAACGGACGGATGTCGCGCATCAGCCGCTCGAAGTTCTCCATCGTGAGGGACTGGTCGCCATCGGACAGGGCCTGCTCCGGGCAGGGATGCACCTCCACGATCAATCCATCCGCGCCCGCGGCGATGGCGGCAAACGAGAGCGGCGCGACCAGGTCCGCGCGGCCGCCTGCGTGGCTGGGGTCCACCATCACCGGAAGGTGCGTCTCGGCCTTGAGCACGGGGATGGCGGCGATGTCCAGCGTGTTGCGCGTGGCCGTCTCAAAGGTGCGGATGCCGCGCTCGCAGAGGATGACGTCGCGGTTGCCCTGCGCCATCACGTACTCGGCCGCCATCAGCAGTTCCTGCACGGTGGCGCTCAGCCCGCGCTTGAGCAGCACCGCCCGCTGCACTCGCCCCACCTCCGACAGCAGCGCGAAGTTCTGCATGTTGCGCGCGCCGATCTGCAGCACATCCGCGTACTGCGCCACGAGTTCCACCTGCCGCGTGTCCATCACTTCGGTGACGATGGGCAGCCCGGTTTCGGCGCGAACGTCGGCCATCATCCGCAGCGCGGCCTCGCCCAACCCCTGGAACGCGTACGGCGAGGTGCGCGGCTTGAAGGCGCCGCCGCGCAGCATGCCCGCCCCGGCCGCGGCCACGGAGAACGCGGTCTGGCGCAGCATGTCGCGCCCCTCCACCGAGCACGGCCCGGCGATGACGGCCAGCGCGCGCCCGCCCACCTCGGCCGCGCCGCCCACGCGCACGATGCTGCGGTCCGCGCTGAACTCGCGCGACGCCAGCTTGTACGGCTTCATCACGGGATGCACGGATTCTACGCCGGCGATGCTGAGCAGCGCCGCTTCCTGCAGCCGCGACTCGTCGCCGATGCAGCCGATGATGGTGCGCGCCTCGCCTCGCGACAGGTGCGTGCGCATGCCGAGGGTTTCCACGCGTTCGCGGATGTGGTCCAGCTCGGCGTCGGTGATGGACGGGCGGGTGACGATGATCATCTCGTGCGTCTCCTGACGGATCGTGGATGGTTGTGGCCGCCGGTCCCGGGAACAGAAAAGGGGCTCCCGGAACGTGTCCGGGAGCCCCCTCTGGCCTGTGCCGCGTCCTGAAAGCTACACGCGCGCACCGAGCCACGGAGTCCCGGAGGGGAGCCCGTAGTAGCGATAGCGGCGGTAGGAGGTCGCGGTGGTCATGGGATCAAGGGTAACGAGGAACGTGGCGGAGGGCAAGACGCCTCTCCGCGCACGAATAGTGAGCACCGGTGCACTTAGCGCCCCAGACGTAAACGACTGTCCGGTCAATTCACACCGAAGATGGAACGCGTGATATCACTTACGAGATTTTTGCCCGACCGATGGTCGCCGGGCGTTTTCGGGATGGTGAACATGTAACGTTCATCTTCGAAATACGTAGCTTTGGCGTGCTTGCCTGCGTCTTCTACCGAAAACCCGATGGCCTCCAAAGCCTTGCGCTCGGAAGATCCGAACTTGCTCATCTTTGACAAAGCAGCTTTGAGATCGGCCGTAATCTCTTCCGGCGTGGAGCTCGGAGGATTGGCGCGCAACACACTATCGATGATGTTATCCCAGTGAGACCCAGGGACTACTGATGCACGCCCTACTGCGAGAACACGGACGACTGCGTCACGCATCTCTCCGGGGTAGTACTCCTGCTCATCCCCACGCTTCAAAACACCGTCGCTGACGTCGGTTGATGACGCTTGGTAGCGCCGTATCACCGCTTCCAATCGTCGAATCTCGGCCTCGGCTTCGTCTAAACGGTTTTGCTTTCGCCCAAGGTCTGCATCGAATTCAGCGATGTACTTCTCAACCTCAGTTGATCCAGTAGAGCGCAGCTGCTCCAGACGAACGCGCGAGAGGGCTTCTTGGACCGACGACCATGTTCCTTCATAGCGCGGCCGCACACCGATCAAGGCCAGACGAAGCGCCCCTTCAACTTCTCGCTCCAGCTCCACTTTGCTTCTGAACTGCCGCGGCGCAAAATACTCCGGCTTCCCTACGGCCCCAGGCCAGTAAATCCCAATCTCACCGTTGTAGGCGTTAATTCCGCCTACTTGGCGCGAAAGAGCGAACGAAAAATGCCGTGAGGGCTCAACAACCACGTGCGCCATACCAGCTACCCACTTCGCCAGCCTCCTTGCATCAGCCCCGCTCTGCCCCCCGCGTCCGACACTGACATATACAACAGGCAGACGATTCCGGGCCAACCCGCGGATCAATGATGCTGCGAGGTCGACCTCATCTTCCGCTAGAACTACCGGAACGTCGCCGATCTGAAGGATTCCGTCAAAACCGCCTCCGAGTCGCTCGAACAGCGGTTTCAGGAAGTAGGGTTTCTTCGGAATCGGAAGTGCTAACCCCGGCAGCAAAAGGTTACAATCAAGCCGTACCGATATCCAGAGCCCATCTTCAGCCGCGTGACCAACAATCTCGGTGGTCCATTCGCGTTCACCTCTCTCAACCCAGACCTGCCGAATACCAGCCCACTGCTGTCCATCTGCAGCAACGCGAGCAATGGCAACGTGCTGGCCTCCTGCCTCGTAGTGCGTAACGGCACCCGATGGATGATCGCTGAAATGGGCAGCAGTCCACTCGCTGTAGGGACTTCCTATCAGCCACTCCTTCGCAAGGGGGATCAAATCATCGGGCGATTTCCCCGCCGACCCCGGAAACTCCGTTGCCCACACCAGCATCCGCTTCTCCTTGGTTTCGGAGCACTCGTCAATAACAATGGACAACGCCGGCGGTAGTCACCGCACCAGTGCCCGGGCGCGTTACGTCAGGGGATACTGAACCCGGTGCTCACGCCCGTGAACTGGTGCTGGTTTGCGCAGTCCTTCAGCGAATTTGATCTCGATGGTCATGCGAGCCGCATGCTACCATCTGAACACCTGGCCCCTCAGGCAGAAACAATGCTCAGCCTAGGGAGCCTTGTGCCAACGTTTGCGGGCGGTGATTACCCGCAGCAGATGCGGGCACAAGCTCCGCGCGACCATGATATCGTCTGAGCCCGCAGATTGCGACTTCCAGCCGGCAACGGCACCTAATGTGTCTATGCTCCAAGAAAATTCGTGCATATTCGGCACCCCTCGTCCCCCGCTAGATCACGGCCGTGGCACGTTCGGAGGTCCGTTATAGGCACGAACCTCTACCGATCTGTATTAGAAGCCAAGAGCCCCGGCGCCTGAACGGCGACGGGGCTCTCGTCATCTCGCGTACTGCGGGCGCCATCCGGTCGAGAGGACGAACCCGTCTCCCCCCGCATGGCGGGCGGCTACATCTCGCAGGCCGTGTTGGGCGTGGGTGCGCAGCAGATGCTGTTCTGGCAGGTGTGCGAGCAGTCGTAGCCGCTCTCGGTACCGCCGCCGCCACCACCACCGCCGCACGGGATGCAGTACGTGTAGCCGGTCGGCTCAAAGATGGAGAGCGCGCGAACGGTGCCGCGACCCTCGGCAAGCTCGGCGGTGGAGAAGCTGTCGACCCGCAGCGCGTCCAGATCCAGGCGTACTTTCTTCATGGCGGCGATCCAGGATAGGCGTGAAACAACATTCGACACTCTTTGTATACGCCGAATTTCCGCAGATGTCAACAGTCATCATCCGGCCCGCATCGGCCACCATGGGCACATTCGGGCATCTACACTCCGTAACTGTCGAGCATCGCGGAAAAACTCTCCATCCACCCTGCACAGCTCGCAGGAGCCCCATCCCTGGCACTGTGCCGCATCATCGCTCCCGCCGCCCGGGCTCACATCGCCCGCGTCGCGGAAGCCTGCATCCATCGGGCATCTCACGCGTCGCGCCCGTCATCCACTGAATCCGGAGAGACGAATACCGCGCTCCGATCTGGCGGCGCGCGCGGCGGCGCCGTAGACTTTTCCCGCCACTTCACGGCACCCCCAGCCGTGGCCGAAGCCGGCGCCCTCCCCATCATCCATCCGGAGACCCTTAGAATGAGTGAAACAAAGATCGTCCGCTGCGCCGTGTACCCGCCGATCGGGTGCGCGCGCGTGGGGAACAGCGAGACCGGCTACTTCATCGGCCCGGAGGTGCCCGGGCGCGCGGACGAGCCGGAGGACGGGTACAAGACGGAGGGACGCATCAAGCGGCAGGGCGCGCGCTTTCGCGTGTACGGCTTTGACGAGGGCGGCCAGGTGGTGGAGGAGCTCACCCTGGACCGCGTGCAGAACGTGGAGTGGTCGGTGCACGTGGCCAACAAGAAGGCCTCGTGGTACGCCTTCAACAACTCGCTGGACCTGCCGGTGGTCGCGCCGGAGCGTACCCCGCTGATGGCGCCGGGCATCTCGGCCGTGCAGCGCAACCTGAACGTGCTGGGCGCCGAGGCCCGCGCCAGGCTCAACATCGATCCCGGCGCGCACCACATCCACGGCCGCGACCAGCAAGGCCCACCCATGGCGGGCGACTTTCAGGGCACGAGCGTGACGCTGGGCCAGCTGCGCACCGACGCGCAGGGGCGGCTCATCGTTCTGGGCGGGCATGGCCGGTCGGATTCGCCCTCCCCGGCCAACCCCATCCAGAACTTTTCCAACAACAACGGCTGGTTCGACGACATCAGCGACGGGTGGGTGCGCGCGCGGGTGACGCTGGAAGACGGAACGGTGATGGACGCGGAGCCCGGCTGGGTGTTCACCGGGCCGCCCGACTACGCGCCCGGCATTCAGCCGCTCATCACCCTGTACGACCTGCTGCGCACCGTGGCCGTGGACGCGGGGTGGCTGCAGGCGCCCGAGCGGCCGTCGTTCACCGCGGACATCTGGCCGCTGCTGAACCGGCTGGGCCAGCTGCAGTGGGTGAGCGAATCCGCCAACCTGCAGTACGGGTGGGAGACGGAGTTCGACTTCCTGAATCCCGCGGTGATCGAGCGGCTGGCCAGCCCGTCGGAGGCGAGCCGGCCGGACCGCGAGCGCATCTTTCAGCGGCTGCGCTCACCGGCGTACGACATGCCGGGCGAC
>NZ_DASVTX010000389.1:0-7345 GCF_036387355.1 Longimicrobium sp.
GTCCAGGTCGGGGCTTCCGGCATGCAGGCCATCGTCCTCGGAACTTCCGCACCCTTCCGTGCAAGCAAGACTCTCGGCTCGCTTCGAATGGATTACCGGGGTGCAGGCGAGCGAGCCAGAAGCGCGGCGAAAACAGACCCGCGGATTGCTTTCATGTCCTCCTGATGCCGAGGTGAGTCGAAGGAAGGGGTCCAGCCGCGTGGATCTGCACCCTGACCTCCGCCCAGGCGAAGGCAAGCCGCCTCCCTCTCCCCCCGTCCGACACGCAGCCCGCCGCCATCCACCGGTGCCTGCCCGTGCGCCGTCCCGTCCGTATCCTCCGTGCAGCCCGCCGTGACCTGTGTGTGAAACGGCAGTTCAGCACAGCCCGCCGCGCCACGACTCCGTGTAGAACGCGAATGCACTTCCCCGCCCCGCCCCGGACCGATAATCTATATCCGCGTTGAACCGGAACGACTTACCCGCACGGTGGACGAGCGGTGGCGACTGAGTGGAAGAAATACGCGGCCCCGGGGCTGTGGAAGGAACGTACGATGAGCGCGTGGGCCCGCCTGCGCGGCGCCTGGGGCAACCCGGCCGAGCGCAAGCTGGTGATCGGGCTGGGCGCGCTGGGGCTGGCCGCGTGCGGCACCGGCGGCCTGACGGCGGCGTGGACCCGCGCCTGCGCCGGCACCTGCCCCAACGCCGAGCACGTAGCCAGCTTTGCCCCGCGCCAGGCCAGCCTGGTACTGGACGCGCGCGGCGGCGTGCTGGGCCAGTTCTACCGCGAGCGCCGCACCCTGGTGGACATCGACTCACTCCCCCGGATCGTCTACATGTCGTTCGTGGCGATCGAGGACCGGCGCTTTTTTGAGCACGAGGGCGTGGACCTGCGCCGCATGGTGGCCGCGGTGCGCGACAACGTGATCCGCGGCTGGGGCGGCCCCGGCGGCAGCACCATCAGCATGCAGCTGGCCCGCAACCTGTTCCCCCAGCAGCTGCCGGCCAACGAAAAGAGCGTCCGCCGCAAGGTGGCCGAAATCAAGCTGGCCATGCAGATGGAGCGCCGCTTTGAGAAGCGCCGCATCCTGGAGCTGTACCTCAACCACATCTACCTGGGCGCCGGCGCCTACGGGGTAGAGGCCGCCGCGCGCACCTACTTCGGCAAGTCCGCCCGCGAGCTCAACTACCTGGAAGCCGCCACCCTGGCCGGCCTTCCCCAGGCGCCCACGGCGTACAATCCCCGCCAGCACCCGGAACGCAGCGAGCGCCGCCGCAACCGCGTGCTGGAGGCCATGGCCGACGCGGGCCTCATCACCGCCGCGCAGATGGAAGAAGGCAAGCGCACCCCGCTGGCCCTTTCGCCCCCGGGCGGCGCCTTCAAGGCTCCGTACTTCGTGGAAACGGTGCGCCGCGAGCTGGAAGACCAGTTCGGCGAGCTTCTGTACACGGGCGGGCTGCGCATTCACACCGGCATTGACCCGGTGCTGCAGGCCGAGGCGGAGCGCGGGCTGGAGCAGCAGCTGCAGCGCATCGAAGGCGGCGAGTACGGCGGGTTCGGCGGCCCCACCTACGCGCGCTTCACGGCGGGGCTCAAGCCGGGGCAGGCGGTGACGCACACCCCCTACCTGCAGGGGCTGGTGGTGGTGATGGACCCCCGCTCGGGGCTCATTCGCGCCATGGTGGGCGGCCGCGACTTCCGGCAGTCGCAGTTCAACCGCGCCACGCAGGCGCAGCGGCAGCCGGGCTCGTCGTTCAAGCCCTTTGTGTACGCCGCCGCGCTGGAGAACGGGCGCTCGCCGCTGTCCGGAGTGAGCGACGGCCCGCTGAGCATCAGCGTGGGTTCCGAGGTGTGGAGCCCCAAGAACTACGACGGCACGTACGGGGGATGGACGTCGCTGCGGTCCGCGCTGCGCAACTCGCGCAACCTGGCCACCATCCGCCTGGGGCGCGAGACGGGGATCGCCAAGGTGCGCGACCTGGTGGCGCGCACGGGGATCCGCTCGCGCATCCCCGGCTATCCATCCGTCTACATCGGCAGCGCCGCGGTGTACCCCGTCGACCTGATCGCCGCCTACGCCGCGTTCGGCAACGGCGGATGGCGGGTGGAGCCGCGCTACGTGCAGCGCGTGGACGACCACCGGGGGCGCGTGCTGTGGGAGCCAGCGCCGCCGCCGCGCCGCGCCATGGACCCCGGCATCGCGTGGATCATGACGGACATGCTGCGCGAGGTGGTGGACCGCGGCACCGGAACGCTGGCCCGCGACGACGCCACGGGGCTCTCGTACGACGTCCCCGCGGCGGGAAAGACGGGGACCACCAACGACGCTGCCGACATCTGGTTCGTGGGGTACACGCCGGACCTGCTGGCCGGCGTGTGGGTGGGGTTCGACAACCCGCACACCATCATGAGCGGGGCCACGGGCGGCACCATGGCGGTGCCGGTGTGGGCGCGGGTTATGCGTACCGCGTACGCAAACCGGAAGCCCCCGGCGGCGTGGCCGCGCCCCTCGGACGTGGTGGAGCGGCGCTTTTCCGGGCGCATGGTGCTGAGCGCCGGGTGCGGCGGTGGCACCGAGGACCTGTTCTCCGCGCGGCACCTGCCCGAGGTGGGCTGCCCCGTGCGCGAGACCGCGCCCATGATCTTCGTGGATCCCACGCCCGAGCTTCCGGGACGTCCCGTGTTCCCCGGCCAGGCCCGCGTGCCCCGGCCGGAAGACTTCGTAACCCCGGGAGCGGAGGGCGCCAAGAAGCCCTGAGCTCCCTGCCCCATCCGGGAGACCATGCGACGCAAGCTGCTGATTGCCTTCGGGATCTTCGTCGCGCTGGGCCTGGGGGCCTTTGCCTGGCTCTGGTTCGCCCCCTGCGGCATGGGGGGCTGCGCTCCGGTGAGCGACCTGAACAAGTACCAGTCGGAGGGCACGCAGCTCTTTGACAGCAGGGGGAAGTCCATGGGCACCCTGGCCGGCGGAAGCCGCCACGTGGTGCCGCTGGACTCCCTTCCCGACTACCTGCCCAAGGCGGTCCTCGCGGTGGAGGACCGCCGTTTCTACAGCCACGGCGGGGTTGACTGGAAGCGCTTCATGGGCGCGCTGTTCCGCAACGTCAAGGCGGGCGGGGTGGAGGAGGGCGGCAGCACCATCACCATGCAACTGGCCCGCAACCTCTTTCCCAACCAGCTCAACTACCGCGAGCGGTCGTTCCGGCGAAAGATCCTGGAGGTGCGGGTGGCGCGGCAGATCGAGCGCGCCTTCAGCAAAGACAAGATCATGGAGCTGTACCTCAACCACATCTACCTGGGTGAGGGCGCCTACGGCGTGGACGCGGCGGCGCAGACCTACTTCGGCAAGCCGGCGCACGACCTTACGCTGGCCGAGGCCGCGCTCATCGGCGGCCTTCCGCAGTCCCCCTCCCGCATCAACCCGCGCGAAAACCGCCAGGCCGCCCGCACGCGCCGCAACCTGGTGCTGCGCGAAATGGCCAAGTCGGGGTTCATTACCGAAGCGGACGCGCGGGAAGCGACCGACACGCCCGTGCGGGTGGCGCGGCGCAGGAAGGCCGCGGGGCAGCAGGGCTCGTACTTTCAGGAGCGGGTGCGGCGCGAGCTGGAAGACCTGGTGGGGCCGGAGCTGCGCGGGTCCGGGCTCAAGGTCTACACCACGCTGGACCCGGTGGCGCAGAAGGCATCGGAGGAAGAGGTGGCCCGCCAGGCCGACGCCATCGAGGCCGGGCAGTTCGGGTCCTATCGTCATCCCACCTACCCGGAAGCCAAGGGTGAGCAGGAGGAGGGGGTCACCACCTACCTGCAGGGCTTCGCCGTGGTGATGGAGGCGGAGACGGGCGCCGTGCGCGCGCTGGTGGGCGGGCGCGACTACGAAGACAGCCAGTTCGACCGCGTGTACCAGGGGCTGCGGCAGCCCGGCTCGGCCTTCAAGCCGTTCGTGTACCTCACGGGGCTGGAGCAGAGCGTGCAGCCCACCACGCGCTTCAACGACGCCCCGGTCACCATTCAGATCGCCGGCGGCCGCCCCTGGCAGCCCAAGAACTACACGGGGCGCTACGACGGCCCCATCACCGTGCGCGACGCCCTCACCCGCTCCAAGAACACGGTGACGGTGCAGCTGGCGCAGCAGGTGGGGATGGGCGCGGTGATCCAGACGGCGCGGGAGATGGGGATCCGCACGCCGATCGGCAGCAACCCGTCCACGGCGCTGGGGTCGTCGGAGGTGCGCCCCATCGAGCTCGTGGGCGCCTACGCGGCGTTCGCCAACGGCGGCTCGGTGCCCACGCCGTACGTCATCGAGCGGGTGGAGGACACGGAGGGCGAGGTGCTGTACCGGGCCGAGCCGCGCAGCGCCCGCGTCATTGAGCCCGCGGCGGCCTTCGTGCTTACCAGCATGCTGCGCGACGTGGTGGACCGGGGAACGGGAACGCCGGTGCGCGGCGCGGGGTTCCGCGGCGCCGCGGCGGGAAAAACGGGAACCACCAACGGCGCCACCGACATCTGGTTCGTGGGGTACACGCCGGACCTGGTGGGCGCCGTGTGGTTCGGCATGGACAAGCCGCAGACCATCGTTCCGGGCGCGAGCGGCGGCACCATCGCGGCGCCGGTGTGGGGGCGCATCATGTCGCGCGTGTACCGCAACCGCCGCGCGCCCGCGGCCTGGGCGCCGCCGAGGGGCGTGGCCGCGGAAACGGTGGACCGCGCCACGGGCATTCCCGTGCAGGCGGGCTGCCCGGCCAAGGGGCCCACGTACACGGAGTACTTCGTGGGCTCCGCGCCGGCGCCGGGCATGTGCGACGCGGGGCAGTACGCCGGGATGGCGATGGACACGGCGTGGATGGACGAGGAGACGGGCGCGTACAGCACCGATCCGTACCCGGACTACACGCCCCGGAGCTACAACCCCGACACGGTGGGGCTGGGCGACCTGCGCGAGCGAGGGATCGTGTTCCCGGAACTGGAGGAGCGTCGCCGCCGCGGCGATACGCTCACGGCGCCGCTGCCGGGGAGCGTGGAGAACCCGGCGCCCGCGCCGCGGACGACGCCGTCCTATCCCTCGTACCCGGCCCCCGCGCCGCCGCCGCCCTCGCGCCCGCGGCGCGAGACGCCCCCGCCGCGTACGCGGGAGCCGGCCCGGCCTCCGGAGCCCACGCCGGAGCCCGCCGTGGAGCCCGCGCCCGCGGAGCCGCGGAACGAGCCGCGTGTGCTGGGAACGCCGGTGACGCCGCCGGACAGCACGGGGGCGGGGCGCCGCTGAGCACGCCAAGCGGGGGCGCAGTACGGGGATAGTGAAACTCCCGGCATGCTGCGGGGTTGTACACGAGCGCCGCGGCCCGCTGGGGGCCGCGGCGCTCTCTGCCGGAACGGGTCCGGCGCAACAGCAACGGAGTGGACGTGGTGGGTTCCGTACGGGCGGCCGCGCTGGCCGCCTGCCTTGTCGCTTTTCCCGCGTACTCTCAGGTGCGGCCCATGTCCGCCGCGGTGCCGGTCCCCGCGGCGCCGTCGGCGTCGGCCGGGGAGGCGGCGCGCGGGTGGTACACCGAGCTGCAGCGCATCAGCGTGCGGCTGCAGCGCGTGCACGAGGCCGCGCTGCAGAACCCGGCCCTGCGCGCCCGCCGCGACGCGCTCATGCGCGCCATCAAGGCCGGCATGGACGAGACGGACCCGGAGCTGCGCACGCTGGCCGCGCGGGCGGAGCGCATTCCCGCCGAGGTGCAGACGGCGCGCCGGCAGAGCGACGTGCAGGCGCTGCGGTCGCTGGACCGGGAGATGGCGCAGATCCAGGCGCGCTTCATCAACGTGGAGCAGAGCGTGCTGCGGCAGGACGCCGTGCGGCGGCAGGTGCGCGCGTACGAGGAGCTTCTGCGGCGGCAGATGATCGCCATCGAGCCCATGACGGAAAGCCTGCTGGCGCGCGGCACGGACCTGCGCCGCCTGCTGGAAGCCACGCTCAGCCCCGCCCAGCGCGAGTAGTCCGCGGGCGTGCGGATCGCAAAATACGGAAGCTCCCCGGGACACCGCGTCCCCGGGGAGCTTCTGTTTTTCCGCCAACGATGGCGCACCGCAGGGAATCAGAACGACGCGATCAGGCGGATCGTCCCGATCCAGCGGGTGCGGTGTTTGGACGCGTGGAGATGCCCGGAGCGCTGATGCTTACGACGGCGGGCCGAAGACGAGGAGGCCGAGCAGCAGAACCGGCGCAACGAGCACCCACAGGGCGGTGCGGCGGGCCTCGCGGGCGACCTCGCGCTGCATGGCGGAGGGCGAGGTGACGCGGACCGCGACCACGTCCGCCAGGGCGACGGCCACGCGCGACGGCGGATTGGCGCCGGGCGTCCACGCGCCGAACGCGCTGTCGGCCGTCACCTGCGGATTCACGAGCTCCACCCGCCGTCCGTCGCGCAGCGTGACCTCCACGTCGCGGCCGCGGTAAACCAGGATCTGCTCCGCGGGCGGGCGATGGATCGCGGGTGCGCAGGCCCCCAGCGCGAGCGCGCCCGCGGCGGCGATGATTGTACGCAGGCGCATCACTCGGAGGGGAAAAGGAGGACGAGCGCGGAAAACACGCCAACGAGCAGGCCGAACAGCACCGCGACGCCGGTGACGCCCTGCGTGGGCACCTTTCCCGGGCGGCGGTACTGCACGTACGTGATGTCGGAGACGGCCACGGCGACGCGCCGGTTGCCCGCGATGCCGCTCACCGAATCCGCATGGAAAACGGCCCGCGAGAGCACCACGGTGCTGCTGTCGCGCCGGGTGATGCGCACCTGGTGCTGCTGCTCGCTCAGCGGCTGCCGCGGCGCCGCGGCGGGATCGTACCAGTACGCGCATCCGCCCAGCAGCAGCAGGGCGATGACGATCAGAGCCGGCCGAGTGCTGCGCTTCATCCCGCCTCCTGATCCAGAATCCACCGAAGACCGCTCGTCCGATGCACGGAACCGGCCGGGAGCGCCATCATCCGCGCGCGCGAGCCGCTTCAATCAACCGCGCGAACCGGACATCCGACTCATCGAGCCAGAAGATGCATTCCTCCGGGTTCACCTCGATCCCGGCCTGAACGTTGGCGATGAAGAGGTCCGGCACCCAGGAAATGAGCTGCACCTGACGGCTGCTGTGCTGGGCGAGATCGGTGACCAGGGCGACCCAGGTGTCCCACGGCGGGGTGTTGCACACGTCGAAGTATCCGCCGGATTGCACCTCCGCGGCGCCGTCGGACAGTTCCGCGTCCGGGCAGAAGACGAGCAGCCGGCCGCCGGTGAGCGCGGTCCCGGGCTCCCCGCGCGCTTCGGCGCGGCGGCGGAGTGAGACGCTGCGCACCGCATCCGCGTAGCCGGGCTCCAGCACACGGGGACGGAGCTCGGG
>NZ_DASVTX010000390.1:0-30478 GCF_036387355.1 Longimicrobium sp.
GGGCGACCGCCCCTTCATCGTCGACACGGTGCGCGAGTACCTGGCGGGCCAGGGGCTCACCATTCAGCACTACGTGTACCCGGTCATTCCCGTGCGCCGCAACGCCGCGGGGGAGATCGTGGCGCTGGAGGGGCCGGAGCAGGGCGGCACGCTGGAGGCGCTTTCGCACTGCGAGGTGGGGCGCGTGCCCGACGCCGCGCGCCGCGACGCCATCCGCGCCGCCATCCGCGACCGGCTGGCCGACGTGGTGGAGGCCACCAGCGACTTTCCCCGCATGGTGGAGGCGCTGGAGGATACGGCTTCGCTCGTGGCGAGCTACTCGTCGGCGTTCCCGGACCGCGCCGAGGAGTTCGGCGAGCAGGCGGAGTTTCTGCGCTGGCTGGGCGACGGCAACTTCGTGTTCCTGGGCTTTCGCGAGTACGTGATGTCGGGCGACGGCGACGCGGCCGTGCTCGGCATCCGGGGCGATACGGGGCTGGGCATTCTGCGCAACCCGGAGCAGAGCAGCTACCACACCCCCATCCCCGTGGGGCAGCTGCCGCCGGAGCTGCGGGCGCGGGTCACGGGCGGCCCCGTGCTCATCGTCAGCAAGGCCAACGCGGAGTCCACGGTGCACCGCCGCGCGCGGATGGACTACGTGGGCGTCAAGACGCTGGACGGCGCCGGCCGCATTACCGGCGAGCGCCGCTTTCTGGGCCTGTTCACCTCGCAGGCGTACGGCGCGTCCACCGGCGAGATTCCGCTGCTGCGCGGCAAGCTGGAGCGCGTGCTGCGCGAATCCGGCTCCCTTCCCGGCGGGCACGACTACAAGGAGATCGTCAGCATCGTCAACACGATGCCCAAGGACGAGCTCTTCGAGGCCTCCGTGGAGCAGCTGCAGGCGCAGGTGCAGGCCGCCCTGGGCTCGCTGTTCACCGAAGAGGTGCGCGTCGTGGTGCGCGCCGACGAACTGCGCGACGAGGCGGCGGTGATGGTCATCCTCCCCCGCGGCAAGTTCAGCGCGGAGGTGCGCCAGTCCATCGGCGACCGCCTGGCCGAGCGGCTGGGCGGCACCGTCGTCAACTACTACCTGGCGATGGCGGCCGGCGACCAGGCGCGGCTGCACTTCTACATCGCCACCCCCGGCGGGCAGCCGCTGCCGGACGCGCGCACGCTGGAGCGCGAGATCGGCATTCTGCTGCGCTCGTGGGGCGACCGGCTGGAAGAGGCGCTGCGCGACGCGGTGGAGCCGGGCGAGGCGGGGCGGCTGGGGCGCGCCTACGGGGCGGCGTTCAGCGCGGAGTACCGCGCGGCCAACGCGCCCTCCGCCGCCATGCACGACGTGCTGCACGTGGAGGCCATGCGCGCCCGCGGGCAGGCGGTGGCGCTGCACCTGCGCCAGCCGCTGCCCGGCGAGGCGGCGCCGCAGGGCAGCTCGGTGCTCAAGCTGTACCTGGCGGGGGAGCGGCTGATCCTGTCGGACTTCATGCCGATTCTGGAAGACGCCCGCATCCGCGTGGTCGAGGTGGACACCTTTGCCGTGCGCGGCGCCGAGGTGCCCGAGGTCATGATCTACTCCTTCGCGGTGCAGACGCGCGAAGGCACGCCCATCCCCGACGCGCTGGCGCCCATCGTGGCCGAGGCGCTGCTGGCCGTGCGCGCCGGCGACGCGGTGGAAGACCCGTTCAACGGGCTGGTGCTGGCGGCCGGGCTGCGCTGGCGTGAGGCGGACCTGCTGCGCGGCTACGCCGAGTACGCCTTTCAGGTGGGCGCCATTCCCTCGCGCATTGCCGTGAGCCGCGCGCTGGCGGCGTACCCCGCCGTGGCTCGCGGGCTGGTGGAGCTGTTCGCCGCGCGCTTCCGCGCCCCCGGGGGTGACGAGGCCCCGGTGCGCGCCGCGTTGGCCGCGGAGCTGGAAAAGGTGAGCTCGCTGGCCGACGACCGCGCCCTGCGCCGCCTGCTGGCGCTCATCAGCGGCACCGTGCGCACCAACTACTACCGCGGCGGCGGGGCGGACCCCGTGGCCCGCAGTGGCGGCGTTCCCTACATCTCCTTCAAGATCCGCTCGGCGGACGTGGACGAGCTCAAGCGCACGCGGCTGCTGTACGAAATCTACGTGCACAGCGCGCGCATGGACGGCGTGCACCTGCGCGGCGCCCCCGTGTCGCGCGGCGGAATCCGCTGGAGCGACCGCCCCGACGACTTCCGCAAGGAGATCCTGGGGCTGGTGACCACGCAGATGATCAAGAACGCGGTCATCGTCCCCAACGGCAGCAAGGGCGGCTTCATTACCCGCAAGACGTTCGCGGACCGCGAGCGGATGGCGGCGGAGGCGGCGGACCAGTACCGCACCCTCATGCGCGGCATGCTGGACATCACCGACAACTTGGTGGACGGCAAGGTGGTGCCGCCGCCGGACGTGGTGCGGCACGACGGCGACGACCCGTACCTGGTGGTGGCGGCGGACAAGGGAACGGCGCACCTGTCCGACGTGGCCAACGGGGTGGCGGCGGAGTACGGCTTCTGGCTGGGCGACGCATTCGCCAGCGGCGGCAGCAACGGCTACGACCACAAGCGCGAGGGGATCACGGCGCGCGGCGGCTGGGAGTGCGTCAAGCGCCACTTCCGCGAGATGGGCAAGGACATTCAGAAGGAGCCCTTCACCGTCGCGGGGGTGGGCGACATGAGCGGCGACGTGTTCGGCAACGGAATGCTCCTTTCCGAGCAGATCCGGCTGATCGCCGCATTCGACCACCGGCACATCTTCATTGATCCGGACCCGGACCCGGCGGCCAGCTTCGCCGAGCGCCGGCGCATGTTCGACCTTCCGCGGAGCAGCTGGGACGACTACGACCGCTCCCTGCTTTCCCCCGGCGCCATCCTGGTTCCCCGCGGCACCAAGGAGGTGGGAATCACCCCCGAGGCGCGCCGCGCGCTGGGGCTGGGCGAGGAGGTGACGACGCTGGACGGCGAGTCGCTGATCCGCGCCGTGCTGACCGCGCCGGTGGAGCTGCTGTGGAACGGCGGCATCGGCACGTACGTAAAGGACGCGGACGAGACGCACGCCGACGTGGGCGACCCCACCAACGATCCGGTGCGGGTGAACGCCGGTGAACTGCGCTGCAAGGTGATCGGCGAGGGCGGCAACCTGGGCTTTACGCAGCGGGCGCGCGTGGCGTTCGACCGGGCGGGCGGCCGCATCAACACCGACGCGCTGGACAACTCCGCCGGCGTGGACATGTCGGATCACGAGGTGAACCTCAAGATCCTGCTGAACGCGGTGGTCACGGACGGCACGCTGAACCAGGAGCAGCGCAACGAGGTGCTGCGCGGCATGACCGACGAGGTGAGCACGCTGGTGCTGCACGACAACGTGAGCCAGTCGCTCGCGGTGTCGCTGGACGAGCGCCGCAGCCGCGAAGGGCTGGACGACTACGCCACCCTGATCACCACCCTGGAGCGCGACCGCCTGCTGAACCGCGACGCCGAGGGGGTGCCCACGGCGGAGACGCTCGCCGAGCGCCGCGCGGACGGGGCCGGCCTTTCGCGCCCCACGCTGGCCGTGCTGCTGGCCCACGCCAAGATGTTCGCCAAGGCGCAGCTGCTGGAAAGCGACGTGCCCGACGACGCGGCGATGGAGTCGTACCTGGTCAACTACTTTCCGCCGCAGGCGGTGCAGGTGGCCGGGCCGGAGCGGCTGCGCGCCCACCGCCTGCGCCGCGAGATCATCACCACCCAGCTGGTGAACGACCTGGTGGACCTGATGGGCTCCGCCTTTCTGCACCGGGCCATGCGCGACACGGGGTACGGCGTTCCCGACATCGTGCGGGCCTGGGTGGTGGCCAGCCGCGTTTCCGGCACGCCCGAGATCCGCGCGGACCTGGCGGCGGTGGAGGGCACCTATCCGTCGGAAACCATCTACCGCTGGCTGATGGGGCTGGCGCGGGTGCTGGAAAGCACCACGCTGTGGATTCTGGCCAACGTGGGCCCCGGCGCCGCCACGGACCAGCTGATCACGGACGCGCGCGGCGGGCTGTCGGTGCTGCGCGGCAGCTTTGCCCGCGTGGTGAGCGGCGAAGACCGCACCCTGTTCCTGAAGCGGCTGGGCGAGCTGCAGGACATGGGGGTGAACCGCACTCTGGCCGAGCGCCTCATCACCCTGCGCTTCCTCCCCCAGCTGCTGGAGATCGTGGAGGTGTCGCGGCGCGCGGGGACGGATGAGCTGCGGTCGGCCACGGCCTTCTACGCCGTCAGCGAGCGGTTCGCCACGGCGCGGCTGCGCGAGCTGGTGCGCGAGGCGGCCGGGCGCGACCCGTGGGAGCGGCGCTTTGCCCAGGCGCTCACGGACGACGTGCAGCGCGCCCAGCGCGACCTGGTGCAGGCGGTGCTGGCGCGCGGCGCGGACGGGCAGACGGCCCCGGCGCTGAACGCGGTGGAGGCCGCGCACCCGCGGGCAGCGCGCTCGCTGCGGGAGCTGCTGGCGGAGGTGCGCGGCGGCGGGTGCCCGCTGGCGGCGTACGGCCTGGTGGTGCACCAGCTTCGCGAGCTGGCCACCGCGGCGGCCCACCCCGGCTCCTGATCCACGAGCGCCCCGGCGTCCGCACCGACGGACGCCGGGGCGCACCCGTTCTCCCCTCCCCCGGGCTCCCGCCCACCCCGCCATGCCCGACATCACGCTCTTCGTCATCGTCGGCAACCTGGCCCAGGCCCTCGGCGCCCTGGTGCTGGGGCTGCTCCTGCTGGGCTTTCACCGCCACGACGAGCACGACGGCACCCGCCACTGGGCCTGGTCGTGGCTGGCGCTGATGCTGTACCTGGCGGCCAGCGCCGCGGCCCTCGCCACGCTGCGCACCTTTTCCGCCACACACCCTGTCCGCCTGGCGCTGACGATGACCAGCCTGGCGGGGGCGTACCTGCAGGTGGGGTGGCTGCTGGCGGGGAGCTGGGAGGTGAACCGCGGCCGCACGCTGCCGCCCCGCTGGCTGCGCGCCATCGTTCCCGTGGCGCTGGCGGCGGCGCTGGTGTGCACCCTGGCCTGGGTGACGCCGCGGGAGGCGTTCTCCGAGCGGCACTTCATGCGGGTGGGGGTACGCTCCGTCGTGCTGCTGTGCGCGCTGCTGGCGTCCGCGCGGCTCACCTGGCCCTCGGAGGGGGGCGAGCGGCGGGCCGGGCGGCGGATGGCGGCCACGGGGTTCGTCCTGTTTGCCGGGCAGCAGGCGGTGTACGCGGGGCTGGCGCTGGCCGGGCTGGCGGGCGCCGGGCAGGTGCCGTGGGCCGGGCTGCTGGGCACGGTGGACTTTCTGCTGCAGTGGGTCATCGGGCTGGGGATGGTGATGGTGCTGCTGGAGCAGCAGCGCGCCGGGGCCCTGCGCAGCGCCGCGGACGCGGAGCGGCTGGCCTTTCACGATCCGCTCACCGGCCTGCCCAACCGCCGCCTGCTGCGCGAGCGGCTGGGCGCGTCGCTGCATGCCGCGGGGAGCGGCGGGGGAAGCGTGGGGGTGGCGTTCGTAGACCTGGACCGCTTCAAGGTCATCAACGACTCGCTGGGCCACGCCGCGGGCGACGACCTGCTGCGGCAGACGGGGGCGCGCCTCCGGTCCGCCGTGCCGGAACGGGCCACGGTGTCGCGGATGGGGGGCGACGAGTTCGTCCTCGTTCTGCCCGGCGTGGCGGACGGGGCGGAGTCCGGCGCGGCCGTGCGCGAGGCGCTGGACGCGTTGCGGGCGCCCTTTCTGATCGGCGGGCACGAGCTGTTCGTCACCGCCTCGGCGGGGATCAGCGTGGGGCCGGCGGACGGGATGGACGCCGACGCGCTGCTGCGGCAGGCGGACCTGGCCATGTACCGCGCCAAGGCGGAGCGCAGCGCCGTGGCCTTCTACACGCCGGAAATGCAGCGGCAGGCGCGCGAGCGGCTGCGGACGGAAACGGAGCTGCGCCGCGCCCTGGCCGAGGACCAGCTGGTGCTGGCCTTTCAGCCGGTGGTGGAGGCGGCCACGGGGCGCGTGTGGGGGGTGGAGGCGCTGCTGCGCTGGCGCCACCCGGAGCGCGGGGTGCTGGCACCCGCCGAGTTCCTGGCCGTGGCCGAGGCGGCGGGGCTCATCGTCCCCATCGGCGCGTGGGTGCTGCGGACGGCGTGCGTGCAGGCGGCGCGCTGGAGGGCGGCCATGGGTGCGGCCGCGCCGCGGCTGATGGTGAATTTGAGCGCGCGGCAGTTCCTGGAGCCGGACCTGCCCGCCACCGTGTCCGCGGCCCTTGCGGACGCGGGGCTGCCGGCGGAGATGCTGGAGCTGGAGATTACGGAAAGCATGGCGATGCAGGACGTGGCCGCCACCGAGGCCGTGCTGCGCGTGCTCAACGACGCCGGGGTGCGCATCTCCATCGACGACTTCGGCACGGGGTACTCGTCGTTCGAGTACCTGCGCCGCTTTCCCATCGACACACTCAAAGTGGACCGGGGCTTCGTGGCGCAGGTGGAGGACGGCGGCGGCGACGCCGAGATCGTGGCCGCCATCGTGGCCATGGCGCACCGGCTGGGGTTGATGGTGGTGGGCGAAGGAGTGGAGACCGCGGGCCAGCTCGCGTTTCTGCGCGAGCAGGGGTGCGACGCGGTGCAGGGGTACCTGATCGCGCGGCCCATGTGCGCGGAGGAGATGGACGCGTTTCTCGCGCACCCGGTGCCCGGGGTGGCCGCGGCTTCCTGAACCGCAACGGCAGGTCGGGGCGGAGGGTGCGGGGGAAGTGCGTAGCACTGCGAAAGAACCGCGGAGGAGCGCGGGGGAACCGCGGGAGGGGGCTGCGGACGGAGAGCGGGGCGGGGGCGGAACAGCAGGGTGGATGGATTGCGAGGACGGCACCGCTTGGCGGGGCCGTCCTTTTTTTCGTCCGGATGGGAATTCGGAGCGGCGGGGCCGACTGACTCATGCAGACGGGTGATGGATGACGCCCGTCCCCTGCTTCCCTGGCCGTCTCACCCGCAGCCGTGGCTTTCCAATGCGTCGTTCCATCCGTGGGGCACCCTGCCTCCTCCTGCTCTGCACCACCGCCGCGTGCGGCCGGACGGCGGACAACGAACCGGTGGATCTCGCGCGTGCGCAGAAGCTCGCCGTGGCGGGCTCGGCGCCGGCGTGGCCCGCGGCGGAGGCGGGGCGGCCGGTGCTGCTGTACGTGGACCGCAGCGAAAGCATGCGCGGCTTTCTGGACCCCGACTACCCCACCCGCGTGGACACGGACTACCGCTCGGTGCTGGACGGCTTTGACGCGCGGCTGCACCCGTCGCGCGTGTTCGGCTTCGGCAACGGGGTGCGCGAGGCGGGGCAGGGGCTGGGCGTGCTGGGGAGCCGCGAGTTCTACGCGGACGGCAACACGCAGATGGAAGACGTGTTCGCGCTCATCCGCAACGACTCGGCGCTCGCGTCCACGCACGTCATCGTGGGCGACGGGCGGCGCGGCAGCCCCGACGCGGCCAACGGGCAGTACGTGGCGATGCGCCGCCTGGCAGAAGGGTGGATCGCGAGCGGTGGCACGCTGATGGTCGCCTCGTCCGCCGCGCCGTTCCGCCCGGTGAAGACGGACCCGTCCGGCTGCCGCGACGCCGCCGGCGAGGAGCGGCAGACCTGCCCGCTGTACGCCTTTGCCTTCGTGGCGCCGGGCGACCAGGGACGGGTGGCGGCGGCGCTCGGCGCCGTGTTCCAGAATCTCTACGCCGCGCCGCTTCCCGCCCTGCCCGGCGGCGCCGTCCGCTTCGCCGCCGCCAGCAGGCCCGGCCTGTCGATGGAGCCCGCGTGGGTGACGTCCGCGGACAGCATGCCCGTCGCGCGCGTGCGGGGCACGGCCAGCACCAACGAACCGCTCGCCGCGTCGCTGGTGCTGCGCGACACCGTCTCGCCGCTGGGCCGCGCGGCGCTCAAGGCCCTGCGCGGGCGGCGGATGATTGCCGCCATCGCCGTGCGCGCGCTGTCGGACGATCCACGGCCGCAGTGGCGCCCGTCGGCCGTCTCCGGCGCGCTGATGCGGCCCGGGCGGGATGCGTTCTCGTACGAGTTCCTTTCCCGCGGGGCCGGCACGCAGCGCTCGCTGTACCGGCTGCAGCTGCACCCCGCGGGCGAGCCGTCGTGGCTGGAGGCGTTCGACGCGGAAAGCGCCACGGACGCCCGGCGCACCTACGGCCTGGGCCGCCTGTTCGAGAGCTTTCGCGCCACCGATCCCCTGGCTGCCCCCGCCGCCGTGCGGGCCTACGCGGTCGTCAACTGATCCCTCCCCCCTCACCTCCCGAGACCGATCCCATGTGGCAATACGTGGTCTACCTGTGGGCCGTCCCGCCCGCCGACGTCCTGCTGGCGTGCCCGCTCCCGGCGCCCGGCGAAGCGCCGGATCCGTACGGCGTCTTTGACCCGTCCGCCGTGGCAGCCGCGTACCAGTGGGCGGTCGCCGCCTCGGTGCTGGTGGCGCTGGCCGCCGTGCTCGCCTGCTACCTGCTGGACCGCGAAAGCCTGAGCCGCGCCTTCGTGCGCCGCTGGTGGTCGTGGCTGGCGGGCACCGCGGTGGCGGGAGCGCTGGTGCCCCTGCTGATGCTGTACGTGGTGGTGCCCCAGCACGCGCTGGCGGGAACCTGCGACACCAACGCGGACGCCTTCGCCGCCACCTTTCCCCTCGCCCTGGCGCTGAACCGCGCGGCGGCGGGGATGGTGTGGACGGGGCTGGCGTTCGCCGCTTTTTCTCTCCTGCTCACCCGCGCCGCCGGATGGCATCCCGCCTCGGGCGGACTGTTCCACAACCGGGGGTGCCCGTGGCCCCGCGTGAACCCGTTTGGAGCCTGACCATGGGGACGGACCTGGTAACCTCCGGAATCCAGCAGCGCACGCTCACCTTTCTGGCGCTGGGCGGAAGCGGCGTGCGCAGCATTGAGCCGCTGCTGTACCTGTGCGCGTTCGGGCTGGGGCCGCGGCGGCTGCGGCTGGTGCTCATTGACCCCGACCAGAGCAACGCGGCGGTCAAGCGGTCGCGCGAGCTGATCGAGACGTATCGCGAAACCCGGCGCGCGCTGGCCGAACAGGGCGCGGCCGACGTGTACTTTCGCACGGAGGTCATTGACGGCGCGGGAAGCTCGCTCGTGTGGTCGCCCATCACCGACGACGAGGGGCTGGCCGACGCCCGCTTCAGCACGCGCGTGGACCGCACCCTCATGCGCGGCCGGGGCGCCGCGCTGGGCCACCTGTTCGACCTGCTGAACCCGGAGCGCATCCGAGGCATGGACCTGACGATGGGCTTTCGCGGCGTTCCCTCCATCGGCACGGTGTTCATGAACCGGCTGCGCGACGAGAGCTTCTTTGCGCAGATGCTGTCGCAGAGCCAGGCCGAGGCCGACGGGGTCTTCTTTGCCGTGGGCAGCATCTTCGGCGGAACGGGCTCGGCCGCCTTTCCCGTCATCGGGCGGGCGCTGGCGGACGGCATCAAGGCGCGCGACGGGGGAACCGACATCGCCGGCGTGCCGCCGCAGCGCATCGGCGGCGCCCTGTATCTGCCGTACTTCACCCTTCCCGCGCCGGAAACCCGCGACGCGCCGGACGGCGGGCCCCGGCCGGAAACGGTGCTGTTCGCCCAGAACGCGGCGGGCGCGCTCCCCACCTACCTGACCACCAGCACCGGATACGGCGCCCTGTACATGGTGGGCGACTCGGTGCCGCGCGAGCAGCTGCGCAACGAGGTGGGCGGGGAAAAGCAGGCCAACGACGCGCACTACGTGGAGCTGTTCGGCGCGCTGGCCGCGCTGGACTTCACCGCGCGCGGCGGCGAGGAGCCGTCCGCCCGCCTTCCCGTGGTGCGCGCCACCGCGGTGGACGGGCGCGACCCGGGATGGGCCGACCTTCCGCTGGACGAGGCGTCGCGCGGGCGTCTGGTGGGCGGCATGGTGGCGGCGCACACCTTTCTGACCGCGTTCCGCCCCGACGGGCGCGCCCATCCGGACCTGTCCGGCGTGCTGCGCGGGGTGACGTGGGCGGGGCTGCTCAAGCTCACGCCGGAAGAGCTGGCCGCGCGCACCCGGGCGCTGGACGGCATGGCCCGCGTGTTCGGCTCGGCGTGGGCGTGGCTGGCGGAGCTGCGCCGGTCCACCCCCGCGCTGGCGCTGGTGCCCGCCAGCAACGGCCGCCCCACGGAGGTGCGGCCGGACGAGCTGATCGAGGGACGCGCCGCCGCCGGGCGCGAGCGGCGGGCGCGCCACACCGCCCCGGTGGTCTTTCGCTACTGGAACGAGGCGGCCTACGCCCACCGCGGCCGCGGGTTTCCGGGATTCATGGAGGTGATGCGCGAAGGGAGCGAGCGCTACGCCCGCGCCGCGTTCGCCGAAAACGTCACGCTCAAGGGGGCCGCATGAGCCGCAACCTGCTTCCGCGCTTTCGCCAGAAGCCCAACCCGGCCAACATCGAGGCGCTGCCGCCGGGGCGCTGGACCCCGCTGCAGAACCCGGTGGAACTGTCCAAGCTGGAGCTTCCGGACGAGAACGCCACCGAGCTGCGCACCCGCATTCAGTCCATCCCCAGCCCCTGGGCGCGGCTGCACCTGTTCCGCAACGCGCTGGAAGACCCGCAGCACCCCGCCCACCGGCTGGTGCAGAACGAGTGGCTGGACACATTGGAGTTCGTGTGGTCGCAGGGGGCCGCGCGCGGCGCGCACGTCACGCACGAGCGCGTGCGCATGGACGAGCTGCGCTCGCTGGCGCGCGACACCGGCTCCGTGCGGGTGGAGGACTTCGCCGACGCGCTGGTGGAGCTGGCGCCCCGGCGCACCGAGGGCGGCGCGTCGCGCAGCGCCGTGCCCGTGGTTTCGCTGCTGCTGGTGAACGGGGCGCCGGTGGCGGCCTCATCGCCCTGGACGGTGCTGTTCACGGCGGAAGACGCCACCCGCGAGGAAACGCGCGGCTTCTTTCGCTACGCCTCCGGGGCGGAGCACCGCCCGCTGGCCCGGCGCCCGTTCCGCTTTCAGCGCTACGTGGCGCAGGTGCTCCTTCCCCAGCTGGAAGGCGAGCCGCCCGGCGGGGGCGACGAGTACGTGAGCTGGAACACGGTGCAGACCTGCGTGACCCGCTGGCTGCGCGACGAGCTGCGCGAGTGCCGCGCGGGGCGGGGCGACCGCGTGCGCGACCAGCTTTCCCCCTCGCCCGACGCGGGCGGCTGGCGCACGGCGGCCGCGGCCATGCACCTGGAACCGGTGGGCACCTTTGGCGGGCTGGTGCTGTTCAGCCGCACCGGCACCGAGCTGGACGAGAGCCGGTGGCGGCTGCGCACCCGCGGCGGCGCGGGGCCCGCGCCCATCGTGGTGGACCCGGCCAGCTTTGACGGGCGGTTCTACGAGGGCGCGCAGCCGGTGAAGCTCCCCGCCGACCTGGCCCGGCTGGACCGCGGCGTGCTCCCCGGCGTGGACGTGCACCACCCCTGGGTGCACCCGCAGACCGACTGGCTGACCGACCAGATCTTTCTGCTGGGCGAGCCGCTGCGCCGCGAGGCCGTGCGCGGGCTGGCGGGCTACCGCGTGCAGGCGCAGGGCGACCCGCGCTTTTCGCAGCCGCGCCTGGCGCTGCCGCTGCGCAGCGAGTTCTTTCGCTGGTTCGCGCCGGACGAGGTGGACCGGCTGCTCACCATCGAGGTGCTCGGCAACGGCTCCGTGGCCGTGGCGCTCACCGTTCCCGTGGGGAGCGACGACGATCCCGGCGAGGTGGTGGTGCGGCGCGTGTACCCCGACACGCACGTGCTCAAGCAGTACGGGCCGGAACTGACGGTGTGGCCCGCCTTTGCGCACCCCGCCTGGGGCGAGTACACCGTGTTTCGCACGGACCGCGAGCAGTTCGTGGCCGAGAACGTGGAGCTGCGCGCCTTTCGCGGCGGGCAGCCGGTGGCGGCCGCCGGCGAGGGGCGCCGCACCCCGCTGGTGCGCACGGCCGCGTTCGGCGCCGTGCCCGAGATCCTGGAGTTCCGCAGCACGGCGCGCGGCTCCGGCGACCGGGCGGAGCCGCTGGGCGTGGTGCTTCCCCTGCTGCCCGCCGCGCGCGACCCGCACGAGACGCGCTGGGCCGTGGGGGTGGACTTCGGCACCAGCAACACCATCGTGAGCGTGCGGCAGAACGAGGACGCCGCCGCCGACGTCTTTTCCGCGGACGGGCTGGTGCTGGCGCTCACGCAGGAGGGGGCGGAAACGCGGGAGTTCCTGGCCGGCTACTTCTTTCCCCCCGCGGTGGCGGCGGAGCCGTTCGGCACGGCGGTGGTGCACCTGGCCGGGCTGCCGCACCTGGACCTGGCCCGCGAGCCCACGGCGGTGCGCGTCAACGTTCCCTTCAGCGGAATGGTGCGCAACGACGGGCAGACCAACCGGGTGACGGGCGACCTGAAGTGGTCGCCCGAGCGCGAAGCGTACTTTCTCTCCGCCGCCTTTCTGCGCCACGTGGTGGCCACGGTGGCGGCGGAGGCCCTGCGCGCGGGAGTGCGGCCCGAGAACGTGTCCGTCTTCTTTTCCTGGCCGCGCTCCTTCAGCGAAGACCAGGTGCGCAGCCTGGAGGGGCAGTGGCGCGACGTGCACGCCACGCTGGCCGCGCGGGGGCTGGGCGGGGTGACCATCCAGCGCGGGCTGGACGAAAGCCGCAGCGTGCTGCGCCACTTCTTCAACGCGGCGGGGCTGGGCACGCTGGGCGCGGGGAGCGTGGTGCTGGACGTGGGCGGCGGCACCACGGACCTGGCCGCGTACGGCGACGGGCGCACCCTGCTGCTGGACTCGGTGCTGCTGGGCGGCAAGAACCTCACGGGGCCGCGCCAGCAGGGCGCCGGGCGCGACGAGCTTACGAATCCGTTCGTGGAGGCGTTTGTCCGCTGGGCGCACGGCAACGACCTGCCCCCCGTGCACCGCGCGGTGCTGGACAAGTACCTGGCGGACCGGCAGATCCACCTGGCCTTCACCTACCTGGTGCGCACCCCGTGGTTCGCCTCCGGCCAGGCGTCGCGCTTCTGGGCCACGCCGGAGTTCCGCGCGTTCCAGGCGATGGTCTTCTACTTCTTCGCCGCGCTCTTTCACTACACGGGGCTGGCGTTCCGCGCGCTCCCGCCGGTGCCGGGCACGGAGGGGCCGCGGCTGCCCGACTCGGTGACGCTGGCCGGCAACGGCAGCCAGTACCTGCACTGGCTCACCAACCTGCAGCCGGGGCAGGCGGGCGACGCGTACCGCCACGCCCTGTCCGCCATCCTGCGCGACGCGGCGGGGGCGCCGGAGGGCCCGCCCATCCGCATCGAGGTCACGCAGAAGCCCAAGGAAGAGGTGGCGCGCGGGCTGGTGGCGCCCGTGGTGAACGCCGCCCTGTCGCTGGACCCGGTGGCGTCCGGCCCCGTGGTGGGCGAACGGCTTGCCGTGCAGCTGCGCAACGAGGGGGAAGTGCGCGAGCTGGGGCCGGATTCACGGCTGGGGATGGCGGAAAGGTTCAGCCCCGAGCGGCTGGGCACGCTGCGCTGGCTGGACGGGGAAATGGAGGGGGAGCGCTTTCACGCCTCGCTGCTGCGCGCGGCGGAGTCGCTGATTCCGCAGGGCGGCACCTGGGCGGGGCTGCCGGACCGCTACCGCACCGTGTTTTCCGGGCTGGGCCGCGCCGGGCTGCGCTCCGCCACCGCGCAGAAGCTGGAGTACGTGGTGAACCAGTCCGGCGGATACCGCGGCTCGGTGTTCATCCTGGAAGCCACGGTGGTGCTGGAGCGGATGGTGGACCACCTGTTCGGGAGCCGCCCATGAGCCGCGTGATGGACTACGCGCCGTGGATCGCGGCCGCCCTGGCCGGCGCGATCGCCCTCTGGGTGGTCCCCCGCCGGCGCCCGCGCCGCGGGGAAGATGAAGGGGGGCACTCGTCCCTCTCCGCGGACCGGGACGGGGACTACCGGCTGCTGAACCAGGCGCTGGCGGAAGTCCGCCGCGCGGCGGAGCAGCAGGCGCTGCAGATGCAGGCGATGCGCACATCCCTG
This sequence comes from Longimicrobium sp., assembly GCF_036387355.1. Classification (GTDB taxonomy): domain Bacteria; phylum Gemmatimonadota; class Gemmatimonadetes; order Longimicrobiales; family Longimicrobiaceae; genus Longimicrobium. The sequence continues at coordinate 13,968 of NZ_DASVTX010000390.1, forward strand.
TCGGTGGACATCGACCGGCTGGAGGGAAAGATCGACGAGATCTCCCGCGACCGCTCCACCCCGTGGTCCGGCGGATGGACGGCGGAGGCGCGGACGGTTCCCTCGTCCGCATCCGCCGGGAACGCCGCGCCCGCCTGGCTGGAGGAGGCCGGCCGCTACGGCGCCGAAAGCCTGCGCCCCTCGTCCGCCGAGCCCGCGTGGGCGCCCGGGTCCGCCGACACGCCGGTGGAAATCCGCGACGGCGTGCTGGTGGCCAGCCGCTCGCTGCCGCCCGCCGCCTACGCCGTGGCGGACGGCGGCGGGCGGGCGCGCGTCTACCTGAACCCCGACGCCGCGCTGAACGAGTTCGCCCTCCCCAAGTGGCAGGCGTTCTTTGACCTGGATGGCGAAAAGGCGTACGCCTGCTACCGCACCCGCCGCCCCGCCGAGGTGCGCTGGGACGATGCGGCGGCCCGCGGCGAGCTGGTGAGCAGGGGACAGGCGGAGTCGATATGACGATGACGGACACGGCGGAGCCGGTGCCGGCGGAGGTGGATCCGGCGCCCGCTCCGCCCGCGGCCCCGATGCGGCTGCGGATGATCACCCCGCCCGTGCGCGGCGACGTCCCCGCGCGGCGCTACCTGGCGGCCGGTGCGGCGTTCTATCTGGTGTTCGCCATCCTCTTTCTCGCCGGCCTGCTTTCCGGCCGGGCCGACCGGGTGATGGCGCTGCGCGAGCTGGTGGGGCTGGGGGCGCACCCCAACCCCGTCATCACCATCCTGATCGCCGCGGGGGTGGGGCTCACCCTGTACGCCGCGTGGACGGTGTGGGTTGATGCGCGTTCCATCGGCCGGGAAGAGAACGACGTGGACTGGGTGCTCACGCACGAGCGCGCCGGCATCATGCTCGTGTTCGCGGACCCGGCGGAGCGCGAGGCGCGGCTGCGCCGGGGCGAGGCCACGCTGCGCCCCGGCGAGGTGCCGCACGTGGAAACGCTGGTGGACGACCGCGTGCGGCGGGTGCACCAGGCGCAGCTGGACGGCGGCAGCACGCACACGCCGGTGGACGAGCTTCGCGGCATCGCCGAAACGCGCACCATGCGCTACGGTCACGTGGCGCGCTTTGCCGCCTCGCTGCTCATGCTGCTGGCCGTGCTGGGCACCTTTGCCGGGGTCAAGACGGCGCTCCCCAGCCTGATCGACGCCATCTCGGGCGCGGGGGGCACGGGCGGCGCCCACGCCGGCAGCCTGGTGGAGCCGCTGCGCGCCGTGGCCGACGCCTTCGGCGGCAACGCGCTGGCCCTGGTGGGCGCCATCTCGGTGGGGCTCATGGCGCAGGGGCTTTCCGTGGGCCGCCGCCACCTGCTGGAGCGGCTGGAGCTGGCCTCGGCGGAGTACATCTACGACATGCGGCGCGCCCAGTCGGCGGACCCGCTCATCGCCGCCGTGAGCACCCTGTCCGGCGCGGCCAGCGCCGTGCGCGACGCGAGCGGGTCGTTCATGGGGCTCGAAGGGTCGCTGCAGGGGCTGGCGCAGTCGTTCCGCGACGGGTTCGACACGCTGAACGACCAGCTTGCCGACCTCATGCGCCAGCAGGACGAGGCGCTGCACCGGCGCACCTCGCAGGCACTGGAGGAACTGCAGTCGCGCGTCGTCGCCATGGCCGGCGTGGTGGAGGCCAACACCCGCCAGTACGCCGGCCTGGTGGACCGGGTGGGGGAGCGCGCCGCCGAGTCGCGCGAAGCCGTGCGGCAGATGCAGGCCGCTGCCGAGGGGCTGGGCAGGGCGTACGACTCCATCCTGCGCACGGGGAGCGCGTCGGAAAAGGCGGCCGACACCATCGCCGCGGGAATGACGGCGCTGGTGGAGGGAACCGTGCGCGTGGAGGAGCGGATGGCGGCGCTCGCCGACTCGGTGCAGCGGTCCGTTCCCGCCATCCACGAGGTGGAAGCCGCCGTCCGCGCCGCCGCGGGCCGTGTGGAAGAGGTGGACGCCCGCGCCGCGCGGCAGTGGGCGGACACCGCCGCCGAGGTGCGCGAGCAGTTCCAGGCGCTCGCCCGCACCTCGTCCGGCGCGCCGGGGCAGGCGGACGGGTTCCAGGGCGGGGGCGGGCTGTCGCCGGACGCGGTCACCCTGCTGCGCCGCATCGCCGCGGCGGCGGAGGCGCCGCGCGGCCCGTCGGCGGCGCTGATCGGCGGGAGCGCCATGGCGGGGGTGCTGGGCGCGGCGGCCGTCGTGTACCTGGTCACGCACCTGGGCGGCTGGGCCGCCGGGCTCCTCTGACCGATGGCGTCCATGCACTCCGAAGCCGACGAGGGGCCCGGGCCCTGGCCCGCCTTCGCGGACCTGCTCGGCGCCACCACGCTGCTCTTTCTGATCCTCTTTGCCGCCGTGGCCATTCCCGCCCTGAAGCGCTCCGGCGAGGCGGACGCGCGCGAAAGCAGCCTGAACGCCATCGAACACCGGCTGCGGCAGGCGGGGACCCGTGATGGTGTGCGCGTGCTGCGCGTAGGCGACTACCTGCTGGTGCGCATCGAAGGCGATGCCACCTTTCCCACGGACCGCTACGAGCTGGGCCAGCTCAAGCCGGAGGGGAAGCGCATCCTGAAGGCGTTCGGTGCGTTTCTGCGCAGCGACAGCGTGCTGCGCGAGATCGACCAGATCCAGGTAGTGGGGCACACCAGCCGCGAGGGGACGGAGGAGCGCAACTGGATCCTGTCTTCCTCCCGCGCCGCCACCGTGGCGCTCTTTCTGATCGACAGTGCGCGCATCGAGCCGTGCAAGGTTTCCGCGCTGGGACGCAGCCGGTACTACCCGGTGGACCCCGCCGCGGCCCGTGCCTCCGCCCGCGTGGACCAGCAGGACCGGCGCATTGAACTCGAGATTCGCCCCGTGCTCCCCACCGACACCGTGCAGAAGGCGCGTCGCGCAAGCTGCGTGGGCCCCAGGGCGGGCGCATGACGGCTCGGTCCGCCACGCCGCTGGCCGACTCGGCCCTGCGGAACCCGGTGGGGATTCCGCCGGGGCTGGACCGCATGCTCCGCACGGTGGAGCAGGGCGCCCGCCGCCTTCGGTCGCGCCTGGCCCCGCTGGCGGAACGGGACGACGCCCTCCCCTCCCTGCGTGCGGCGGCGGAGGAGGCGCGCTTGTTTCTGGAGGATGAACTGCGCAGCCCGCTGCACCGGGCGCTGCGCCGCCCCCTGCGCCAGATCGCGCCCGGCACCCCCGGCGCCTCGGTGCTGCAGCAGGCGTTCGAGGGGATGCGGGCACGGGCGGAGCGCGCGGCGGAGCTGCAGGAAGCGGTGGCCGTCCTGCGCGCGGGCGTGCGGCGCCTGAACGACCGCCATGCCCCCGTGCTCCCCCGTGCCACCCGCGTGGCGCTCGCCGCCGCGCGCGTGGGCGAGGAGGACGTGGCGCGCCTGCGCCGGGCGGCGGACGTGCAGCCGCTGCAGCGGCGCCTGGCGGAGGCGGGGCGCGAACTGGACCGGCTGGCCGCCCACCTTCCCGCCGGCACGGCCTTTCGCCGCGGCGCTGCGTGGGACGAGGAGGTGGCGCCGGAGGAACTGGTGGCCTGCATGGAGCTTCGGCTGCGGGAGCGCGGGCGGGTGGCGCAGGAGCGGGCGGGCGCGGGGCCGGCGCGCCCCGTGACCGTGCGCCTGGTGCGCGAGCTTGCCGCCGCGGCGGCCACGCCCCGCGCGCCGTCGGACCCGCAGCTGTGCGCGCAGGAGGCCGCGCGCATGCTCGTGGCGGGCGAGGCGGACGCGCGCGGGGGCGAGGACCTGGCGCTCTGGGACGGGCTGGTGGGTTGGGCCAGCGGGGCGGTGTACGCCCCCGCGCAGGCCTCCGCCTGGGCGCCGGTCCTTCCCGCGCCCGGCGTGCAGCCGGACGGGGACGCGGGCGCGACCCGATTCGTCGTCCCTATCGACGAGAGCTACGCGCTCATCACCCCGCACCTGCGCAGCGGCGTGCGCGTGCGCGACCGGCGGGTGGTGCTGGACGCCACGGTGGACTGCGCCGCCTTTTCCCCGCCGGACGAGGCAGAAACGCTGGGGCTCGCCGCGCTGGACATCGCCCCGCTGTTCGACGGGCTGGACGCGCAGCCCCGGTGGTACTCCACGCAGCGCAACACCCAGCTTCTCGTCGTTGCGGAAACGGAGCGCGGCTTTCTGGCCCGCGTCACGCGGCGGGGAACGCTGCAGCGCAGCCGCACGCCGGCGTGGAACCCGGAGCCGGGGGAGCGCGCCCGGCTGCGGGTGCTGGGCAGCCTGGGCGATTCCGTGCGGCCAGACGTCATCGACGTGGGCCCGGGCGACGGCAGCGCGCGCACCTTCGCCGGGCTGCAGACCACGCCGGTGGACCTCCCGTTCATCGACGCGCCGACCGCGTGGCTGCGGAGCGCCGTGCCGGCGCACGCGCGGAACGCGGTCGACGAGGAAGCGCACTTCTTTCGCACCGTGGCGCTCCGGGTGCCGTACACGGTTCCGCGCTGGATCGGGCGGGGGCGGTGCGCCAGCCGATCGCTGCAGGGTGCGCTGTACGTTAAGCCGTTTGGGCTGCGCGCCGCGGACAGCCCGCCACTTCAGCGGTGGCTGGCCGCGCGCAACAGCGTAGCGCTGCTGGCGGCGGCCGCTCGGCTCTGGCTGCGGCTGCACGACGCGGGGTGCGCCCTGGGCGTGTATCACGTGGACCATCTGGTGTTCCGGCCGGACTGGAGCACGCCCGGCGAGCGCCCGCGGCTGCTGGCCGTGGTGGCGGAAGCGCCGTTCGGCACGCAGCTGGGCCGGCCCCACCGCCGCCCGCCGCCGGACGCGGGGTACGTGCCCCTGTACGCCGGGCTGGGCGTGCGCGTGCTTCCCCCCGGCGTGGCGGCGGGGCAGGCCGCCTCGCCGGAAACGGAGGCGCGCGCCTTTGCCCTGTTCGCGCTGGATGCGCTGGCCCACGCTCCCCTTCCGCTGTCCAACCCGTTCGCGGCGGAAGACCTGAGTGCCGCCGTGCCCGGGTACGCGCAGCACTTCACCCAGCCCGATCTGGCGGCCTCGCTGGGCGCGGCGCTCTCGTCACCGGATGCGCCCGGGCTGGTGATCGAGTGGATCCGGGCTCTGGCTGCCTCACGAGGATGAGAAACGGCCGGTCCACGCGGAGGACGCGGGGGTGGTGGGGGATCGCGACGAAACTGCGGAAGCACTGCGGAGGATCGCGGGGGACGTCGTGCTCTTGATGGGGCGGAGCCCGGAGCGCAGAATGTCTGTTCCGCGATCAGCCCCCGTTCCGCATCGAGCCGATGAACAGCCGCGCCTCAGACACCATCATCTCCATCCGCCCGAAGCTCCTGGCCTGCCTCTTGGGGGGGCTGCTCGCCGCGTGCGGAGACAAGCCCGCGGGGGAGGGCGGCGCGCCCGCGGCCGCGAGGGTGGACACGGCCGGGTTCTTTGACCAGGACCTGGGGCAGGCGGAGCGGGATTCCGCCCGCGCCGACACCGCCGTGCGCGCCAGGGCGGCGGAAACGCTGCGCAAGGCCCGCGCGGACGCCGGCCTCTCGCCCGACGACCACGGCCCCGCCGCGGCGCCGGCCGCCGTCTCCGCGGATTCAGGGAACGCGTACCGGCTCTGCATGGAAAAAGTCGCCGCCGCGCCCCCCGACGCGCAGGCGCGCCTTCGCGAGGCATGCGAGCGCAGCCGGTAGCGGGAGACAGGAACGAAAAACGAGCCCGGCGCGGATGCATCCGCGCCGGGCTCGTCTCATGTGTCGCCGGGGGAGGGCCGTTACGGCTTGGGCGCGGCGAGCGCCTGCTCGATGCGGGCCAGGCGCTCCTCCAGCGCGGCGCGGGCTGCGCGCTCCGTATCCAGCGCCGCGCGCAGGGTGCGGATCTCCTCGGCCTGGTCCAGCGCCTTCTGGTCCAGCGCGCGGATGGCGGCGAAGTTCACGCCGTCGATGTCCTGGTGCCCGATCCCCTTGGGGTCGTTCCCCAGCCCGAAGGCGGCGTTGAAGTCCTCCGCGAACGGCCCCATGTGCCGCACGTTGCCTTCCTCGCCGATGTAGCTCCAGGTGTTCACCGGCACCGTGCGCATGCGCGTCAGCAGGTCTTCGCCGTTCACCTCGGCAAAGTTGCGCTTGAAGGTGCGGCTGCTGGAGCAGGTCATGGTGCCCGTGCCCGCCGCGATGTTGCAGCCCGTGGTAAGCGTGGCGTTGGTGCGGAAGCGGAACCCGCCCGAGGCGCGCGCCAGGAACTCGTAGTTGGCCGCGGCCTCCGCCGAGTCGGTGGTGCTGGCGTCGGCCCACACGAACGCGCCGATGCGGCCGTTGGTGCTCGCGCGGTACCCGAGCGCCACGGAATAGTCGGCGTCAGCGGTGGTACGATAGCCCAGGGAGATGGCACCAATACCGGCCGCGTTGGCCGTAAAGCCCACCGCGTGGCCGTACGAGGCGGAGCAGCGGTTGTCGTCGCCCGCCACGAAGCAGTACTGGCCGGTCACGTCGGCGTCGGAGCCAAAGGCGACGGAGTAGTTGCCGGTTACGCTGACGTCCTCACCCATCGCCATGCTGGCGTAGCCCTTTCCGGTGGTGCGGTTGCCGCCCGCCCAGCTGAAGAACCCCACGTTGGCGAAGTCCCAGTAGGTGCCCGCGCCGCCGTCGTCGGTGCTCCCCGCGCGGAACGCGGCAAAGTAGGGCATCCACATCATGCGGTACCCGGGCCCCGTGGCGGGCATGATGCCGATGCCCAGCGTGCCCAGCGCCACCACGGCGCCGGCGCTGTCCACCCGGAACCGGTCGCCCAGGGGAGAGCCCGAGCGGGCGCGGATCAGGATGTCGGACTGCGCCGCCGCGGGCTGCGCGAACGCGGCGAGGGCCAGGAGCGAGGCAAAGATGGCGGAGCGCTTCATGAGCGGGTTCCTCTGGGTTGAGGCCGAAAGACGAATGGTCATTAGAACGATTCGATCTGCACGCGGAAGGTGCCGGTGGTGAGCCGGCCCGCGGCGACTTCCCACGGGGCGCGGAGCGTAAGGTTTCCGGTGAGGCTGTAGGTGCCGGTAAAGCGCACGCGCGGAATGCGGCCCTGAATGGTCTTGGCGGTTCCCGAGCAGATCAGCCGGCCGCTGGTATTGGTGATCCCCTGGCCCGTGGTGATGGCCGTGGTCACGTTGCCCCCCGCGGTAAGGTCAAAGGCGTTGATCTCAATGCGGGCGCTTTCTTCCACCGTCACGTCCATGACGGCCACGTTGGCGGCGAGCACCGGGTCCAGCGGAGCCGCGGCCGGAATCAGCACCGAATCCTGGCTCATGGGGACAGCGGCGGGCGACCAGTTGGTGGCGGTGTGCCAGTCGGTGGTGCCCGCGCCCGCCGTCCAGGCGCGCGTGACGCCCGCCACCAGGATGGGCCGCGTTCCGCCCCGCACCCGGCGGCCGGCGACGGAGACCTGGCTCATTCCGTAGTCGTGAAAGGTTGCCGTGTGCGCCGTGCTCCCCGCCACCAGCGCCGAGGCCGCGCCCGGGGTGGCCGCGGGGCCGGAGATTTCCAGGCGCACGGTGTCGGCGGCCAGCCCGGTGAGCACGTTTCCGTATCGGTCCGCCGCCTTGACCGTCACCCCGAACGGCACGTTGGTGGCCGGGCGCGCCGACGTTCCGGACCGGAAGTACGCGGCGCACGGGTCCACCACTTCGCCCGCCGTCAGGATCATGTACCCCGTATGGGCGCCCGGCGCCACGATGGTCGTTACGGGCGAGGCCGCGGTACCGGCCACGCGCGGGCTGCACACCACGCGCTGGCCCGTGTAATCGAACACGTCGGGTGCGATCCGGGGGCTGCCGTTCAGCACGGTGACGGTGGTGGCGCCGAGCGCGGCGGCGGCCGCCTGCAGCCGGGTGACCGCCTCGGGGTCCTGCGCCTCCTCGATGCTTTCCGTAAGGCGGGTTTCCGTGTCGGTCACGGCCAGCACCTCAAAGAAGAACGAGAACACGTCCTGCGCGGCGCTGGCCTGCAGCGGTACCCGGAAGCTCACCGTCAGCACGCCGTCGAAGTCGTTCGCGGTGCCGGCGACGGGAAGGGTGCGGTTGGTGGCCGCGGTGCGGTGCCGCACCACGTAGCCCACGGGAAAGATGTTGCTCACCCCCGCGGGGGGCGTGATGGCCGCCACCTCCGCCTCGGTGAGCACCTGCAGCACGTCGGGGTACGACGCCTTCATGCTCACCAGGTCGCGGCCCATGGTCACGGCGCCCGTGGGGATCACCTGCGAGGCGATGGCCGGGTCCGCGGCGGCGCCGTCAAAGCGGCGCAGCGTCGACAGCGCGGTGCCTGGAACGGAGCTGGCCCGGCTCACCAGCAGCATGGTGAGGTTGCTGAGGGGCGTGGCGGTGCTGTTGCGCACGCGGTAGGTAAAGCTCACGTACCGCTGCCCGCCCTGCCCGCGCGTGCCTTCGGTGAACGAGCTGGACCCCACCTGCTCAAAGACGATTCCCGAGCCCGCCTGGGCCAGCGCCGCGCTCACGCCGGTCTCCGGGGCCACGGAAACGACGGACGACGTGGCGTTCTCCGTGCCGATCCCGTCCACGGCGATGCGGTACACGCCCACGGGGAGCGGCGCGGGCGGGGGCGGCGTAGGCGGCACCTCGGGGCTGGAGCCGTCGTCACATGCGGCCACGGCGGCGCAGGCGAGCAGGGCAAGTAGGCGAATGTGCTTGTTCATGGCGATCCGGGGTACGTGCCGACGCCGGCCGGAGCCGGTGATGGAGGACGGGAACAGCGGGCCCGGGGAGCACCGTGGCTCCGGGCACGCTGGGTGGAGCCGGTGGATGGAACCGTGCCGGGGGCCGGGATGTTGGAAGAGCGCGGAGCGTGGGGGCGCCAGGGTTGCGGCGCCGGTCGCGTCCACCTGCAGAATAGGGCTATCCGCTTCGCGCGTCAACGTTTATCTGTTGGCCCATTCGTCCCTTTCCGGCCCGCGGCCGATCGTTCGCCGGGAGCTTTTTCCGGATTCGTGCTCGCCGCGGGGCCGGCCCGGAACGGCGCCCGGGGCCTGATCCCGTGGCAGCGATGCAAGGCGCCATCTGGAGGATTCCGGGGTAGCAGGCTCGGATCCGGGTGTGCGGCTGCCTGGGCCGCGCGGAGGCAAACGGTCGAGATTGGAGTTCGGCGGCAGGGCCCGAACGGGACAGAGCGATGGGGCGGGGCGCCGGGTGTTTGCCTCCCAGGTGGTGACTTCTGCTACACTTATCGTCGCAGCGTGGATGCCGATTCAGATGGGCTCCGGGGGCGGCGGGCGGATTGCATGAGCGCGGGCAGCGTTCCACGATCGTGAACCACACCGGAGCCGCATGGCCATCGCCACCATCAACCCCGTGACGGGGGAAACGCTCAGGACCTTCGACGCGCTCACGCCGCGGGAGATCGAGCACAGGCTGCAGCGCGCGTCCGACGCTTTCGCCGCGCACCGGCGCACGGGAATGGGCGAGCGCGCGGCGTGCATGCGGCGCGCGGGAGAGATCCTGGAGGCGGAAAAGGACCGCCTGGGCCGCCTGATGACCACGGAAATGGGCAAGACGCTCAGCGCCGCGATCGCCGAGGTAAAAAAGTGCGCCTGGGTGTGCCGCCACTACGCGGATCACGCCGCGGGGATGCTCGCGCCGCGCCCCGTGGACGTGGGCGGTGCGCGCGGCGAAATCCACTTTCTGCCGCTGGGCGCCGTGCTGGCGGTCATGCCGTGGAATTTTCCGCTCTGGCAGGTGTTCCGCTTTGCCGCGCCGGGGCTCATGGCCGGCAACGTGGGGCTGCTCAAGCACGCCTCCAACGTTCCGCAGTGCGCGCTCGCGATCGAAGACGTGTTTCTGCGCGCCGGCTTTGCGGAGGGCGTGTTCCAGACGCTGCTCGTGGGGTCGGACGCGGTCGGCGGCATTCTGGACGACCCGAGGGTGGCGGCGGCCACGCTTACCGGCAGCACGCCCGCGGGGCAGAGCGTGGCCGAGCGCGCCGGGCGCAACCTCAAGAAGACGGTGCTGGAGCTGGGCGGGAGCGACCCGTTCATCGTCATGCCCAGCGCCGACCTGGACGCGGCGGCGCGCACGGCGGCCAAGGCGCGGTGCATCAACAACGGCCAGTCGTGCATCGCGGCCAAGCGCTTCCTCGTGCACCAGGACGTGGCGGACGAGTTCGAGCGGCGGTTCGTGCGCGCCATGGAGGCGCTGCGCGTGGGCGATCCCATGCAGGACGGCGTGGACATCGGCCCGCTCGCCACCGCCAGCATCCGCGACGAGGTAGATGAGCAGGTGCGCAGGTCGGTCGAGGCCGGCGCGCGCGTGCTCACCGGCGGAAGTCCCATGGACGGCCCCGGCTTCTTTTATCCGCCCACGATCCTGGCGGACATTCCGGAAAGCGCGCCGGCGTACCGCGAAGAGGTGTTCGGCCCCGTGGCGCTGCTGTTCCGCGTGGCGGACCTGGACGAGGCCATCCGCCTGGCGAACGACTCGGACTTCGGCCTGGGCAGCAGCGTGTGGACGCGCGACGAGGCGGAGCGCGCGCGCTTTATCGCCGAGATCGAGGCGGGGATGACGTTCGTGAACGCGATGGTCTCGTCCGATCCGCGGCTCCCCTTCGGCGGGGTGAAGCAGTCGGGCTACGGGCGGGAACTGGCGGAGTTCGGCATTCACGAGTTCGTGAACATCAAGTCCGTGTGGATCCAGGACACCCCGCCGGACGACCATCCCGCCGCGGAGTAGCGATACCGCGGACGGAAGGGCCTCGAAGGACGCGGAGCCGCGGAGAGAACGGCGGAGACAGGGCGCGCGTTACCGTCCCTCCGCCGTTCTGCGCGGCGCTTCATCGCTCAAAGATCAGGAGTGCTGGATGGCGGATTGGGACGACGCGGTTTTCTATCACATCTATCCGCTCGGGCTCTGCGGCGCTCCGGCGCGCAACGACTTTGGCGCGGCGCCGGTGCCGCGGCTGGCGGAACTGCACGGGTGGATCGCCCACATGCGCGGGCTGGGCGCCACGGCGCTGTACCTGGGGCCGCTCTTTGAATCCACCGCGCACGGCTACGACACGGCCGACTACTACCACGTGGACCGCCGCCTGGGCACGGACGACACGCTGAAGGAGCTTGCCGCCGCGCTGCGGGACGCGGGGATCCGGCTGGTGCTGGACGGCGTGTTTCACCACGTGGGGCGCGACTTCTGGGCGTTCCGCGACCTGCGCGAGAAGGGAGAAGCGTCCCCGTACCGCGACTGGTTCCACGGCGTGGACTTCTCGCGCCGCAGTCCGGCCGGTGACGCCTTTGGGTATGACGGATGGCGCGGCCATTACGATCTGGTGAAGCTGAACCTGGGCAATCCCGCGGTCCGCGAGCACCTGTTCGGCGCCATCCGCTCGTGGGTGCAGGAGTTCGGGATCGATGGACTGCGGCTGGACGTGGCGGAGGACATCGACCCGGACTTTCTGCGCGCGCTGGCGGAATTTACCCGCGAGTTGAAGCCGGACTTCTGGCTGCTGGGCGAGGCAATCCACGGCGACTACCGGCGGCTCGCGCAGACGGGGCTGCACTCGGTGACCAACTACGAGGTGTACAAGGGGCTCTACAGCAGCCACAACGACCGCAACTACTTTGAGATCGCGCACTCGCTGCAGCGGCAGTTCGGCGACGGCGGCGTGTACCGCGGGCTGCCGCTGTACAACTTCGCCGACAACCACGACGTCAACCGCGTCGCCACCACGCTGCGCGAACCCGCGCACCTGGACGCGCTGTACACGCTGCTGTTCACCATCCCCGGCGTTCCGTCCGTCTACTACGGCAGCGAGTGGGGGATCACGGGCGCGCGCTCCGCGACGGACGACCACGCGCTGCGGCCGCGCCTCAAGCTCCCCGACGCCGCGCACCAGGCGCCGCGCCCCGGCCTGGCCCGGTGGATCGCGCGCGTGGCGGAGATCCGGAGCGCCACGCCCGCGCTGCGCCGCGGCGAGTACCGGCAGCTTCACGTGAGCCACGAGCAGTTCGCCTTCGCCCGCACCCTGGGCGGCGACGTGGCGATCGTGGCGGTCAACGCCGCGGATGCGCCGTGCACGCTCGATCTGCCCGCCCCCGCGCCAGACGGGACCGCGTTCGTCGACCGGTCGGGGGATCGAGAGCGCTTCCAAATCGGCGGCGGGCGGCTCCGGGTGGAGATCGCCGCCCGCGGTGCCCGCATCCTCGCCCGCGGCTGAGCGAGCAGCGGACGGATGACGACGAGGCCGGCACCGGGATCGGTGCCGGCCTCGATTCTTTTGCTTCCGCAGGCGAATAGGTCAGGTGACGGAAGCCGGGGAGCGGGGGGATGCGGCAGGTTGATGGCGTTCAGCGGAGCCGCACCGTGCGTGCTCCCGGACCCTCAACTCTTTCATCCGCATCCGACCGATGATCAAGAATCTGCGTTCCGTGGCCGTTCTGGCCCTGGCGATGGTGGCCGCCTGCGAAAACGCCCCCACCGGCACCGACGAGCTCACCGGCGGGCTCGCCTTCACCTACGCCAGCGACAACTCGCCCATCGGCGGCACGTTCAACGCGAACGGGGCGCTCTCGTCCAACCCGCAGAGCGGAAGCTGGGCAGCGGCGGCGCGCGAGGGGGGCGACGCGGCGGTGGTGGCCAACGAGGTGCTGGGCCAGGTGATCAACACCGCCATCATCAACCTGCCGGGCGTGCGCACGGGCGCGGTGACCATCTCCGAGCACTGTGAAGAGGACTGCGCCAGCCTCTCGTTCGTGGTGGAGCAGGTAATTGGCGATGACGCGGACACGTACGTCTGCGACATGACGAGCGGCAACATCTACGTCACGACGCTCTCGGCCGACCGGGTGAAGGGGACGTTCTCCGGCACGGGAAGCTGCTTCTCGCTCGAGGAGCCGAACGAGCCGTCCATCCGCATCACCAACGGCATGTTCGACACGCCCGTGGTCGCCACCCCGCTGGGCGGGACGATCTAGGGTCTGATGATGGGTTCTCCCTTCGGGGAGGGCCCTGCGCGGAGCGCGGACGCGGGTCGGAGTGAATGAATTCGCCGCAACAACAACGGAAAGTCCCCCCAGACAGACGGGGGGACTTCACCTGCACGGGGGCGGCGGGTCCCGGTGGGTGATGCACGGATCCGCGCTGCCCCTGTTGAGCGAGTGAACTCGCCGCAACAACTGCTGAAAGCCTCACGATACTGCCGTGAGGCTGCACCGGCGCGGGGCATGAGATCGGTGCCGAACGCCGCCCTCGCGCTGAGGTCTCCCTTCCCCCAGGGGTTTTTGGGGGAAGGGTCGGGGATGGGGGCCTCTCTCCGCCCGGGCCGAACTGCCCGAAGTGCACCACCTTTGCCGCGTTCTCCCCTCCCCGTGCGGCCCCTTGTACAGGGAACGGCGGGGAACCCCGGGCTGAGCGAATGAATTCGCCCCAACAACAACGGAAAGTCCCCCCAAACAGACGGGGGGACTTCACCTGCGCGGGGGCGGCGGGTGCCGGTGGGTGATGCACGGATCCGCGCTGCCCCTGTTGAGCGAGTGAACTCGCCGCAACAACTGCTGAAAGCCTCACGATAGTGCCGTGAGGCTGCGCCGGCGCGGGGGATGAGATCGGTGCCGAACTCTGCCTCGCGCTGAGGTCTCCCTTCCCCCAGGGGTTTTTGGGGGAAGGGTCGGGGATGGGGGCCTCTCTCCGCCCGCGCCGAACTGCCCGAAGTGCACCACCTTTGCCGCGTTCTGCAATCGAACGCGCACGTGGACGGTAGGGGCGCCCGCACAACCCTGGCGCGCCGCGGCGCATCCAAGCTGAACCTGGAACGCCGCTCCGGGTACGCAGGCGCCGGAATCCGACGCCGCTTTCCCCGATCCCGCAGAACCGTCCCATGCATCGCCCCCATCCCCTTCCCGTGCTGCTCGCCACGCTCGTGCTGGCCGCGTGCGGCGGCGGCGCGGACGCGCACGAAGCGCCGCGCGCCTCCGAACTCGCCGTGCTGCGCGAGCCGCCGCCCGTGCGCGCGCCCGAAACCGCGCGGCTGTCCGGCGCCGTTCAGGACTCGCGCCGCACCGCCATCGTCGCCGCGGCGGAGCGGGTGGCGCCCGCGGTGGTGAGCGTGAACGTGGTGCGCCGCGAGCGCGTGGTGCCGCGCACCGTGTGGGAAGAGATGATGCTTCCCCCCGGCGCCGAGCGGCAGGAGGCGGGGCTGGGCTCCGGCTTCATCATCAGCCGCGAAGGGCTGGTGATTACCAACGAGCACGTGGTGCGCGCCGCCAGCGAGGTGGTGGTCACCCTGCCCGACGGCCGCGAGTTCGACGCCGACGTGGTGGGCGCCGACGAGGTGAACGATCTCGCGCTCATCCGCATCCGCAACGGCACCAACCTTCCCGTGGCGCCGCTGGGCAACAGCGACGGGCTCATGACGGGCGAGTGGGTGATCGCCATCGGCAACCCGTTCGGCTTCGTGCTCAGCAACCCCGAGCCCTCCGTGAGCGCCGGCGTGGTGAGCGCCATCGGGCGCAACATCGTGGGCGGCAACGGGCAGCGCAGCCTGTCGCTGGACCTCATCCAGACGGACGCCTCCATCAACCCCGGCAACTCCGGCGGGGCGCTGGTGAACGCGCTGGGCGAGGTGGTGGGCGTCAATTCCTCCATCCTGTCCAGCACCGGGGGGAGCGAGGGGCTCGGCTTTGCCATCCCCATCAACCGCGCGCGCCGCATTGCCCTGGACCTGGCGGATGACGGCAAGGCGCGCCGCGCATGGATCGGCGCCGAGGTGGAGCCGGTGCGCGCCGAGGGCCCGCGGCGGCTGGCGGCCGTGCGCATCAGCAGCGTGGTGCCCGGCTCCCCCGCCGAGCGCGGCGGCCTGCGCGCGGGCATGACGGTGGCCGCGGTGGGCGCCAAGCGCATCCGCACGCCGCTGGACTGGCAGGCCGGGCAGCTGAACGCCGCGTACGGCGAGCCGCTGCAGATCGCCGTGGTGGAGAACGGCCGCGAGCGCACCCTGACGGTGCGCCCCGGCGACCTGCCCTCCGCCAACGCCGCGCGCATTCAGGCGCTGCGCGACTTTCAGCTCGTAACGCTCACCCCCGCCATCCGCGCTGAGCGCGGGCTGCAGAGCGAGCAGGGCGCGCTGATCGTGGGGCTCTCCGACGCCGCGCGGCAGCTGGGGCTGCGCGAGGGCGACCTGATCCTGCAGATCAACCGCGAGCGCGTGTCCACCGCCGAAGGCGCGGCGTCCCTCCTTGGGCAGCTGGGCGGCCGCGCGGTGGTGATGTACGTGGAGCGCGACGGGCGCATCGCCGGCACGCAGTTCATGCTCGGCGGCTGACCGCGGTCACAGTGAATGGAAGGCGGGGCGCGCGGATTCCGTGTGCCCCGCCTTTTTCTATCTCGATGTCGCGAAGGGTGAGTGGGATCACACCTGTTTTCTGACTCGCCTCCAGCGAGGGCGGCAACAGAGCGGGGCGGGGTCACAAGGCTTGACGGCGGAAAGAGTCGTGTATAGTGTGCGACGGAACGCGCGTCGGACCGCACACCGCGGCAGGCCGCGAACCTCCCTCCCTCTCCATCCCTCACGCACGGAGTTCGACCCATGGAAAGCAGCACCAGCCCCACGATCATCCCGGTGGAAGGCCTCGGCGAAGCGGCCGCGGCGGCGCAGAACCTGGCCCTGCAGCCGTCCGTGCTGGGCCCCATCGACCCGGGCACCACGCTGGGCATGTATCCGCCGTCGCCGATCCTGATCGAGCCGTGAGCACGGGGGTGGCGGACCGGCACGCCGCGCCGCCGCTGTGCCCCAGCGCGCCCGCCCGCATGGACGGCGCGTTCGTGTTCGGGGTGGTGGGCGGCACGCCGGAGGAGCGGCGCGTGGGGTACCTGAACGCGCGCGTGCCGGTGACGGACGAGGTGCTGGCCCTGGCCGGCCCCGTGGGTCCCACGGAGGTGTTCCGGTTCGCCGCGCCGTGCGCGGGGAGCGGGTGCTCGCACTTTGACGGCAGCGACTGCCGCCTGGTGACCAAGCTGGTGCAGCTCATGCCCCCCGCGGGCAAGGCGCTTCCGGCCTGCCAGGTGCGCCCGGACTGCCGCTGGTGGAGGCAGGAGGGCAAGTCGGCGTGCATGCGTTGCCCGCTCATTGTCACCGACTCTTCCGGGCGTTCGGAAAGCGAGCGGATGGCGGCCAACCCCGCCGTCTGATCCTCGCCCCAAGACAGTGCACGCGGTGCCCGGGACCCTGGTGGTTCCGGGCACCGATGCGTTGGGGAAGGCAGGAAGTGCGGAGTGCGGAGTGCGGAGTGCGGAGTGCGGATTGCCGAGTGCCAAGTGCCAAGTGCCAAGTGCCAAGTGCCAAGTGCCCGGCGGCTGCAGCACTTCAACGCGGAGGTGGCGTTCGGCGCTGGACCCCCTCGCGCGCGGCGAGCAGCCTCACGGCAGTATCGTGAGGCTTTCAGCAGTTATTGCGGCGAGTTCACTCGCTCAGCAGGCCTCCGCGCCCACCCTCCACCGCCCTCCGCGCTGAACCCTCCACCCCCGTGCAGGTGAAGTCTCCCCGTCTGTTTGGGGAGACTTTCCGCC
>NZ_DASVTX010000391.1:0-3616 GCF_036387355.1 Longimicrobium sp.
GGCTGCCCTGCACGGGCGATCACTTCGGTGCCGAACGCGACCGTCGTGCTGTTCCCTTCCCGCACCGAAGCCGCGGATGCAGTCCGCGCAGGCGGACTTCGTGTGTTTCGAGGCGCGGTTTCAACCGCCGGGCACGAGCCCTGTAATCCATCTGCGCACCCGTCGGGAACCTCTGGCTCGCGCGGCGTTCAACTCCGCACTGCCGGAAACCTGCGGACGCGCACCGACCCATTTACTGTGCCGAACGGCTCCCCCTCTCCCGCGGAGCGGGTGGAGGGGGCTGGGGGGAGGGGGCCTCTTTCGGCCGCATCGGCACCATCCGAATCACACCGATCGGCTGTTCTCCCCTCTCCATGCAACAGTTTGCACGCGGAGAAGCAGGGGAGGCGAAGTTGCCGTGTGCCCCCTCTTCCACATCTGTTCGTGGGAGAGGGTGGCGAGCTTTAGCGAGCCGGGTGAGGGCCACAGCCCGGCGCCGCACCACGCTCCGCTGCCCGCACCAGTCCGACCGCCGCATACTCTCGTACTCCGCACTCTGCACTCTGCACTCTGCACCCCGCACTTCCCCCGCCCCTTCACCGGAACCTCCATCCGGCATAAGTTTATCGTTCGCAAACATTCCCGAACCGATCTCCACCGGCGGCGCGCCCGCGTGCGCCGGTTCCCGCATCCCCCAGCCCGCGCGCGAGATGTATCCGATTCTGTTTACGATCGGCGGCCTGCAGATCACCAGCTTCGGCGTGATGATCGCCCTGTCGTTCGTGGGCGCCGCCTGGATGGTGGCGCGGGCGCTCAAGCGCGCGGGGTACGACCCCGAACACGCGTGGGACATGTCCGGCTTCGCCGCCCTCGGCGGCATTCTGGGCGCCAAGATCTACTACCTGCTGCTGAACTTCCCCGAGACGATGGCCAACCCCGCGGACGCGATCTTTTCGCGCTCCGGGCTCGTGTGGTACGGCGGCTTCATCGGCGGCGCGCTGGCCGTGCTGTTCCGCATCCGCCAGCTCAAGATCCCCGTGTGGCCGTATGCCGACGCGGTGGCGCCCGGGCTGGCGCTGGGCTACGCCATCGGCCGCGTGGGCTGCTTTCTGGTGGGCGACGACTACGGCTCTCCCACCACGGCGCCCTGGGCCGTCGCGTTTCCCCAGGGCGCGCCGCCCAGCACGGCCGGCAACCTGCGCGCGTTCGGCGAAAACGTGCCGTCCAGCATCCCCGACTTTCAGGTGATGTCGGTGCATCCCACGCAGCTGTACGAAACGGGGATCACGCTCATCATCCTGGCCGTGCTGCTGAAGCTGCGGCCGCGCCTGGCGACGCAGCCGGGGATGCTGTTCCTCGCGTGGCTGGCCATGGCGGGGGTGGAGCGTTTCATCGTGGAGATCTTCCGCGCCAAGGACGACCGCTTCTTCGGGGCGATTTCCATGGCGCAGATGATCAGCCTCGGGCTCATCGCGCTGGCGATCGCGCTCGCCGCCACGCTTCAGCGCCGCGCCGCCACCGTTCCGGCCCGCGCCTGACGCACGTGCCCGCACACGACCACGAACCGGCCGGTGGAACGCATCCACCGGCCGGTCTGCGTTTCCGGGGCTGACTCGCCGCCGCTTTCTGGCGCTCGCCGGGCCGGCACGGCCGGGCTCGCGGGCGAGAGGCGAGAGGGGTCCGGTTCTGCTGAGCGAGTGAACTCGCCGCAACAACGGCTGAAAGCCTCACGGTACTGCTGTGAGGCTGCACCTGCGCAGGAGCTGGTGTTCGGCGCCGAACGCGACGCACGCGCGATGGTCTCTTTTTCTCCGCCGACTGCGGGACGCGTCCCGGGCTCCCCTGAGCGGATGAATCCGCCGCTCGGAAAGCGGTAAGCCCCGACTCATGGCCGCTGGCGCGTCCACGATCGGGGCTTCAACTGCTGAACGGAGACTCACCGCGGGCGTCGCTTCCGTGCCGTGCGCGACGTTGGCTCGCGCGGAAAGCAGATCCTTCGTCGGCGCCAACCGTCGGCGCGGCGGAGGGTTTGCGCGGCGCCTCCTCAGGATGACATTTTGTTGGGATGCAACGGTTTGCGGGCTGATCCGCACGCGTGGGCCGCGCCCTCGCGCCGAAGCGGCCGCCACAGTCCGCGCAGGCGGACTTCGTGCTGTTCCAGCGGCGAATCCATTCGCTCTGGACGGCGGACGCGCCGAACCCTGCCCTCGCGCGCCGAAGCCGCCGCCGCAGTCCGCGCAGGCGGACTTCGTGCTTTTCCAGCGGCGAATTCATTCGCTCTGGACGGGCGGACGCGCCAACCCCTGCCCCTCGCGCCGAAGCCGCCTCCGCAGTCCGCGCAGGCGGACTTTGCGCCGTTGTTGCCGCGACTTCAGTCGCCCGCCTCGCCCCCTACTCCGGCCGCAGAGTCATTCTCGCGACGGCGCGGCGCTCGGCTTTCTGGCGGTCCAGCGGAATCAGCCAGAGGCGGCCGTCGCGCCACATGGGCGTCTGGTCGCGGTAGTGGCGGGAGAGGGGATTGCCGCTCTGCCCCGTGGGGATCACGAATCCGCCCGATCCATCCACGTCCCCCATGTCCACCACGTGCCGCTGGCTGGCGCCGTACGCGTTGGTGAACGGCGGCGTGCGCGACCCGAATCCCGCCACGTTGACGGTGTAGAACGACCCGCGGTTGGGGAACGGGCCGATGTTGAGCCCCAACGCACGGTCCAGCGCGCCCACCACGCCCAGCGGATGGTCGATGCGGGTGGTGTGGATCTCCCCCCAGCTCTTGGTTCCCACGGCCTCCACGGCCGTCTTCATCGCCGCGGCGGCGAGGCCCTCGAGCGTCTCGGTGGAATCCGTCGTCACGTCGTCCACCCAGCGCGCCGCGCCCCCCTCCAGCACGCGCGCCAGGGTGGTGCGGGGAAAGTACACGTTCTTGCCGCCGAACTCGTCATTCCCCACCCGCGTGCGCAGTTCCTCGAACCAGGTATAGAAGAGCGCCGCCGGCCGCGAGTCGATCTCCGCGCGCCCGTCCCACCCGCGCAGCAGGCGCGCGGCGTCGCCCAGTCCGGCGGCCTCGGCGGCGCGCACGGCGCGGGGCAGGTGGCGCAGCGCGAACACATCCGTCACGTCCATCTGCTGCCGCGCCACGTCGGCCGCCGTCAGCCCGCGCCCGGCCTCCACCATCTGCCGGATGCGCATGGCGCGGTACGGCTCCGCCCACCCGTTGCTGATGTGGAACGGGTACGCGCCGCCCACCTGCCGGTTGTTGGCGGTGACCACGAAGCCCGCCTCGGGATCCAGCACGTGCGGGTGCTCGTCAAAGTCCAGAAAGCGCACCCACTCGCCCTCGTCCGTCCATCCCGGGTACGGCAGCAGCCCGTCGCCCGCGCGGCGGACGGGGACGCGGCCGCCCATCCAGTACCCGAACCGACCGTCCGCATCGGCAAAGACGACGTTCTGGTGAGGATTGTTGAAGCCCCGCAGCGCGCCCACGAACTCGTCCGCGGAACGGGCGCGGTTCATCGCCATCAGCGCGGTGACCTCGGTGGAGGGCTCGTACGCGGTCCACCGCATGGACATCACCCGGTTGCCGGCGCGCGGCTCCACGTCGGAGAGCACCGGCCCGTGGCGCGTCACGCGGACCGTGTGC
>NZ_DASVTX010000392.1:0-42405 GCF_036387355.1 Longimicrobium sp.
GTTCCGCCGCCCGCAGCGCATCCACGAACTGGGCGAGTAGCCCGGCCGCGGCGTACGATCCGGGCATGATGAAAAACAGCGCGGGGCGGACTCACCAGTCCGCCCGGCGCTTCTCTCATCGCCAGTCCCGCCGGAGGCTCAGTCCTCCTCGTCCGGACCGCGATGGGCTGCGGCGTCGTACTCGCGGCGGGACTGCTGCACCGCCTCGGCGTTGGCCTCCACCCACATCCAGAGCGCGCACGTCGCCTCGTTGAGCGCCGATCCGCGCTCGGTGAGGCGGTACTCCACCCGTGGCGGCACCTCAGGATACACTTTTCGCGTCACCAGGCCGTCGCGCTCCAGCTGCCGCAGCGTCTTGGTCAGCATCTTCTGGCTCACCCCGCGAATCTGCTGCCGAAGGCGGCTGAACCGCACCGCACCGCCCTCCTCCAGCGCCTCCAGAACCAGCAGGGTCCACTTGTCCGCCACGCGCTCCAGCGTTTCGCGGACCAGCGCTTCGCTGTCCATCAACTGCTGTGTGCCGGGCATCTTCCGCATCCCTGCTGATGGTATCCGCCGGGTGCCTGTAGCACCTTCGGGTGCCTTCTTCCGAATGGATACCATCATCGCCATCGTTGTGGGCGTTCACAAGGGCCACGGCGCACACCGCGCCCGCCGCGATCCACACGGGACGGGATGATGACGATGAACACTCGGCAGCTGGGCACGAGCGGACCACGGGTTTCCGCCATCGGGCTGGGGACGATGGGGATGTCGGACATGTACGGCCCGTCTGATCGGGCGGAGAGCATCGCCACGATCCACGCGGCGCTGGACGCAGGGGTCAACCTGCTGGACACGGGCGACTTCTATGGCATGGGGCACAACGAGATGCTCATTGCCGAAGCGCTGCGCGGCCGCTCGCGTGACGACGTGCTGCTGAGCGTAAAGTTCGGCGCGCTGCGCGATCCCGCGGGTGGATGGTCCGGCTACGACGCACGGCCGCAGGCGGTAAAGAACTCGCTGGCCTACACGCTGCGCCGCCTGCAGACGGAATACGTGGACGTGTACCGGCCGTCGCGGCTGGACCCGGCCGTCCCCATCGAAGACACCATTGGCGCCATCGCCGAGATGGTGCAGGCGGGCTACGTGCGCCACATCGGGCTCTCGGAGGTGGGGGCGGAGGCGATCCGCCGGGCGCACGCGGTGCATCCCATCGCGGACCTGCAGATCGAGTATTCGCTCCTTTCCCGCGGGATCGAGAGCGAAATCCTCCCCGTCTGCCGCGAACTGGGAATCGGCATCACCGCATATGGCGTGCTTTCGCGCGGTCTGCTGGGCGGGCATTGGACGCCCGGCGGCACTGGCGCGGGCGACTTTCGGAGCTACCTGCCGCGGTTCAGCGGCGAGAACCTGCAGCACAACCTGGGGCTGGTGGATGCGCTGCGCGGCATTGCGGACGACAAGGGCGTCAGCGTCGCGCAGATCGCCATCGCGTGGGTGCTGGCGCGCGGCGAGGACATCTTGCCCTTGGTGGGCGCCCGCCGCCGCGACCGCCTGACGGAAGCGCTCGGCGCGTTGGAAGTGCAACTCGGCGCGGACGATCTCGCTCACATCGAGCAGGCGATTCCCGCGGGTGCCGCCGCCGGCGACCGCTACGCCGCCATGCAGATGGCGCAGCTGGACAGCGAAACCTCGCACGCCTGAACGGGCACGCGACTTATCCGCCGCGCTTGGACGTGCCGGGCGCGGCGGATTCGGCGTGCGCCGCTGCGGATTCGCATCCGTGCTGCGCAGAAGCGCAGCATCCGACGGATGAAGAAGATGCCCGCGTCATGCGTTTCGCCCGTTCCGCCGTGAAACACACGATCCGGGGCTTCCGTGCCCCACTGTCGCCCCCGCTCGCGGACAGCGTGCGGCGGCACACCGCGGACTGCCGCGCCGCGCTTCCCGCCATCGCGGATCCGAAAGCGCGGTGGGGCGAATCGCATTTCCTGTCCATCCAACGCAGAGAAAGGCAGGGTGACCGGGCGATCGGATCGGGGATGCGGAACGCTGCGAACGGCCCCGCGGACGTGCAGGAACCTGGGTTTTCGCGCCGCGGAGGCCGACCGATCATCGCGCTCGCTCATCGCGCAGCAGAACTGAGCATCGCGGCGGCGGGGAATCCGGGCGACGGCCGATCCCGGACGGGAGGAAGCCGCCGCGCGGGTCCCGTCCACCCGGTCGCGGGCTGGAACGGGGTTGGCGCCGCGCTTGCAATCCTTATCCGCCGATATCGTCACCGCTGGCATCCGGCGGAAGATCGGGCCCGGCACACGGCGCTGATCCGGCGAGGCACGATGGATCCACGGCTGATCGAGAAGAGGACGCGATGGAAAAGCTCCGTCTGGATGCCGACCTGTTGAGCGTGCAATCGTTCCCCACCGCGGCAACGCTCGCCGCCGCGCGTGCCGCCGCCCCGGCGCGGAACCCGGCCGCACACCCGTCGCCCGCGCACGTGGACGGCTCGGCCGGCACCTGCTGGCCCTGCTACCGGACCGCGTAGCCGCGCCGTCCATCATCCTCAAGAAAGCCGCCCGGACGCTGCTCCGGGCGGCTTTCTTGCGCCCTCGTCCGCCCCGCGACGGTGGCCCGGACGCGTTCTGGAACGCTGCTCGCAAAGGCACCACGCGTCCGCTTTCCGCTCACCTCAAGCACGGGACGCACGATGATCCTTCAGGCGGATGCCGGCGGCGCGGTGCCCATCAGCGCGGGCGACACGGCCTGGCTGCTCGTGTCTACCGCGCTGGTGCTGCTGATGACGCCGGCGCTGGGGTTCTTTTACGGCGGCCTGGTGCGCTCCAAGAACATGCTCAACACGCTGATGATGAGCTTCGCCTCGCTCGGCGTGGTGACGGTGGCGTGGGCGGCCATTGGGTTCTCGCTCGCGTTTGCGCCGGGGAACGCGTGGCTGGGCGGAGCCGGGCACGCCTTCCTGGTGGGCGTTGGCGTGGAAGGCGGCGCGTGGGGCCCCACCCCGCACCTGCTCTACGCGGCGTACCAGGGGAGCTTCGCCATCATCACCGCCGCGCTCATCTCCGGCGCGGTGGTGGAGCGGATGCGCTTTGGCCCGTACCTGTCATTCATCTTTCTGTGGAGCATCGCCGTGTACGCACCGGTGGCGCGATGGGTGTGGGGCGGCGGCTGGCTGGGCACGCTGGGCGCACTGGACTTCGCGGGCGGCACGGTGGTGCACATCAACGCGGCGGTGGCGGCGGTCGTCGCCGCCCTGGTGGTGGGCAGCCGGCGCGACTACGGGCGCGCGGCGCTGCTTCCGCACAACGTAAGCTTCGTGCTGCTGGGCACGGGGCTGCTCTGGTTCGGCTGGTTCGGCTTCAACGGCGGAAGCGCGCTGGCCGCCAACGGCACCGCCGCGCTCGCCTTTGTGAACACGCTGCTGGCGCCCGCGGCCACCCTGGTGTGCTGGATGCTGCTGGACGCCTTTCGCGAGCGGAATATCACCGCGGTCGGCGCGGCGACGGGGATCGTGGTGGGGCTGGTGGGGATCACGCCCGCGGCGGGATTCGTGAGCCCGGCAAGCGCCATGGCGCTGGGCGCGCTGGTTGCCTTCCCCAGCTACTTCGCCATCCTGCACCGCCCGCGCACGCGCCTGGACGACTCGCTGGACGTGTTCGCGGCGCACGGGCTGGGCGGCATCACGGGCGCGCTGCTGGTGGGCGTGTTCGCGGAGAAGGCGTGGGGCGGAAAAGAAGGATTGCTCTTCGGCAATCCGGGCCAGCTGTGGACGCAGGCCGTGGCCGTGGTGGCGTCCGCCGCGTACAGCGCGCTCGCCACGTGGCTGCTGCTGAAGCTGATCTCGCTCGTGACCCCGCTCCGCCGCCCGGACCACGAAGAAGCGCGCGGGCTGGACCTGGTGCAGCACGGAGAAGAGGCATACACCCGCGGCGAGGGCGCCGTGCTGGTGCAGCCGCGATGACCATCCCGCGTGCCCGCCGGGCAACCGTCTGAGGAAGCGACCATGAAGCTGATCATCGCCATCATCCGCTCCGAGCGGCTGAACGAGGTGCTGGAGGCGCTGTACCGTGCAGAGGTGCGGGGGCTCACCATCTCCCCCGTGCGCGGCCACGGCGGCGAGGTGGAGCAGGTGGAGACGTACCGCGGAACGCGGGTCAAGGTGGGGCTGCAGGACAAGATGCGCCTGGAGATCGGCGTTTCCGAGCCGTTCGTGGAAGCGACGGTGAACGCGATTCTGGAAAGCGCGCGCACCGGGGAGGTGGGGGATGGAAAGGTGTTCGTGCTTCCGGTGGAGAGCGTGTACCGCATCCGCACCGGCGAGCGCGACGAGGCCGCGGTCACGCCGCAGGCGCCCGGCGCCCCCGTGTGATCCTGTGCTGAGCGGCTGAAGCCGCCGCAACAACTGCTGAAAGCCTCACGATACTGCCGTGAGGCTGGTCCGGTGCAGGCGATCGCTTCGGTGCCGAACGCGCGCTCGCGCTGAGGTCTCCCTTTGTCCCCCGACAGCGGGGGGCCTCTCGGCATGCCAGTACCATTCGAAGCGCCACCCATTTGCCGTTCTCCCTCTCCGCGCGGCTGTTTGCGCGGGGAGGGCCGGGGAGGGGCCGCCCGCCGCCGCGTGGCACCATCCGAAGCGCAGAAACCAACCCCGGCCTGAGCGGCTGAAGCCGCCGCTCTGAAAGCGGGAAGCCCCGACTCATGGCCGCTGGCGCGTCCACGATCGGGGCTTCACCTGCATTTGGGCGAAAAGTGTGGCGGCGATGGCGGGCACCACGGCGGCCCCCACCCGGGCCGGCACCACCGGCCCACCCTCCCCCAAAAAAGACTGGGGGAGGGTTGCCGTCTGGCGGTAAAGTCTGGAGTGCGTACCCGATGCTCGCTCCCCCCAGGTTTTTTCGGGGAGGAGCTGGGGATGGGGGCTGTTCAGCCGCATGCGACACGGCCTTGATCCCCACCAGGCTGCAGTTGCCGTGTGCCCCCTCTCCCACATCTGTTCGTGGGAGAGGGTGGACGCGTCTCAGCGCGGCCGGGTGAGGGCCACAGCCCGCGGACGCGCACCCGACTCTCCCCCGCACCACCATCAACGCGACCGGTTCTACTCCGCCCGCCGGATCACTCCACGCCGGCGGGGAGCGCGGCGTACTCCGGCTCCGCCACGGGCGCGATCGCCGCGGGGGCAATGGCGGGCGCGGCCGGACCGCGCAGCGCGGCAAAAAAGCTGGGGATGCGCGTCGCCAGCACGCCGAACAGTTCGCGGCCGGCGTTCCCCACCACCCGCGTCACGTCGCGGGCCAGCAGCCCCAGAACGAACGCCATGTCCTCCGACTCGCCCTCCGCCGGGCCCAGCGCGCGCAGCAGCGCCGTGCGGTGCCGCAGCAGCATGGGCGTCACGTAGCGCACGGGGTTGAAGCCGGGCACGTGGCGGGCGCCCAGCCCTTCGATCAACGCCACCGCCCGCCCGAAGTACGTCATCTCCCCCGTGAGCACCACGGGCCAGTCGTACAGCAGCCGCATCACCTCATCCGCCAGCGCGCGCTGCATCTCCGCCAGCTCGGCGCCGCGCTGCGTCATCTCCAGAATCAGTTCCACCAGGCGTCGGATGGTGGCGCGGTCCGTCGCGGGCTCCACGATGCCGAGGTTGAAGAAGCCCTCCACCACGCGGTCCGCGTCGCCCCGCACCGCCGCGAGCGCCGTGTGCACCAGGTGGCGGCGCATCTCCGGATCCACCTCGATCACCATCCCGAAATCCAGCAGCACCAGCGCGCCGTCGTCGCGCACCAGCAGGTTGCCCGGGTGCGGATCGGCGTGGAACAGGCCGTCCACCAGCATCATCTGGATGTACGCTTCCACCACCGCGGTCATCACGCCCTCCGGGTTCACCACCCCGGCGCGCACCAGCGGCTCGATGGCGTCCACCCGCGTCCCCTGCACGAACTCCAGCACCAGCGCGCGCCGGTGCACCATTCCGTCGATCACGCGGGGAACGACCACGCGTGGGTTGCGCGCGAACCGCTCGCCGATGGCGCGGGCGTACGCGGCCTCCTTGCGAAAATCCATCTCGTCCGTGATGCGCCGCTCAAACTCGTCCAGCGCCACGTGAATGCCGCGGATCTGCGGATGCGTCCAGAACCGCTCCACCCACCCCAGCACGCGCCGCACGAACCGCGTGTCGTGCTCCACGATGGCCTCCACGCCGGGGCGCAGCACCTTGACGACCACGTCCTCGCCGCCGTAGCGGGCACGGTACACCTGGCCCAGCGACCCCGCGGCCAGCGGCACGCGGTCGAAGTCCTGAAACACGTCGTCCACCGGCGCGCCGTACGCCGACACCAGTTCCCGCTCGATGTCCGCAAAGGGCACGAACGGAACGCGGTCCGTCAGCGCGCCCAGCGCGTCCAGGTACGGCTCGGGAACCACGTCCGGGCGCGCGGCGAACACCTGGCCGATCTTGACGAAGGTGGGGCCCAGCGCGGGAATGGTGCGCGCCAGCCGCTCCGCGCGCCGCAGGTGGAACGCGGCGCTCCGGCGCGCGGGGCGGCCGAACGCCAGGAACCGCCGCCGGTCCACCGCGAACGACACGGCGAAGGGGAGCAGGCGAAAGATCAGAAAAAGCGTGCGCATGGCTCGCGGAAGGGACCGGAAAAGCGCGGCAGGCGCGGAGCGAATCTCCGCGCCTGCCGGTGCTCCGGTACATACCCTGCTCCGCGGGCGGAGTTCGGAATCCGCGCGGCACGATGGCTCCGTCGGGCGATGCGTGACGGAGGCGTGCGGCCCCTCGTCACCGCAGCGCGCACACGTCCGCGCGGCGCTGTCCGCTTCCGGTTCGGGGCGCGCCCGGCACGCGGGGCGGGGCCATGCGCGTAAGTTCGCGCCGCGCCGCAGCATCGGTTCAAAGCACGCGTCCCGGCGCATTGCGGGCGGCCGGGGGTGCAGCCCCAAGGGTTGTACGCACTTACGGCGCGGGCTATCTTGAAGGTTCCCCAGCCCGACCGTCTCCACGCGATCTTCATGGCGAACGCAGCAGCAGCAAAGCTCCGAGACCAGGCCCGCGCCGCCGAGAACAAGGACAACTGGCGCGAGGCAGCCGCACTGTATCGCCAGGTGCTGGAGGAGTCGCCCGCCGAAGAGGTGGACATCGCCCTCTGGAACCGCGTGGGCGACCTTCACCTGCGCGTCAACGAGACGGACCGGGCGGTCGAGGCGTACGAGCAGGCCGTGACGGCGTACACGGAATCCGGGCTCTACAACAACGCCATCGCCCTCTGCCGCAAAATCCTGCGCGCCGTTCCCGGCCGCGCGGCCATCTACCACCGCCTGGGCCAGATCAGCGCCGCCGCCGGCTTCGTGGCCGACGCGCGGCAGAACTTTCTGGAATACGCCGAGCGGATGAAGCGCGCGGGCAAGCCCGACGCGTCGTTCGAGGCGCTGCGCGAGTTCGCCGACCTGTCGCAGGACGTGGACGTCCGCCGCCTGCTCGCGGACCAGCTGCTGAGCCACGGCAAGAGCGCCGAAGCGGTGGAGCAGCTGCGCATCCTCCTCGGCGCCGCCGAGGGGCGGGGCGACGACGAGGGCGCGGCGCACATCCGCGACCAGATCCGCGCCATTGACCCCAACGCCGATCTGTCGGCGCTGCGGCGCGACCGCACCGCGGCCGTGGACGAATTCCGCCACGCGCTGCACGACGGCACCCGGCTGGACCCGGCCGACGCCGGCGTGACGCACGGCGCGGACGTGGCCGCCGTCGCCGGGCTGGAGCCCACCTCCATGGACGACGCCCCGCTGGCGGGGCTGGAAACCACCGCGCTCGACGAGCCGGATTCCGCCACCGGCGGCGTGGACACGGGCGGCCTGGAGATCGAGCATACCTCGCTGGACCTCCCCACCTTTGCCGGGGGGATGGACGCGGACGACGACTCGTCCGCCATGCAGGACGCGGAGGACCCGCGCCAGAGCGTCCCGCTGTTCGGCGACGAGGCGCCGGAGGAAGACGAGAGCCTCTACGCCCTGCCGCTGATGGATGACGACGGCGAGGAAGACGAGGACGGCGGCGAGTTGCCGCTGATGGACTTCGGCGACGGCTCCGCGTCCGCGGGGACGGACCTGCCGCTCCTCACCTTTGAGGACGACGAGCCCGAGCCGCAGGCGCCCCCCGCGCGCACCCGCTCACCGCGCGCGCCGGAACCCTTTTCCCCCGCGGCGTTCGACGCGCCGCCCCCCCGGCCGGTGGACCCGCTGCCGCAGCTGCGCGAGCAGGTGGCCGCGGCGCCGGCGGACGCGGACGCGCGCGACGCCCTGGTGCGGGAGCTGCGCGCCCGCGGGCTGGGACACGAGGTGGACGAGGTGCTGGAGAACGCGCACCGCGCCCTGGCGGCCCAGGGAATGTACCTGGAGGCCGTGGCGCCCATCACCGCGCTCATCGGCCTGCGCCCCGGCGACCCGCTGCTGCTGCAGAAGCGGGTGGAGTACGCCTTTCGCAGCGGCCGCCCGGAGCCGCAGGTGGAGGCGTACCTGGGCCTGGCGCGGCACATGGTGTCCACCGGCGCGGGGGTCAAGGCGGCCGCCGTGTTCCGCCGCGTGCTGGAGCTGGACCCGCATAACGTGGAGGCCCGCGCCGGCGCCGCCGCGGCCGGTCCGCCTCCTTCGCCCGCGCCCCTCCCGCCCCCGGCCGCCGCTCCGGCCGCCCCCGCCGCGCCCGCAGCCGCCGCGCCGGACTACGTGGACCTGGGCGCGCTGATTCTGGACGAGGAAGAGGGCGAGCCCACCACCCGCTTCGTGGTGGAGGAAAAGGAGCCCAGCGGCGACGAGGACCGCGACTTCAGCGAAATGCTGGCGAGCTTCCGGCAGAAGGTGGCCGAGAACATCGAGGTGGAGGACAGCGCCAGCCACTACGACCTGGGCGTCGCCTTCATGGAGATGGGGCTGGTGGACGAGGCGATCGCCGAGTTCCAGGTCGCCCTGCGCGGCGGCAGCAACCCGCTGGCCACGCTGGAGGTGCTGGGCCAGTGCTTTGTGGAGAAGCAGCAGTACGCCGTGGCGGGGCGCGTGCTGGACCGGGCGCTCAAGCTGCCCGGCGCCGCGGACGGCGACCTGGTGGGCGTGCTGTACCTGCTGGGCCGCATTCAGGAGGCCACCGGGCATCCCGACCCCGCGCTGGAGTACTACGAGCGCGTGGTGTCGGTGGACATCCGCTTCCGCGACACCTCGACGCGGGTAGAGCGTCTGCGGCGCGAGCGGGGCGCCGCCTGAGTTTGACGAGGCACCGCCGCGGGGGTAGGTTTCCGCCCGAATCCACACGCAACCGCCCCAGCCGGACCGCATGAGCGCGCGCACCGCCGTCCCCCACCTTTCCGACATCCAGGGCCCCATCCGGGCGCGCCTGGACACGGTCGTCGACGAGATCCGTCGCATCGTGGTGTCGGACTTCGCCCCGGTGGAAACGGTCAACGAGTACCTGATGAAGATCCGGGGCAAGCTGTTCCGCCCCGGCCTGGTTCTGCTGTGCGACGAGCTGAATGGCACGCCCACGCCGCACGCCGAAACGCTCGCCGCCATCATCGAGCTGGTGCACCTGGCCACCCTGGTGCACGACGACGCGGTGGACCACTCGGTGCTGCGCCGCGGCATGCCCACGGTGAACGCCCTGTGGAGCCACCAGGTCGCCATCATCATGGGCGACTACCTGTACTCGCGCTCCATCACCGAGATCACCCGGTTGCGCAACCTGGAGTACATCCAGGTCATCGCCGACGCGGCCAACGCCATGACGGTGGGGGAGATGCGCCAGCTTTCGTCGCACGACGCGCTGGAGTTCTCCGAGACGGACTACAACCGGCTCATCGAGGCCAAGACGGCGTCGCTCATGGCCGCGGCCTGCGAACTGGGCGCACTTACCGGCGCCCCCGAGCACCGCGACCGGCTGCGCACCTTTGGCCACGAGCTGGGGATGGCGTTTCAGGTGGCCGACGACCTGCTGGACTACACGGCCGATTCCGCCGTCACCGGCAAGCCCACCGGGCTGGACCTGCGCGAGCACAAGGTCACGCTCCCGCTGATCCATGCCCTGCCGCTGTTCTCGGCGGAGGAGCGGGCGCGGGTGGAGGCGCTGTTCGCGGACCCGGAGCCCAGCGACGAAGCCATCGCGGGCGTGGTTCGCGCCGTACGCGAGCGCGGCGGGCTGGACTTTGCGCACGGCCGCGCCATGGAGTACGCGCAGCGGGCGGAGCAGGCGCTGGAGGGGCTGCCGCAGGGTCCGGCGCTGGAAGCGCTGCGGGCGGGCATCGTGTACGCCATCGAGCGGCGCCGCTGACGTGGGGGCACTGCTCTTGCCTGCGTCCGCAGCCGAGATCGCGGGTATTCATCTGACGAACGGGTTGGGGGAGGGGAGATGAGCGTCGCCACACGCCGTCGCGCGGGCCGGGTGCTCGTGGTGGTGCTGATTGGCCTGCTGCTGGGAGCGCTGCTCTCGGAACTGGCCGTCCGATTCATGCCGGACAGCGCCGCGCGCCGGTTCTTTACCACCTCGGTGGCGGCGGCCTTCGGCCCGCTGGTAATCGACCTGGTGGCCGTGGGCATGACTCTGGGTCCGCTGGTGCTGCGGCTGGACTTTCTGAGCATCCTGGGCGTGCTGGTGGTCGCCCTGGCGGTGCGCACCTGGCTGTAAGCCGTCGAGCTTTCAGAAGCTACGAAGACGAGCCCTCCCTCACCGTGCGTGAGGGAGGGCTTTTCGCGTTTTCATGCTCCGTCAACCTCGTTGCTCACGGAGGGCACTGAGGAACGGAACGGAGGTCACGGTACGGCACCGCCCACCTGTCCCATCCGCCGTTCCGTGAACTCCGTGCCAGCCGCCGTGAACTCCGTGAGAGACGCCGTCAGCCTTCCTGCCCCGCGGCAGACACCGGCTGCGCGCGTTTGGCCAGCTGCCCCGCGCGGATGGCGACGGCGACGCCCGCAAAAATCAGCGCCGCGGCGGGGATCATCCGGGCGGAGGCGTGCTCCTTGAGCACGAGGCTGGCCATCACCGCCGTCATCATGGGCTGCAGATAGACGAAGGTGCTCACCAGACTGGCCTCGGCGCGGGCCAGCGCCCACACGTTCAGGTAGTACGCGGCCACGCTGGGGAACAGGATGATCCACCCCATGGCCAGCCACGTGTCGCGCCCCGCGCCGCCCACCTCGCGCAGCACCGGCCCCAGCCCCCACGGCAGCATGCCGATCACGCCGAAGCCGAACACCCAGGTGATGACCGTAAGCGCGTTGTAGCGGCGCAGCAGATCGCGCGAAATCACCAGGTAGATGCTGTACGCCGCCACGTTGCTCAGCGCCAGCAGGTTGCCCAGCGCGCGCCCCTCGCCCACGCCGACGCCGACGAGCAGCAGCGCTCCCGTGCCCGCCAGCGCGATGCCGATCCACTTGAGCGGCGTGGCGGATTCGCGCCCCATCACGATGGCAATCAGCAGCGTCATCGCGGGCCCGGCGGCTACCAGCGTCTGCGCGGCCGTCGCCGTCGTCATGGTGAGCGCGGTGATGTACAGCAGCTGGTTCAGAACGACGCCGAACAGCGAGTACACGGCCAGCAGCAGGATGTCGCGCCGGCCCCGCACCCGCTCGCGCACGGTGGACTGGTGGATGACGACGAAGAGGAGCGCGGCGCCGCTGACGCGGATGAGCGCCAGCGCCGGGCTGGACAGGTCGCGCAGGGCCACCTTGACGGCGATGGGGAGCGTTGCGAAAAAGACCTGCACCAGCACCAGCGCGGTGTATACGGAAGATCGGGACGACACGGCGGCCTGCGCGTTCAAAAGAAACAAAGCTCCGGCGCGCCGTGCGGGGCGGGCCGGAGTCCGGGTGCGTTCAAGCGATCCCGACGAAGTGCTGAATACACCCCCGGCGCAGGCCGTTCCCCCGCTGGCCGCTTGCAATCGATGGGGTCCGCGGGACTGTCCCGCCCGGCTCCGCGCGTATATGTTAGCCGCGCGCTGTGGGACCTTTGCGAGCCAGCAACTACGCCGGGAGGCACGGATGAGCGAGACGCACGAGCACGACCACGATCACGAGCACGGGACCGAAGAGGGCTTCGGCCTGGCCCTCGGCTTCCGCATCTTCGAGGTCGACGGTGAGCTGTACATGGCCGAGGCCGAGATTTCCTCCTACGTGGACGATCCGAACGCCCTGGGAGCCACGCTGGTGTTCCATGCGCTTTCCGCGCTGGATCCCACCTCGCCCCCGGACGAGGACGACGAGGATCTGGGCTGGCGCATCGACATCGACGACGAGCTGACGCGCGACGAGACGGGGCCGGCGCGCGAGCAGTTCCAGGCCATCCTGCGCCAGCTGGCCGGCCTGGGCGAGGTCGAGCTTCGCCAGTACCTGGAAGCCGCCCGCCAGGAGCAGGACGACGACGAGTAGTCCCGGTCCTTGGGGATCGTGCAAGCGGGGGCGAGCACACCGGTGCTCGCCCCCGCTTTTTTGCGTCGTACAGCCACCCCCCTCGCACGGAGTTCAAGGAAACTGCACGGAGGTTCACGGGACGGACTACTCTCGTGAACCTCCGTGCCCCTCTGCGGCCTCCGTGAGAGGGGGCTTCCGCCGTCTTCCCCGCAAATCAGCCGCGGACCGGAAGCTCCTGCTCGAACACGGAGCGCAGCGTGCGGGCGAACCCGCCGATGAAGTCCACGTTGCCGCGGCCGCTGGCCAGAAACGGGTCCATCACGGTGCAGCGAATGACCGCCACGGCGCCGGCGCGGTGATAGTCATCGCGCGTAAAGCCCAGCGCCTGCACCGTCGGCATCGCCGAATCGCCGTACTCCGGTTGCCGCAGCTCCGTCTTGGTGACAAAGTACTCCAGCGTGCGCGCCGACCGCGCGTCGCCCACGCTCATCGCGCCGTAGATGCGGCCCACGAAGGCGTTCGTCTCCTCCAGCGTCTGCAGCGACGGGTGCCCCACCGCGAAGCAGACGATGTTCATGTCCGGCGTGGGAAGGGGGACCACGCGGAACTCGCCCCAGTCCCCGGCGGAAAGCCGGCGGTGCAGCACCAGCGCGCCGCGCGCCGTTTCCCCGATCAGCTTGCCGTAGCCGCGCGCATCCAGCGGCAGCGCCTTGTGCGACATCCACACGCTGGCGGCCGCCGCGCCCGGCTTGCTCCCCTCAAAGATGAAGCGGCCGATGTACCCCCATTCCGACGCACCGCGGTGGAACAGGTACGGCGCCTCCACCGCCACCAGGTCGCGCGACCGCCCGTCCCGGAACGACACCGCGCCGGCCGGATAGGGAATGAAGCCCAGCTTGTGCGGATCGATGGTGACGGAATCCGTGCGCTCCATGGCGCACAGGCCGCGGTACACGCCCTCCTCCGGCCACACCTCCGGCGCAAAGTCGCGCAGCGCCTCCTCGTACGCGCGGCGCGACCCGTCCGGGTTGCGAGTGAGCGAGGCCGCGTAGCCGCCCCACGCCGCGTCCGCGTGCAGGTAGAAGCCCATCCCCAGCTCGAGCGCCATCCGGTCGCGCACGTCCGCGATCTGGTCCAGGCGGTCCACCGCGCTTTCCTCCGTGGTCCCGATCACCGAGACACAGGCGATGACCGGCTGCCGCTTCTCCGCTCGCTGGCGCAGCGTGTCTTCCAGCGCGGCGGGGTCCATGCGGAAGCGCCGGTCCACCGGCACGTGCACCAGCTGCGCGCCGCCGATGCCCAGCGAGCGGCAGATCTTTTCCCACGAGTAGTGCGCGGTGGAGGGCACCAGCACCACGGCCGGGCCCAGCGCGTCGCCGTACACCTGCGCCAGCCGCCGCCCGAACTCCTGGTAGCCCAGCCCCTCCAACGAGTGCGCGGCCATGGCGTGCACCGCCTGGTACGCATCGCCCACGCGGTCGCGAAAGGCGGCCGCGAGGTCCAGCGCGTCGGTGGGCGCCACGTTCAACAGCCGCCACAGGTCCAGCTCGTCCAGCCCGGCCACCGCGCCGTCCGGCAGGCGCACGGAGAGCCCGCGCATCTGCATCTGCTCCGCCGCCCACCGCACCGCGACGGGAAGGTACTTCACGTTGCGCGCGACCCAGAGCGCCTCGTAGTTGGCCACCGTGCCGCCGCTGGTAAGGTGCCCCCACTGGCGTGTGGGGTCGTACCCGATCATGCGGGCGAGCTGGGCGGCCACCTCCAGCTCCATGCGCGTGGTGACCGGGCTGGCCTCCGACGCCACGTTGTTGGGGTTGTACAGCATGGTGGCGAAGTACCCGATCATGCTGGCCATGGTAAGGTCCGACGTCATGTGGCCGATGTAGCGCGGGCTGAAGAACGGAACGCCCGCCTTCAGCTCGCCCAGCAGCCCCATCAGTTCCTGCGACAGCGTGGAGATCGATTGCTCATAGCCCGGCTGGTGCTTTTCGGATTCAAAGACGCGGAATCCGTCCTCCGGGTGATAGTTGCGGCGCCAGAACACGTGATCGCGAAACGCCTCCAGCAGCAGGCGCTCGAACACGTCGGCGTTTTCGCCCTTGGGGCCCAGAAACACGGACGCGAGGTCCAGCGGGGCCTCGCGCCGGGAGTACGGCGAGTTGTCGTAATCGCTCATCAGGTCTGCCCGTCAGGGTGCATCGCGCGCGCCTCTCGCGCGGACGCACAAGATGCCACCTCCGGAGAACCCACGCAAAGCGGAGCGGGCTGACACGCCCGTTCGGGAGCGGCAAAGGGAGACTTGACGGCCGTGGTACAGAGTACTACGCTTGTCGGCATGATGAAAGTCGCCGAGCCACGGTTTCTGGAATTCGTCTACACCTCCCTGTTCGAGCGCACGCGCAAAGGCGTGCTGACCGACGCGGAGGTGAGGGCTCTGGAAGACGCCTTGCTTGAGAACTGCCTCGACGGTGATCTGGTCGCCAACACCGGCGGGGTTCGTAAAGACGGGGTCGCGCAGGACGGGCGCGGCAAGAGCGGCAGCACGCGCGTCATGTACCTGTACGTGCAGGAGCAGGGCACCGTCTACTTTCTGTTCGCGTTCCCCAAGAACATCCAGGGGAACCTCACGGCGGATCAGAAGCGTCTGATCCGCGGCATGGCGGATGACATCCGGCGGGAACCATGGCCTAGAAGTGGGCAGCACAGGCACAAAGGAGCAATCTGATGGCGGACCGGGACGATCGGATCGAGGTCACCGAAGAGAACTTTGGCGACCTGCTGGTGGCGGCAATGCAGGAGGCACGGCAGATCGCACGCGGCGAGGCAGAACCTGCCCGCCGCGTGCGGCGCCTGCTCACCGCCCGCAGTGCCGCCGTCGCGCCCCCGCCGCAGTACGATCCCAACGCCATCCAGGCCATCCGGGAACGGCTGGGGCTTTCACAGCAGATCTTTGCGCAGGTGCTGAACGCCAGCAGCGAGACGGTCAAGGCGTGGGAGCAGGGCAAGCGCGAGCCGGAGGGAATGGCGCTGGCGCTGCTGGAGGTGGCCGACCGCCACCCGGAGGCGCTCATGGACCGGGTGCACGAAAAGCCGTATCCGCCGCAGACTCAAAAGCCGCCACAGACGTAACGATCCGATACCGGCTGGTCGATGTCGGTGATCTGCGGAAGGTAGTCGCGCGTAAGCCAGAACGGCTCCACGTCCGGATCCCAGGTGAGGATCACGACACGGCGCCGGGCGACGCGCACCATCTCGGCGATGCCGGCGCGCCAGTCCGGCCAGTGGTGCAGCGTGAGAGTGGCGAGCGCCGCGTCAACCGAGCGCGATGCGAGCGGAATGGCATCCGCTACCCCGCGCACCGCCGGTCCGGCGCTGGGCGCGCGCTGCGCGATCATGGTGGCCGACGGCTCCACCGCGACAACCCGCCGGCCCGCCGGTTCGTACGACCCGGTACCCGCGCCGACGTTTACGACGGTGCGCGCGTCTCCCAGCGCGTCCGCGATCCGCGCCGCGATGCGCGGGTCCGGCCGGCGGAGCGCCGCGTATCCCACGCCGATGCGGTCGTACCGAGGTTCGGGCACGTCTCTGCGTCGCCAAAAGAAAAGACCGGCGGCTGGGTCAGCCGCCGGTCTTGGGGCCGTTGGGCCCGGTGTTGTCCTGCTTGGCCGTGTCGGACACCACCGGGTCCG
This sequence comes from Longimicrobium sp., assembly GCF_036387355.1. GTDB lineage: Bacteria > Gemmatimonadota > Gemmatimonadetes > Longimicrobiales > Longimicrobiaceae > Longimicrobium. Next base: position 16,074 of record NZ_DASVTX010000392.1, read on the forward strand.
GCTGGCCGGTGGACGGCGGCTCCCCCTCGCGGACATTCTTGCCGTTTCCGCACGCGGCGGTGCACAGGGCCAGCAGCACGAGCATCTTTCTCATCAGTCCTCCTCGCGGTTGCCGCCCCCGGGAAGCATCTTCCGGACCTTGGCGAACGTGCTGTACGCCGCCACCACGGGTGACGACACGCCGCGCGCCCCCACCCGCCCCGCCCGCAGCGCGGCCAGGAACGATTCGCGGTCGTGCGTAAAGGGCGGCACGTCCACGTACGCCGTCCCGATCTCCCCCGCCGTGTGCCCGTCGCTTCCGGCGCCCAGCAGCTTGCCGCGCGCGCGCGCCCACGCCTCGCCGCGCTCGTTCACGCCCGCGGCCCAGGTGCGCGCGTTGTGCGCCTCCACCACGTCGATCAGGTCGATCACCGCGTCCAGCCGCTCCCCCGCCCCGCGGCGGCGCACGTCGAACGGGTGCGGCGCATAGACGACGCCGCCCTGCGCTAGGATCTGCTCGCACGCCTGCCGCAGCGGCGTGCCCCGCGCGATGGGCTCGCGCAGAAAGATGCCGATCAGGTCCGGCCCCTCCGCGGTGCGCACCTCCTCCCCCGCGATCACGCGGTCCGGGGCGCGGGCGGCCAGGCGCAGCGCCGCGTCGAGCCGGTCGTGGTCGGTGATCACGACGCGGTCGATACCGCGCTCCTCCATCGCCCGCAGGATGGCGTCGGGGTCGTTCAGCGAGTCGTACGAGGCGCGCGTGTGCACGTGCATGTCCACGCGCAGCAGGCGCTCAGACACGCGAGGCCCGGGCGCGCAGGTCCGCCCACGCCTCGCGGGCGCGGCACTCCAGCTCCGCCAGGGAGCCCGCGTTCTCGATCACCACGTCCGCCCGGGCGCGCTTGAGCTCGGCGGGCATCTGCGCGGAGATCATCCGCCGCGCCTCGTCCGGCTGCATCCCGCGATCGCGCACCATCCGCGCGAGCCGCACCGCCTCCGGCGCGTCCACCAGCACCACTACGTCAAAGTCGTCCGCCATCCCCGCTTCAAAAAGCAGCGGAATGTCCGCCACCACGACTGACTCGCCGCGGCTCTCCGCCTCGCGGTAGTGGTCGTCGCGCAGCGCGGCCACGGCGGGGTGCACGATGCCCTCCAGCCGCGCCCGCGCCTCCGGATCGGCAAAGACGATCCTGCGCAGGGCGGCCCGGTCCAGCGCGCCGCCCTCGTCCAGCACCCACGTGCCCCACTCGGCGGCGATGGCGGCGTGCGCGGGGGTTCCCGGCTCCACCACCATCCGCGCGAGCTGGTCGGCATCCACCACCGTGGCGCCCATCTCCCGCCACGTCTGCGCCACGGTGGACTTTCCGGCCGCGATGTTCCCCGTCAATCCTACTTTCAACATATCGTCTGTGTCGCAAACTGTTCGGGATCAAGACCTGATGAACGGCGCGCGGCGGCGGGTCAGGGCGTGCGCCGCGAGGGCTCGGCGCGAATGTCGTCGGCGGTGTTGCGCCTGCGGTCCGGCCCGGACGAGCCGACGGCGTAGGTGCGGCGCGTGACCGTGAGGTAGTACGGCTGCCCCCACGAGTCCACCGCCGCGTTCGGCCCCTGCCGCGAGGTGATGAACCGTTCGAACTCCGAGGGTTTCGGCATGTTTCCCGTCAGCGCCTGCTCGCGCGCCACCAGCCGCTGCAGATCCTTGACCTCGTTGCGCACCGTCCACCCGTAGAGCGGGTTCATCGCCGTTTCCAGCTGGGGGCGCGCCTTTTCGCGCAGCGGCTTCACAAAGACGAAGGCCGCCACCACCAGGGCCAGAAACCAGACCACCTTGGACATCGCAAGCTCCGGGTTGCGTAAGCGGGCCCCGTGCGGGCCCGCGGGTCAGGCGGCGGCGAACCGCGCCGTGCCGTGTTCGTCCTCCGCCATCGTGGCGCGGCCGGCGGCCGTCAAACGGTCCAGGTGCGCCAGCGTTTCGCGCAGGGCCAGCATGCGGGTGCTGACGCCCATCTCGCGCCCGGGGTAGCGCCGGTCCACCACCTCCCAGCAGGTGAGCGGCTCCGCCCCGAGCAGACCAGCCACGGTGCCGGATTCTGCATCCGCCGCGCCGCGCAGTTCGGCGATGCGCGCCGCGCCGTCCGCGATGGGCTCGCCGTGGCCGGGAAGGACCAGCGACGGATGGAGCGCAAGCAGCCGGTCCAGCGCCCCGGCGTAGTCGCCCACGGGATCGCTCCGCTGGCGGTTCACGCCCAGCGTGGGGGTAATGCGGGGGAGAACGGCGTCGCCGGCGATCAGCACGCGGTCCTCCGGGCGGTAGAGCGAGAGGTGGCCGGCCGTGTGCCCCGGCGTCCACATCCACCGCCACCCCGGCGCGCCCTCCACTTCGCCCTCCATCCCGTCCAGCATCACGTCCACGCGCACCGGCGGGGCCAGGGACTGCGCCCCGGACCGCGCCGCCTCCACCGCGCGCTGCACCTCGTCCGGCGCGCCGGCCCGGCGCAGCAGCACGCCCCGGTATTCGGCCTCTTCCTCCGGGTGGGCGGCCGCGTGCGCCATCCGCTCCGCGTCCAGGCGGTGCATCACCACGGCCGCGCCGGACGTGTCCGCCGCGCGGGCGGCGAGCCCCACGTGGTCCATGTGCATGTGGGTGACCACGTGGATGCGGACGGTGTCCCATCCCCCGGCCGCGGCGCACACGCCGGCGTCCAGCGCGGACCAGGCTTCGGGGGTGTTCAGCCCGCCGTCCACCAGCATGGCCCCGCCGTCCGGCAGCCGGATGACCCAGGCGTGCACCTCGGTGGGGCGAAAGGGAAGCGGGGTGGTGACGCGCCATATTCCGGGCGCGACCTGCGGAACGGCCGGCGGTCCGGGGTCCTGGGCGGGGTCGGAAATCGTCGCGCTCCCTGCGTGAACGCCAGCGATAGAGGTGAGTGGGAGGTTCAAATATGGGGTGCGGGCGGGCTGTGGCAAGGAAGTTGGCACGGCACGGCGCGGAACGGGTGTCGGCAAAGGGGGCCGCCGGATAGATTCGGCGCGGAATTCCACCCCTCAACCCCGCCCCGGCTCTTCCATGTCCAACGACGCCGCAGCGCGCCAGGGGCGCCCGCTGGCCGCAATGCTGCTGTACCTGTCCTTCGTGTTCGTGGGCGGGGCGCTGCTGGCGCCCTGGCTGTACCACGCGGTGCAGGCGCTGGCCCGCGGCATTCCCGCGCTGGAAAACGTGGCGCGGACCCCGTTTGCCCGGTACGTGAACCGCGCGCTGCTGCTGATGGCGCTCGCGGGGCTCCCTTTCTTTCTGCGCGGCGCGGGGATCCGCCGCTGGCGCGACGTGGGCGTGGCGCCGGGGTTCATGGTGGGACGGCGGTTCGCGGCGGGGTTCGGGCTGGGCTTCACCTCGCTGGCGATGGTGTGCCTGGTCGCGCTGGCGGCGGGCGGGCGGGCGCTGCGGCCTACCAGCGCGGGCGACCTGGCGGGGCAGTTTCTGGGTGCGCTGGCCACGGCGCTGGTGGTGGCCTGCATGGAGGAGCTGCTGTTTCGCGGCGCGTTCTTTGGCGGGTTGCGGCGCGTGGTGCCATGGGGCGCGGCGGTGGCGGGGAGCAGCGCCGTTTACGCCATCGTCCACTTCATGGGTCGGCCGGAGAACCCGCCCGTGGTGGACTGGCTGGCCGGGCTGCGCGTGCTCCCCGGCATGCTGGCGGGGATGACGGCGCTGCACACGCTCTTTCCCGCCCTGCTGAATCTGGCGCTGGCGGGGATCATCCTGGCGCTCGCGTACCACTGGACGGGCGAACTGTCCGCCTCCATCGGCATTCACGCGGGGTGGATCTTCTGGCTCAAGTACTACGGAACATTGACGCGCGGCGCACCGGGCGCGGACCCGTGGTTCTGGGGGAGCCGCAAGCTGGTGGACGGGTGGATGGCCACGATCGCCATCGCCATCGTACTGGCGGTGCTGCTGGGGATGGCGCGGCGGCGGTCGGGGCCCGGGCCTGACCCATCCCGCGGCCCGACAGGGGATTGAGAAGAGCGGCTCCGCATGCCGTAGATGCGAGGCCGCTTTCCGTGCGCCGTCCGGAATGAGGACGCGCGGGCGGCGGGATCTCCACTGGCCCCGGGTGTGCGGCGGGACTATGTTGACTGTGTTTTGCACCCGAACCGCGCCGCGCCTCCGCGTCGGCCGGATGATGACGTTCTGAGAGACCGCACAGCCATGGCCCTCACGAGCAAGAAAAAGCCGAAGACCGCCGACGCGCCCGCTCTGGACCGCGACACGCTGCTCGGCCTGTACCGCACCATGGTGCTTTCGCGCCGGCTCGACGACAAGGAGATCCAGCTCAAGCAGCAGAACAAGATCTTCTTCCAGATCTCCGGCGCCGGGCACGAAGGCATCCAGGTAGCGGCCGCGGCGCACGCGCGCCCCGGATACGACTGGTTCTACTTCTACTACCGCGACCGCGCCTTCAGCCTGGCGCTGGGCATGACCGCGCTGGACCACCTGCTGCAGGCCGTGGGCGCCGAGGCGGACCCGTCCTCCGGCGGGCGCCAGATGCCCTCGCACTGGGGGCACCACAAGCTCAACATCGTCAGCACCTCGTCGCCCACGGGAACGCAGTTCCTGCAGGCCGTGGGCACGGCGGAGACGGGAATGCGCGCGCTCACGCTGGGCGGCGACCTGGTGGAAGGCACCCGCGCGCACGGCGACGAGGTCGTGTTCGTCACCACGGGCGACGGCACCACCAGCGAGGGCGAGTTCTGGGAGAGCCTGAACTCCGCGTGCAACCTCAAGACCCCCGTGGTCTACATCGTCGAAGACAACGAGTACGCCATCAGCGTTCCGGTGGAGGTCAACACGGCCGGGGGCAGCATCAGCAAGCTGCTCACGGGCTTTCCGGACCTGTACATCCAGACCTGCGACGGCACGGACGTGTGGGAAAGCTGGGAGGTCATGGGGCGCGCGGTGGAGTACGCCCGCAGCCGCAGGGGCCCGGCGCTGGTGCACGCCAAGGTGATCCGTCCGTACAGCCACTCGCTCTCGGACGACGAGAAGTTCTACAAGACCGAGGCGATGCGGAACGAGGAGGCGCAGCGCGACCCCATCATCCGCACCGGGCGGGCGCTGGTGGAGCGCGGCATCGCCACGCAGGACGAGCTGCAGCGCATTGAAGAAGAGGTGAACGCCGAGGTGCAGCGCGCCACGGACGAGGCCCTGGCCGCGCCGCAGCCGGACCCGTCCACCGCCATGCACTACCTGTTCAGCCCGGACGTGGACCCCACGGCCGAGCAGTTCGACACCGAGGACGACCCGCGGCCCACGGGCAACGAGACGACCATGGTGGACCTGATCAACGCCACGCTGCGCGACGAAATGCGCCGCGACCCGCGCATCGTGGTGTTTGGCGAAGACGTGGCCGACGTGAGCCGCGAGGAGCTGATCAACGACGTCAAGGGCAAGGGCGGCGTGTTCAAGGTCACCGCCGGCCTGCAGCGCGAGTTCGGCAGCACGCGCGTATTCAACTCGCCGCTGGCGGAGGCCAACATCGTGGGCCGCGCCATCGGCATGGCGGTGCGCGGGCTCAAGCCGGTAGTGGAGATCCAGTTCTTTGACTACATCTGGCCGGCGATGATGCAGATTCGCGGCGAGCTGGCCACCATGCGGTACCGCAGCAACAACACCTTTTCGGCGCCGGTCGTGATCCGCACCACGTACGGTGGATACCTCAAGGGCGGCAGCATCTACCACTCGCAGACGGGCGAAAGCCTGTTCGCGCACTGCCCCGGGCTGCGCGTGGTGCTGCCCTCCAACGCGACGGACGCCGCCGGCCTGCTGCGCACGGCGATCCGCTGCGAAGACCCGGTGCTGTTCCTGGAGCACAAGCACCTGTACCGGCAGGTGTACAACAAGGGGCAGTATCCCGGCCCCAACTTCATGATCCCGTTCGGCAAGGCCAAGCGGGTTCGCGAGGGGACGGACGTGACGGTGGTGGCGTGCGGCGCGCTGGTGCAGCGCTCGGTGGTGGCCGCCAAGGCCGCGCAGGAGCGGCTGGGGATCAGCGTGGAGGTCATCGACCTGCGCTCGCTGGCGCCGTTCGACATGGACACGATCGCCGAGTCGGTCAAGAAGACCAACCGCGTAATCATTGCCCACGAGGACTCGCTTTCGTGGGGCATCGGCAGCGAGATCGCCGCCCGCATCGCGGACGAGCTGTTCCCGTGGCTGGACGCGCCGGTGCGCCGCGTGGCATCGATGGACACCTGGGTGGCCTACGCGCCGCAGGTGGAGCGCGCAATTCTTCCCGAGCCGGAAGATGTGCTGAGCGCCATCGAGGCGATCAAGGCGTTCTGATCCGAGCGGCTTCCAGCTGATTCGCAACGGGGCCCCGGCACACGCCGGGGCCCCGTTCCTTTTCGTCTCCCATCTCTGCCGGCACTCCGCACTCACGCACTTCGCACTCACGCACTGCCCCTGTCCCGCCGCTGGCGCACTAGGATCGCTCTCCGCTCGCCACGTCACGGACCCCTTTCCGGACACAGCTTACACACGCTATCCGCATCCGCTAGGTTCCCGGCGCGCCGCTCTCAACGTCCAGCTTGAGGCTTCCCTCCGGTTTACTCCTACGTTAACTTTCGGATGCGCGAGATCGTTCTGTATCGAACCGCTTCGGGACGATGCCCCGTTCAAGACTTTCTGGATGACCTCACCGCCGCGCAACTGAAGAGAGTGGCGGAGGCGCTCGGCATCGTTGCCACCGCCGACCCCGTCTCGCCGCAGCTTCTCAAGAAGCTTTCGGGAACGGAGGACCTGTGGGAGGTCCGGGTGCAGCATGCGGGCAACGCGTTCCGCATCCTGGGCTTCTGGGATGGCGGGCGGATGATCGTCCTTGTTTCCGCATTCGCCAAGAAGACGGGAAAAACGCCGCTGCTGGAGCTTGAGGTGGCCCAGCGCCGCCGCCGCGACTACCTGAGCAGGAAGGGACATCATGGATGATCTGGACCGCTATATTGCATTGAGGGCGTCGCGCGACCCGGAGTTCCTGAACGGTTTCGAACGCGAGCGCCGGGCGTTCAAATTCGGGCTCATGCTGAAACAGGCGCGGCTGAATGCCGGGCTCACGCAGCATCAGGTGGCGGAGCGGCTGGGCACCAACAAATCGGCAATCAGCCGCATGGAAAACCGCGCCGAGGACATCCGCCTTTCCACCCTGCAGCGCTACGCCGAGGCGGTGGGCTGCATCCTTGCGCTGGAACTGCGGCCGGAGTCGGAGGGCTGGATTCCGCGCGTGCAGGCGGAACTCGCGGCCGGGCAGCAGCGCACGCCGGAGCACGCCGCGACCGGCGACTGAGCCTGCCTTCCACCGTCACGCAAAGCACATGGCCACCAAGCTCGACAAGCCGATCAAGCGCGAACTGGAGATCGACGGGCGCACCTACACGATCACCATTGCGCCCGCCGGGGTGAAAGTCGTGGAAAAGGGGAAGCGGAAGGGCGTCTCGGTCTCCTGGTCCGCCTTCGTCAGCGGCGACGCGGCGCTCGCGGCGGAACTGCGCGCTTCCCTGGACGCGCTCCCCGCCCGCTGACCGGAGCACCGCGGCTGGGTGACATCCAGTCGGACGGATCGGCTGGAAATCGCGTGTTCCGGATGGCGGAAAGCGGGTGGTTGGAGATCATCGCCCGGATCGGGAAGCACGGGGCGTGGCTCGCGAATCCCAAGCCGCTGCGCGGAAATCGCAACCGACAGCACCACCCGGTGCGCTCCCAACGGGCCAGCGACCGGATCGGCTTGCACGCACAACTTGACCGGAGGCAGCAGAATGCGCGATCGTCCAGAGCGTAACCAGCCAAGGAGACCCCGCATGCCTGCTCTTTCCATGAGACTCGGCGCCCTGCTGCGCCGCCCGGCTTCCCGCCCCCGTGGCCCGCTCCCGGAGGCTGCGCTCGGCGTCGACGACATGCCGCGCCCCGAGTGGATGTCAGAGGACGCGTTCCAGGATTTCAAGACGGCGTACGCCAGTTCCCTCGCCGGCCGCGGGACCGTGATTCAGGTGGAGGATCTCAGCGTCCTGCTCGACCCTGAGGCGCACGTCCCCCCGGAGTGGATTTCGCCCGGGGCATTCGACCGGCTCAAGGAAGCTCGCGGACAACTGCCCAGCCGCGCCGGGCGCGGAATGGCCGGGGATGAACCACGGGCCGGGTTCGGCCTTGAAGCCGAATAGGCGTTCGCCTGCCGCCCCCGATCCGCCGCCCCGCCGTCAGTCCGTCATCGCAGACGAGTTCCTGAGCGATCTGGAGTTCTGGATCCGCAACGATCCACGAACGGCGATCAAGCTGATCACCATGATGATGCACATCCTTCGCGATCCGATTCACGGGATCGGGAAGCCGGAGGCATTGCGCCATGGCGGTGGAACGTGGTCGCGCAGGCTCACGCACGAGCACCGGATCCTGTACCGGATGGAGGGCGATCAGGTGCACTTCCTCAAGGCGCGCTCGCACTACGAGTCGTGAGGCGAGCGCAAGCGGCTGACGCGACGATCCGCTGGTGGCACGACAGGCATAACAGACAACCAGAACGCCCCCGGCCACGCGGCCGGGGGCGTTCTTGATGAGGATCGCCGCCGTAGCGGGTTACGTCACGCCGCGCCGCCCCCGGCGGGGATGGCGCCGCAGCTTACCGGGTTGCCGTGATCCGTGCCGGTGCGCTCGTGGTACACCACGATGTGCTTGCCGTCCCCGAGCGTCGACAGGGCGACCGGTACCGTGCTGGTTGCCGAGCCCTGTCCGTTGGCCACCGGAGCGACGTCCTGCAGCGGGGCCACCACCTTGCCCGGCTCGGCGCAGGTGCCCTCGTGCACGTGCCCGCCGCTGGCCCCGGTGCCCATGTCCATCAGCGAGACGGTGATCATGGTTTCGCTGGCCCCGTGCGCCATCAGCTGCATCTCGCCCGGCATCCCTTTTCCGCCAATCGCGTCCATCGAGATCTTGGGGCCGGTGTTGGCCGGCGCCGCGGGCGCGGCCGGGGCGGGTGCCGCGGGGGCCGCCGCGACGGTGCTGTCGGCCGCGGCATCCGTCTTGGCGTCGTCTCCCCCGCCGCACGCCGCGAGCGCGAGAGGAAGGGCCGACATCGCCCAGAAGCGCTTCGCGTTCATCCGCATCTCCTGCCTTGGGTGTGCTGTGTGTGCCTGGATGCGGCAGACTACGGCCGGGCACTTCCCTCGTCAACCGTCGCACACGCCCGAGAAAGCCAGAACGCCCCCGGCCGCGTGGCCGGGGGCGTTCCGCATCGGTGGATCGATCACGTGCGGCGGTCACATGGAGGCGTTGGTGGACTGCGCGGGAATGGCGCCGCACACCACGGGCTTGCCCGGCTCGGCGCCAGACTTTTCGTGGTACGCCACGATGTGCTGCCCGTTCATCACCGTGGCGACCGGGATCTGCACGGTGCTGCTGGACATGCCCTGCCCGTTCGCCAGCGTCACGTCCTGCAGCGGCGCCACCACCTTGCCCGGTGCGTCGCAGGTGCCTTCATGGATGTGGCCGGAGTGCGTGGTGGTGCCCGGCGCCATGAGCGTCACGGAGATCATGGTTTCGTTGCCGCCGTGCGCCATGGCCTGCATCTGCCCGGTGACGCCTGAACCGCCCACCGCCGCCATCGCGATGGTGCCCGCGGCGGGAGCGGCAGCGGGGGCCGGCGCCGCGGCGGTGTTGCTGTCCATGGGCGTCGTGGTGACTTCCATGCCCGGCGAAGGCGCCGCGGAAACCGCCGTGCTGTCCGCGCCCGCTCCGCCCTCCGCCGAATCTCCGCCGCCGCAGGCCACCAGCGCGAGCGGAAGCGCCGTGGCGATACAGAACCGTGTCTTCATCGTGTCGACTCCAGGCCAGAGGTGTGAACCCGCAAGAGTGCTACGGGCGCAGAGTATGGCCGTGGAGCCTGGCTGTCAATGCTTTGTCCAACGTTTATCCATCGACGGGAACGCTGGCCCCGCTCACCGGCGCGGACTCGGGTGAGGAGAGGAAGAGGATCGTGCGGGCGATCCGTTCCGGCGGCGTCCACGACCGGGTGTCCGCGCCCGGCATGGCGGCGCGGTTGGCGGGCGTGTCGATGGTGCCGGGGAGCACGGCGTTCACCCGCAGCCGTCCCCGGTTCTCCTCCGCGACGGCCTCGGCAAGGGTCAGCAGCGCGGCCTTGGAGATGGCGTACGCCGCGTGCCCCTTGCGCCCCGCGCGCGCCGCGCCGGACGAGACGAAGACCATGGTTCCGCCCTCGGTCATGCGCGGAACGGCGGCGCGGACGAGAAGGAACGCGCCGCGCAGGTTCAGGTCCATCATCCGGTCCCAATCCGCCACGGGCGTCTCGTGCAGCGGGTGCCCGCCCGCGTAGCCGCCGACGGTGTGCACCACCGCATCCAGCCGCCCCGCCCACTCCGTCGTCTGCCGCACGGTGAACTCCGCGCCCTCCTCGCGCGTGAGGTCCGCGGCGAACCAGGTCAGCCGGTCGCCATGCGCCGCCGCGAGAGCTTCCAGCGCCTCCGTCCCGCCGGAGTGGTGCGTGGGGACGGCGACGCGCCATCCGGTCTCCAGAAAGGCGGCGGTGACGGCGCGGCCCAGCCCGCCCGCGCCCCCGGTGACCAGCGCCACGCGATCGCTCATTCCTCATCCCCGGGTTCGGGGAGCGGCACGGGCGGCTGCCGTTCCGTGGCTACGACGCGCGAAAACAGCCGTTCCGCCAGCTTGGGCGTCAGGTCGCCGTCCCGAAAGCGCCACGCCCAGTTGCCCTCCGCCACGCCCGGCGTGTTCATCCGCGCCTGCCCGCCCAGGCCCAGCACATCCTGCAGCGGCATGATCGCCCAGCCGGCCCGGGAGCGCAGGACGGTGTCGATCATCGCCCAGTTCATCTCCCTCTCGCCCGCGCCGGCCATGTCGTCCAGCGCGGCGCGCTCCTCCCGCCCCGCGTCGGCGTACCAGCCCAGCGCGGTGTCGTTGTCGTGCGTGCCGGTGTACGCGACGGAGTTGGCGATGTAGTTGGAGGGCAGGTGCGGGTTGGTGGGATCGTCGCCGCCGAAGGCGAACTGCAGCACGCGCATCCCCGGAAGCTCCAGGTCGTCCCGCAGCTTCTCCACTTCCGCCGTGATGATCCCCAGATCCTCCGCGATCACGGGGAGCGAGCCGAACGCCCCGCGCAGCGCCTCGAAAAAGGCGCGCCCCGGCCCCGGCCGCCAGTCGCCGTTGATGGCCGTCTCTTCCTTGGCGGGGACGGCCCAGTAGCTCTCGAATCCGCGAAAGTGGTCGATGCGGACGATGTCCACCATCTCCATCGTCCGGCGGAAGCGCGCGATCCACCACGCGAACCCGTCGCGCATCATCAAATCCCAGCGGTAGAGCGGGTTGCCCCAGCGCTGCCCCGTCTTGCTGAAGTAGTCCGGCGGCACGCCCGAGACGGCCAGCGGCAGCCCGGCGTCGTTCAGCTCGAACAGTTCCTGGTTGGCCCACACGTCCGCGCTGTCCTGCGCGACGAAGATGGGGACGTCGCCGACGACGCGGATGCCCAGGCCGTTGGCGTAGCCGCGCAGCGCCGTCCACTGCAGGTCGAACAGGTACTGCGCGTAGGCATGCCGCTCGATGGCGTCCGCGTGCTCCGTGCGCGCGGCCTCCAGCGCCTCTGCCTCGCGCCGGCGCAGCGGGTCCGGCCACGCCGTCCACTCGCGGCCGCCGTGCGCCTCGCGCAACGCCATGAAGAGCGCCCAATCGTCCAGCCAGGCGCGGTGCTCGTGGCGATACCCCGCGAAGTCCTCGCGCAGCTCGTCGTCCGCATCCTCGCGGTACACGGCGTAGGCGGCGCGCACGACCTGGTCCTTCCACCGGGCCACGGCGGGGAAGTCGACGTCGTCGTCGTCCATCTCCGGCGGCGCCAATGCGTCCTCGTCCGCCAGCAGGCCGTGCAGCGCCAGCTCCGACGGGCTCAGCAGCATGGGATTGCCAGCGAAGGCGGAGAGCGCGTTGTACGGCGAGCCTCCCTCGTTTACGGCCACGAGGGGAAGAAGCTGCCACAGCGCCTGCCCCGCGCTCGCCAGCCAGTCCACAAAGCGGAACGCCTGCTCGCCCAGGTCGCCGATGCCCGGGCCCGGAAGAGACGTGGGGTGCAGGAGAATGCCGCTCGCCCGCTCGCCGATGGTGGCCGATTCCTCCGGCATCAGACCTCCCCCGCCGCGATGGGGAGAACGTAGGCGACCTCCGCGGGGTCCAGCGCGAGCGTGGCGGGAACCGGTTCCCCTCCCTCGCGGTAGTCGTCGCGGCAGATGCGGTGCAGGCGGTAGTTGTCCGGCGCGCGCACGATGTCGCCCAGCGGAAGCTCGCGCGCTTCCTTCCACACCTTGTTCACCAGGATCACCCCCGCCGCCTCGTTGGCGTCATCCGCGCGGCGCAGGACGAGCGTGTCGCCCTCGATCGCGCCCAGCGCCTTCAGGTGCCCCTCGCCGTGCAGCAGCGGGTGCGTGCGCTTGAGCCGGTTCACGCGGGTGATGAACGGGCGCAGGTCCACGTGCCGCCGCTCCCAGTCCGTGGGCACCGTACGCACCACGTCCACCTGCTTGCGAAAGCCGAACTCGTAGCCGATGGGCATCATCACCCCGGCGCTGAACGCGGCCGCAAAGGCGTAGCGCTGCCGCTGCACCGCCGGGTCGCCGTCCGTTTCCGCCGCCAGCCGGGGCGTGTCGTGCGACTCGGGAAAGGCGATGGACGGGGCGATGGCGCCGAACGCCTCGTGCTGCGCCAGCGCCCACGGCTCGCTGAAGTTCCACCACTTGGACGAGTTGAAGAAGAAGTCGAACCCCGCCGACTTGAGCGCCACCACGTCCTCCACCGGCGCGCCCAGGGTCTCCGCGAAGAACACGACCCCTTCATCCACCTTGCGCGCCTCGGCGATCAGGTAGCGCCACAGCTCCGCGGGCACCTTGTACGCCGCGTCGCAGCGGAACCCGCGAAAGCCCAGCTCCACCGCCTCGCGCACCAGCTGCGCCCAGTAGCGCCACAATCCTTCGCGGTCGTGATGCGTCAGGTTCTCGATCTCCGCCAGGTCGCCCCACACGGTGACCTTGGACGGATCGTCCGGATCCACCACGAACGGGCTGCGCACCTGGCCGTGCTCGTCGCGCGCGTACCAGCCGGGGTGCTGGTCAATGAGCGGCGAGTCCTTGCTGGTGTGGTTCACCACCAGGTCCATCACCGGCTGGATGCGCATCTCCGTCATCTGCCGGAGCGCCTGCCGCAGCGGCTCCAGGCTGTGCGCGTCCGCCCCGGCCGGAAGGAACGCCGGGTTCAGCCGGCGGAAGTCCTTGACGGCGTACAGGCTGCCGCTGAACCCGGGGTAGTGCCACGGGTTGATGTAGATCCAGTCGAACTCCATTTCCCGCGCGCGCCGGGCATGCTCTGCCCAGCGCGTCGTGGGGCCCACCAGCCTCGGGAACAGGTTGTAGATCAGCGGCGGATTCACGCGCGCCCTCCCATGATGGCGCGAATGCCTTCCACCGGCACCCACAGCCAGTCCGGGCGGTTGTTCATCTCGTAGCCCAGCTCGTACACCGCTTTTTCCAGCTCGAAGACGGCCAGCACGCGCATCATCGTGTCCTCGTCCGCGGGAACGATGGACGAACCCGCCACGGTGTCGCGGTACGCGGCCAGGAACAGGGCGCGGGCTTCGCGCTCCCACGCCTGCGCCCACCGCTCCAGCGACATGCGCAGGCGGAAGTCGTCGCTGCGGTGCTCGTGCATGGCCATGCGCACCGCGTAGTTGAAGGAGCGCAGCATGCCCGCCACGTCGCGCAGCGCGGACTTCTTGCTGCGCCGGTCCGCGAGCGGCCGCGCCGGCTCGCCCTCGAAGTCCAGCACGTACCACTCGCTGGCGCCCTGCGCCGGGGTGCGCGCGCGCAGCACCTGGCCCAGGTGGTAGTCGCCGTGGTAGCGGATCTTGAGCGTGTCGCCTGCCAGCACGCGCAGGTCCTCGGCGCGGTGGCGCAGGTCCGGCGCGTTGCGCACGATCTCGCCCAGGGGGCCCTGCACGGCCTGGGCAAAGGAGCCCGGGACGGCCTCCAGCTGCTCGCCCAGGTCCGCCAGCACCGTATCCACCTGCAGGCGGAACGCCTCGATGGCGCGGCTCACGTCGTCCTCCGTTACCGGCTCCGGCGCAAAGTCCGGGTCGTCCGCCGACGAGGCGAGGGCCAGGTGCATGCGGCCCGTCATTTCGCCCAGCCGCTGGATGCCGGGAAAGGTTTCACCCGCCATCCGCCGCACCGCCTCACGGCCGCTGACGGTGTCGGGGTCCGCCGCGCTGCGGGACGCGGCGCTCAGGTAGCGGTCCAGCCCCTTGAGCGTCACCGCCCACGCGTCGCCGTCGTTGGGGATGAACTGGAAGAGCCCGGCCACGGAGTGCAGCGCGCCCTCCTGGTCCGCGTAGTCGATCCACCCCGCCAGACGGGGGACGGAGGGAAAGCCCGCGCGCTCGGAGAGAAAGCGGGTGACTTCCAGGTCCGGGTTGATCCCCGCCTCCAGCTTGCGGAACACCTTCATCACCAGCTTGTCGCCAAAGACCACCGAGGTGTTGCTCTGCTCCGCGCCCACGGGGCGAACGGGGCCCACGGACTTCAGGTCCTCCACCGCGCCGGTGCGATGGCCGGTGAAGCGGCCAATGCGCGTTGTGAGCGACTTTTCGCCCTCCATCACCTCCAGCAGCGCGCCGGCGACGCGGCGGTCGGCCAGCGCCTCGTACAGCTGCACCTCGCCCGCCTCGCCCGGGTGCGACGCCACAGGCTCGGCCTGCACGCCGGCCTCGCCCGTGGGGCGCAGGGTGAAGGGGAGCAGGTACAGGTCCGGGTCGCCCTCGCTGTAGCAGACGCGGGCGATGCCCAGCAGCAGGGTGGGCGCGCGCTCCGGGTGCAGCACCGCGTCGTCCGCGTGCTCCAGGCTGGTGACGTCGCGGGCCTTGCTGCGGAACCAGCGCTGGGCGCGCAGCCACTCCACCGGCACCCCGCCGATGAGCCGCTGCACCAGGTCCGTGCCCTCCAGCATGGCCGCGTCCTGCTGCGCCCATTCGCGGGCCAGCGCCGGGTCCAGCTCCAGCTCTTCGGCGGTGCGCGGGGCGCGCAGGGCGAACCAGAAGAAGCCGTACGGGCTCAGCGTGAGGGCGTAGGCGCTGTCTTCGATGGGGAGGAACGCCGTGTCGCCAAGCAGTTCCACCGGCACGCGACCGCTGTACTCGCCCAGGTCCAGCTGCACGGCCTGCGCGGTGCCGCTCAGGTTGTTGACCACCAGGATGATGTCCTGCCCATGCTCGCGGACGTACGCCAGCACGTGCGGGTTTTCCGGCTCCAGAAAGCGAATGCTGCCGCGGCCGAAGGCGCGGTGCTGCTTGCGGACGCGGATGAGGCGCTTGGTCCAGTTCAGCAGGCTGAAGGGCGAGCGCTCCTGCGCCTCCACGTTCACGGCCTGGAACCCGTAGACGGCGTCGCTGATGGCGGGCAGGTACAGCCGCTGCGGCTCCGCGCGGCTGAAGCCGGCGTTGCGGTCCGGCGACCACTGCATGGGGGTGCGCACGCCGTCGCGGTCGCCCAGCCACACGTTGTCGCCCATCCCGATCTCGTCGCCGTAGTAGATGATGGGCGACCCCGGCATGGTGAACAGGATGCTGTTGAGCAGCTCGATCTTGCGCCGGTCGTTCTCCATCAGCGGGGCCAGCCGGCGGCGGATGCCCAGGTTGATGCGCATCCGCGGGTCGGCGGCGTACTCGCGGTACATGTAGTCGCGCTCCTCGTCGGTCACCATCTCCAGGGTGAGCTCGTCGTGGTTGCGCAGGAACATGCACCACTGTGCATCCTCAGGGATGGCGGGCGTGCGCTCGATGATTTCCACGATCGGCTTGCGGATCCCCTGGCGCACGGCCATGAAGATCCGCGGCATGAGCGGAAAGTGGAACGCCATGTGGAACTCGGCGCCGTTCTCGTCGCCAAAGTACGGGCGCACGTCTTCCGGCCACTGGTTGGCTTCGGCCAGAAGAATGCGGCCGGGGTAGTTCTTTTCCAGCCGGATGCGGAATTCCTTGAGGATGTCGTGCGTCTCGGGAAGGTTCTCGCAGATGGTCCCCTCGCGCTCGATCAGGTACGGCACCGCGTCCGCGCGAAAGCCGTCCAGGCCGCGCTCCAGCCAGTACTCCATCACCCGGAACATCGCCTCCTTGACCTCGGGGTTGTCCCAGTTGAGGTCCGGCTGGTGGCTGAAGAAGCGATGCCAGTAGTACTGCCCCGCCACCGGGTCCCAGGTCCAGTTGCTGGGCTCGGTGTCGGTGAAGATGATGCGCGCGTCCTTGTAGTCCGTGTCGTTGTCGCTCCACACGTAGTAGTTGCGCTCCGGGCTTCCCTTGGGGGCGCGGCGGGCGCGCTGAAACCACGGGTGGTCGCTGCTGGTGTGGTTCAGCACCAGGTCGGCGATGACCTTGAGGCCGCGCTTGTGGGCTTCGTCCAGAAAGCGCTGCACGTCGTCCAGCGTGCCGTACGACGGATGGACGCCGTAGTAGTCGGCGATGTCGTAGCCGTCGTCACGCAGCGGCGACGGGTAGAACGGAAGCAGCCAGATGGCGTCGACGCCCAGCCCGGCCACGTAGTCCAGCCGTTCAATCAGCCCGGCGAAGTCGCCGACCCCGTCCTGCGAGCCGTCCTGAAAGGCCTTGACGTGAAGTTCGTAGAAAACGGCATCCTTGTACCACAGCGTATCGGCGCTCAACGCGGGGCTCCTGGTTGGGACGGTTGGTCGGGTCGTCGTACGGGACGGCGGCTGAACGGGCTCCGCCGGACTGGCAGGCTCCGAAACTGACCGCGCGGGCTGCAGGAAGCGCGCCGGGGGTGGGGGCAGGACGGAAGGATGCGAGGTGCTGCGTGTGACATCGATGACGACAGACAGTTCGTCCTGCGATGCGGTGTAACGAATCGGGAGCTAGACGTGACAACTCTTGCGCCTGTTCCGGCCGCTGGCTACCCGTTGCACTCTCCCATCCTTCGTCTCCCATCCGATTGCGGCCCCATGGAGCTACCATTCGCGGAAGTATTCATCGCTGGCCTCGGCGCAATTCTAAGCTGGTTCATCACTTCCCGTGCGTATAAGGCAAGCCTAGATCAGCATCGGTTGAGTGCTTCATCTGCCGCTGCCGATTGGCTCCGTGACTTGAGGACGTGGGCCGCTGAAGCAATCGACGTCCTGGCCGAAGCTTCGTATACGTGTCGACGTGGCGATCCGGAAAGCACGGAGGAAGAACAGCGAACCCTCCACACCTGTCGGTATCGCCTCTCGGCCCTGATCGATCGGGGCCGGCTTTACCTCCCGAACGAGCAGGAGGATACCGTAGGGAATCAAAAGGCGCGCGCCTATCGCGGGCTCCGTCACCATGCGCTAGACGCGCTCGTAGCTGCTGAATGCGTGATCGGGCGAACGATCGCTCTGGGTGAATATCCGGATCGCAAATCGGCTCTGATTGGTATGCGGCGAGAATTCGTATCGTCCGTGCAGGCGATTCTTGACCCGCACAGCTTCAACCGGGAAGTCGCCCGATTGATCCGGCTGGCAAACGAAGAGCGTGCGGCAGATCCAACTCTTGGGGGCTTGCTGCCGGATGCTAAGAAGCCTCCGGCTGGGGCTGAAGCGCTACTCGCGGCATCGTCCAGGAGGCATAGGGTTCGACTCTAGCCAACCTTTTGGAGGGATGTGACCTGATCCTCGAAGAGAACCCACGACGTGAGGAGCGGGATCAGGCAGGCGGCCGGACCCACTCCACTCTCGATGGGCTGGCTGCGGCCCAACCGGTCCGAAGTACATTCATCCCCGGACAGGTGATCTCTGGGATTCGGTGATGAGAATCGCGATGTGAGGTAAATGAACTCCCAAGCAAGGGCATGCACTTTGACGCTTCGAACTCTGGGCGGATGGAGCCTTGTACGTCACCCGCTTGGGAGTGAGCGGCATCTCCGGAATCGCTCGAGGTGGTTCAGCGCGGTTTTGATTGCGGGATTTCTGCTCGCGGCGTGTGTCCGGCCGGGAACGCACCCGATTTCCTGCTCCCCTCAAGCGCGATGGTTCAAAGATAAGGCGGTGTTCACAGTGCCGGTCCGGGGCTCGGTCGTGAGGCTCGACGGTGAGTGGAACCCTCTGGGCCTGTCGCCGGATTCGCTGGAACGGCTTCGCGCGGGAGAGGACATACACATCACTGGCTCGCTGCCCTACGGGTGGGGCATGCGCTTTACAGCTCAGGGACGGCGCTACGAAGTAGGGGCCTACCTCCGCAGCGATGAAACGCGTCGCGCGCGTACGATGCCGCTCGATGCTGCCCTTGCTCGAGCGCCTTTCAATGGCCTGTTCGTTTGGGACACGCCCAGGAGCGGCTCGGAGGCGGCGTACGCGGATCCCGCCTTCTCTGACGCTCGGATCACCGTGAAGCAGGTCGGCGGCCGGTGCATTCAGCTCACGCTTCGCGGTCGTTCGGCGGTGAGGCGGCTTGTCTCGCTCGCACCAACACAAATGTGGGCGTTCGAGCACTGGGCCGCGGGGCCGACCGACTCCGTGCCGGCTGCAAGCGGGCTGCCGGCGCTTCGCTGACGGGACGTTCCGCTCCGGCTTGGCGCGGCCGACAACAAGCTTTGGTGCGGACGGCGCGGACCCGGTGCTGATCGAACCTGCCGCCAGCGTTCAAAGCGCGGCTACGGCTGACATTTGCTGAGGAAGCGACTAAATTGATCCGTTCACGCGTCCGCTCCCCAGCCCCTGCGAAGCATGCATACATACACCGCCGTCGTCGAGCGCTGCCCCGATACGGGTCTCTATGTGGGCTATATCCCGGGGTTTCGAGGCGCACACACGCAGGCCGAGACACTGGACGAACTCGACCGCAACCTCCGTGAAGTGATCGAGCTTTTGCTGGAGGACGGAGAGCCCCGGCTGGAAGCCGAGTTCGTCGGCACGCACACCGTTACCATCGCGGCCTGACGTGGGGGACGTTCCGGTCCTAAAGCCGCGGGAGGTTACCGCCGTTCTGGAGCAACTCGGGTTCGCAGAGGTGCGCCAGAAAGGCTCCCACAAGCAGTTCCGCCATCCGGACGGACGGGCGACCACCGTTCCTTTCCATTCTGGCCGGGATATCTCCCCCATCCTCCTCCGCCGCATTGCAGGGGATATCGGGTTTACTCTGAACGAATTCCTCCAGCATCGCTGAAGGGTGCGTTCACCTGGCCGCTCCGCAGCAACACGGGGCCGCGAGACCGACTCGTCCTGCAGGAAGCACGCTTCCGCTCGCCCGCTGACCCGCATCCCCGCAACGGAGACGAACATGGAACTGGGCGCATTTTCCATCAGCTTGGCCGTCAAGGACATCGAGGCGTCGAAGCAGTTCTACCAGAAGCTCGGGTTCCAGGTCTTTGGCGGGAACCAGTCGCAGAACTGGCTGATTCTGAAGAACGGCGACCACATCGTCGGGCTGTTCCAGGGAATGTTCGAGCGGAACATGCTCACGTTCAACCCGGGATGGAACCAGGACGCCCAGCCGTTGGATGCGTTCACGGACGTGCGCGAACTGCAGCGCCGGTTGAAGGCACAGGGCGTGGCCTTCCTGAGCGAAGCGGACGAGAGCACGACGGGGCCCGCGAGCTTCGTCGTGGCGGACCCCGACGGCAACCCCGTGCTCGTTGACCAGCACCGCTGACCTGAGCCGGGGCTGATGTCTGCGCCTTCTGCCACGCCATGCCGATGCGCGTTCCCCTGCCGATCCCGAGCAACGGAGCAGCCCTGGTTGTACTCGCGACGCTGCGTAGAATCCGGCGCTACGCCCTCGTGGGTGCCTTGGCTCTTTCTTCGGCCTGCACAAAGGTGGGGGAAGGAACAGACCTGTCTGGCTTCTATCAATCGCGCCGCCTGGACGGCGGAGAAGCGCTCTGCCCGCGGCGCGACGGCTCGTTCGCCTACTTCGCCCGGGGCGCATCCGATGTAGAAGCGCTTCAGACCGGCCGCTGGCAGGCTGTTGTTGCATCTCAGGGTCTGTGCTTGCGATTATCGATACGCTGCACCTCCACGGGGGAACCGGCGCCTATCTGGCCGGGGGCAACCCTCGCCGGGAACCTTTCTGGAAAGTCGCTGGACCCTCTCACGAAAGCTCGTCCTCATCCCCGCAGGCCAAACCGAGGCGCTGTTCCGCAGAGCAGGAGACGAAATGGTGTGTCCTCGCCTTCACGTACGCCTCTGAACAACCGCCTGCACGCGGCACACGGTCAAGTGGCGCGCACGCCGTCATCGCACGCGGCCTTGCCCTTCTGGACGACACGTGATCGAGAACCGGCGGCTGACCACAGAAGAAGAACGCCTTCTCCGCTGGATGCTCGTGCAGGGCGGAACCGCGGCGCGTGCCCTGTTGCCGCAGGTAGATCGTGCGTCCGTCACCCCGGTTTGCTGTCCCTGCGGCTGCCCCAGCCTGCAACTGCAGATTGAGGGACAAGCGCCGCCAACCGGCGGGATGAAGGTCGTTGCTGACTTCCACTACGGGGAAGGAGAACATGTCAGCGGGATCTTTGCCTATGAGCGGGACGGTTTCCTCGCTGGTCTGGAGGTCTACGCCTGGCCGATGACGTTCCGCAGTCGCTCCCGAGCCCGGAGGATCTGCATCCCACGGAACCGCCCGCGCTTCAAGAGATTGCTGCAGCCGACGTTCCGCCGGGTTTCATCCGCCACAGGCAAACGGAACATCCCGCGCGCGCCAGAAGCGCGGGAGCGAACTCTATCAACGCGATTCCCACTGTGACCGCCAGAACTTCGGGCCACCTCTCGCTGACTCGCGTTGTCGTGGTGGGAGTCGTGATGATGCTCGTGACGAACGCGGTCGTGAACCGCGACATCCGATTGACCGGCGTCCTTCAGACCGTCCTGCGCTGGACGATCACCGTGGGTGCGTCGTACCTGATCGCGGCCCGCCAGAGCGGATGGCGCAATACGCTGCGTGCCATCAGCGCCGCCGTTCTCATCACCTTTATTGCGGTGTTCCTGGAGCTTTCGGAATCCGTCCTGACCGGACGAGCGGCTGCCGAGAGGCGTGGTCCCGCGGTTGTTCTCGCGTTGCTGCTGGCTGCCCCCGTGACCGGCCTGATTGCGGGCGTGGTTGGGGCATGCGCATTCGAATTCCGGCGGCGGATTGGTGCGGCCGGTCACCCGGCGTAAAAGGCCGGCACAGTGCTCCGCAGACGCACAGCCCCGCGTTCTGCATCCCCAGAAAATCACCTGGACCGGAGAAGCGCGATGCAGAAGCCCGCAAAGAATACGATCTGCCTGTGGTACAATGGTGATGCCGAGGAGGCGGCGCGGTTCTATGCCGCGACCTTCCCGGATTCGTCCGTGGACGCCGTGCATCGGGCGCCCGGAGACTTTCCGTCCGGCAAGCAGGGCGACGTGCTGACGGTGCAGTTCACCGTGATGGGTATTCCCTGCCTGGGCCTGAACGGCGGCCCGGCGTTCACGCACAACGAGGCGTTCTCGTTTCAGGTCGCAACCGATGACCAGGCCGAGACGGACCGCTACTGGAACGCGATCATCGGCAATGGCGGCGAAGAAAGCGCCTGCGGGTGGTGCAAGGACAGGTGGGGATTGTCGTGGCAGATCACCCCGGTGGTGCTGACGCAGGCGATTGCCGATCCCGATCCCGACGTCGCGAAGCGCGCGTTCGGCGCGATGATGCAGATGAAGAAGATCGACGTGGCAGCCATCGAGGCCGCCATCCGGGGATGATGTTCGCCGGAGCCAGCGCGCTCGGGGGCCGTGCTCTCTTGCCGCGGGGGCGGATCAACAGCACGTTCACGGCCCCATTGGTTGTGATCACCTCATTCCCAGCGTGGTGTATGCGGATTTTTCCGGTTCTTGTTGCGGCCATGCTCCTCGGGCCTGCGCGAGCGGCGGACAGCAGGGCGGGAGCACGGCTCCGGCCGCGGGTTCCGGGGCGGGCACGCAGAAGTCGCGCGTCGTGGAGCAGGTGCGCAGCCTGGAGGCCGATCCCCTGCAGGCCGGTGCCGCACGGCTGCGTCAGCGACTCTTCCGCTACTTCGTGGACGCGCCGGACATCACCATCACGGTCTGCAGCGGCGTGCTCGACCCACTCGCGAGCGCACGCCAGAACTATGGAACGGAGATCTTTACCCAGCAGCTTTTGTCCAGCGGCGCCTTTTTGATCGAGAACCCGGGCATGGCGCGCGACCGGGGGACCGTTCACGCCGCGGGTGTGGCGGGTGCGCTCAAGGCGTACGAAGCCATTCTGCGGACGCACCCGGAGGCACGGCGGCCGCTCCTGGACGAGCTTGTTCAGCTTCGTGAAGCAGGCAACCTGGTCGCACACGCCCGCTCCCGCATGCGCTGCTGAGCAGGCAAGCGCGGCTGCCGCATACCTGTCGTGCGCGGCGGGAGGGCACGATGGGGGGGAACACGCGTGCGGCGAAATCCAGACGTGAGGTGAGGGGCGCGACGCGGATGCGGAGGTTCATGGAACGGAGAACTGCGCCTAACTGCAGTTCTCCGTTTTGTGCACTGCGGGACGGTGAGAAGTGGAAGCGCGGGAGTGTGGACCGGAACCGCCCGGAACCGGCGGCAACGGCCCACGGTTGACACGCCCCCCAGCTGAGCAGAGACTGCAGTCTTCAGCGCCATCCGTTCCGGTGAGGCGCAGAACGTCTCCGCATGGTCGGGCACGCCGAGGGGCCGAGTTCAGGGCCGGGGAGCCCCGCACGCGCGACACCGGCGGACCACCGCGACGCAGGATGCGGAGCCCTGATCGCAGCGGACGCCGGCCAGACAGCCCCCTTCCAGATCTGGAATCGCGGAGCATGATCATGGTCTCACCGCATGCGCTGTATCGTCGCGCTCCTGGTGCTCGGCACGGCTCACGGGCTCCACGGGCAGCGCCCCACGGGCCCGGCGGCTCTGGAGGGGACGGTGATGCACTCTGTGGCGGGACAGGCGATCTCCCGGGCGGTGGTGTGTGTCTCGCTACCGGTGGAGCGCACCCACTACCCGAGGTGTGGAGCAATCGATCAATCCTCGGGCAGGTACCGGGTGGACAGTCTGCCGGAGGGGCGCTGGCGGGTTGGCGTCAACTGCGCGACGATGAACATCTTTGCGCATTCCATGGCATCGGACAGCATCGCTTTCAAGGATTCGGCCGCGGTCCGCCGGGACTGGATGGTCACGACCGACGGGTGCGACCCACGCCCGCTGCGCCGAATCCCCGGTACGTTTCGGGGATACTGGACGCCCGGGTTCGAATCCAGCGAGTTCATTCCATGCGCCGCCGATGCGTGGTTCCTGCCCGGAGACTCCCTCCGGACCAGGAACTATGACGAGCGGCGCGCTTGGGCGGTGCTGCGGCGGGGGAGCGTCCCGGAGGGGTTCGTGTGGCCGAAGGGGCGGAGAGACCGATACGGGAACCCGCGGTACTACGTAGAGTGGCGCGGGGAGGTTGTCGGTCCCGGGCACTACGGCCACATGGGAGTCTCGGCGTTCGAGATCAACGTGGATTCCGTGCTCACGGTTCGAGCGCCCCGCCGGGGAGACTGCAGGCCCGCGCCCTGACTCCGCCCGAGGAACGCCCCCGCTCCGCGTACCGCGTTCCGGGCCGGGCGCTCGCGTCACGAAATCCACTCCCACCATCGCACCATGCCTCGATACGTTGCGCTGCTTCGCGGGGTGAGCCCGATGAACTGCAAGATGCCGGAACTGAAGGAGTGCTTTCAGGCGGCGGGATTCGAGGACGTGCGCACGGTTCTGTCCAGCGGCAACGCCGTGTTCACCACGCGCGAGTCGGAGTGGTCGGCGCTGGAGCAGACGGCCGAGCAGGCGATGCTCGCGGCGTGGGGGCACGCCTTTCCCACAATCATCCGGCCCGCTGCGTATCTCGCCGACCTCGTGGCGCGCGATCCGTTCGGCGAGTTCCACCTACCGCCCGCGGCCAAGCGCGTGGTCACGTTCCTGCGGCACCCCGGGAACCAGGACGTGCAACTGCCCGTGGAGCGCGACGGCGCACGCATCCTGAAAATGGAGGCGGCCGAGGTTTTCACGGCCTACGAGCCGAGTCCCGAGGGCCCGGTGTTCATGACGCTGCTGGAGCGGACGTTCGGAAAGGACATCACCACCCGGACGCTCGACACCGTCCGGAAGTGCGCGGCGGCGTAGCGGAATCCCCGCGTTTGCATCAGCGCCGGATCACCGTCCCCGCGCCTCTCCATCAAACACCACCATCGATCATCGCATGCCGGCAGACGAGAAGCCCAAGGGCCCCGCGTCCTACTTCCCCGCCATCGAAAAGAAGTACGGCAAGCCGATGGAGCACTGGCTGGAACTCGCGCGCAGCCGCCCGGAGTTGAAGCACATAGAACGGGTGAGCTGGCTCAAGACGGAGCACGGGCTGGGGCACGGCCACGCCAACGCGATCGTCGCGTACGTCCTCGCCGGGGCGAAGTAAATACATCAACTGGGGCCTGCCCGCCTGGCACGGAGAGCGCTTGCGCGACTCTGCGGCTCAGCGCACGTTGCGAGTACGTCCGGCTCACCGGCCTGCGGTGCGGCCCGCCCCATCCCCTTTCTGCCGTGCCCCCGTGTTTGAAGGCGACCGCTCGCTCGCGCACCTGGATGACCGTGCGCTCGACGAGCACATCTCTCTGCTGATCGTGGAACTGCGCGCCGCCGAGCGCGAGGTCTTTCGCCGCAAGGCCGTTCTGCTCACCCGCTTTCCCGAAGGGTGGAGCGAGCCGCCCGCGGGCGCAGTCCCCTCCGAGGTGCCGCACCACAGGTACGTGGAACTCCTGGAGCGGTACATGGAGCGTGCGCTGGACGAGCGCCAGTGCCGCCCCGGAAGCGGAACGTACCCGTGGACCGAAGTCTGGGGACTGCCGGGAAGGCTGGGTCCCGTTCCGCGGATCACCATCCGCAATCTCGTCCGGAGCGCGCATGAACACGCCCGGTCCACGCTCGCCACGCCTGCCCCGGCGCCGAGCGAGCCGGCGTCCTGAACCGGTCTTCGCTCCTGCCGATCATCTCCGGCCGCCGCGGGCCGGCGATGCTCTTCCCCCGGCCTGTGCCCTCCGCACGTTTCCCGAGGGAGGTGACGATGCGTGGACTGATCGTACCCGTCTCGCTTCTGTTGCTCGCCGCGGTTCCGGGTGCTTCGCGGCCGGCGGGAGGCACCGCGCTGCCCTGCACGGTGGGCGGCCCGCCCATCTCGTTCTCCATCGCACGCACGCAGAACATCGTTGGGGAATCCCGGGTCATCGCGCGCGCCACCGCCCTGGGCGAGGTTGCGCCTCCCGCGGAGGATCCGCGGCAGGACGCCACGTTCGTCGCTTTCAGCGTCGACGAGGTCCTGCGAGGCAGGGGCGTCCCGGATACGCTCCGTCTGTACGGCGTCATCCGCGAAGACGATGCGTGGCCGCAAGAGGAGGAAACCGAGATCCCGCACCGGTCCTACCTGCGCCGGTCGGGCGGCACCTGCATGGCGTTCACGTACCAGACCGGGGGCGAGTACCTTCTGCTGCTGAATCCGTCAGAGCACGGTGTGAGACTGGATCCGTACTGGATGCTTCTGGCGCCGACGAACAATCAGATTCACGGTGCGGACGACTGGTGGCTGCAGTGGGTGCGCCTGGAGATCGCGCGCAATCCGCCGCGTCCCTGATCTCCCCGCCGCCACCGACGCCGCCGAGGGTGCATGGTCCAGATCCGGCCGTATCGATCGTCGGATGCGCAGGCGGTCTCGGAGGTCATCCGCACGACCATGCGGGTGTCGAATGCGGCGGATTATCCCATGGAGCAGCTTGAGCCGCTGATCGACTATTTCTCGCCGGAGAAGGTGGAGCAGATCAACCGGGACCGCACCTGCCTGGTGGCCGAAGAGGATGGGCAGGTCATCGGCACCGCGGCGCTGGAGAACGATGAACTGGTGACGTTCTTCATCGTCCCCAAGTACCAGGGCCGGCGCGTAGGCACGGCGCTGCTGGAGCGGCTGGAATCCATCGCGCGCGAGCAGGGTGTGGCGCAGCTGAAGGTCGGGTCCAGCCTGACGGGCGCGGCGTTCTACGAACGGCACGGGTACCAGCGCACGGCCGGTGTCGTCGAAGGAACGGCTGGTCCGCAGATCCTGATGCGCAAGCTGATCCAATGAGCCCCATGCGGGCGTCCCACGACCAGTGAACGCCTGGATGGGCAGAACGCGCGGGCGGGTGGGCGCCGGCCGATCCCCTCGCAAACACCTGGGAGGATGACGAGAATGCGGATGTCGCTCGTGCTGGCGTGTCTGGTGGCGCTGTCGGCGCC
>NZ_DASVTX010000393.1:0-15022 GCF_036387355.1 Longimicrobium sp.
GTCCCGCCGTCCGCTTTCGCGCTGAATGCGGCTCCGTCCACTGCGCCCGCGCCGCTGACCATGGCGGAGCGGCTTGCGGCGGTGGACTGGGGGCGCGCGGCGCTGCTGCTGTGGATCGTGGGCGCGGCCGCGCTCCTGATCCGCCTGCTGGCGGGAGTGGTGCGGCTGGCGTGGATCGAGCGCCGCGCCACGGAACTGACGGACGACGAATGGGTGCGGCTGACGGACGGGCTTTCGCGCCGGCTGCGCGTGGGCCGCATCGTCCGTCTGCTGCGCGAGCCCGCCGCCACCGTGCCGATGACGTGGGGCCTGTTTCACCCCGTGGTGCTGCTGCCCGCCGAGTCCGAGCGGTGGCCGGATGAGCGCCGCCGCGTGGTGCTGGCCCACGAGCTTGCCCACGTGCGCCGGTGGGACGCGGCCACGCAGTGGATTGCGCACGTGGCGCTGGCGCTGTTCTGGTTCAACCCGCTGGTGTGGGTGGCGGTGCGCCAGCTTCGTCAGGAGCGCGAGCACGCCTGCGACGACGCCGTGCTGGAGATCGGCACGCGCGCGGCGGACTACGCGAGCCACCTTCTGGACATCGTCCGCTCGCTCGGCTCCACGCCGGGCGCCGCCGCCGGGCTGGCGATGGCGCGCAAGAGCCAGTTCGAAGGCCGCCTGCTGGCGATTCTGGACGGCGCCGTACGCCGCAACGCGGCCAGCCGCGCGGCCGGGCTGGCCACCGCGGCCGCGGCCCTCGCCTGCCTGCTTCCCCTGGCAGCGCTCCGTCCCGCGGCGGTGGTGGCGCGCGCACCGACGCTGGATCTCCCCGGCGCGTCCGCGCTCACCGCTTCGCCGCTGATCGCGACGGCGGCAACGTCCAATGCCTCCGAGCAGACCGTCACCCGGACGACAACGTCGGAGAGCGACGCGTCGCTGGAGCCGGCCGAAACGCCTCCGGCTGCCGTGACCACGAGTTCCGCGCCGGCCGCCGCCTTCGTGGACGGCCAGACCACGCGCGAGCGGCTGGTGGCGTCGGTGGCGGGCGGTGATCCGGAACTGTATGCCGACATCATCCGCGCCGCGGCGGGGATCGAGTCGGCGATGGACCGGCGCATGGTGCTGAGCGCGCTGCTGGAGCGCCGCGACCTGTCGTACGCCAACCTGAGCGCCATCATTCAGGCGACGCGCACGATGGACTCCGACACGGAGCGGCGCATCGTCATCAGCCAGGCGATCGGGCATCCGCTGTTCGTCGCGACCTCTTCCATCTGCCCGTCGTTCGTGGAGTCCATCGGGTGGTTCTCGTCGCCCACGGAGCAGCGGATCGTGCTCAGCTCGGGGCTGCGCGCACGGCAGTGGAGCACGGCGTCGCAGGTGGCGCTGCTGCGCACGCTGGGCCGGGTGGAATCCGACACGGAACGGCGCATCATCCTGTCCGAGGTGGCGGAGCACCAGCGGATGAACTCCGAGGCGCGCGCCGCGTACATCGCCGCCGCGGGGCAGATCGAGTCCGACTCCGAGCGCGGGATCGCCCTGCGCGAGCTGGCGGTGACGCGCGAGCCCGCCGTGCCCGGCCCCGCCGCCACCCCCGCCCGCAGCGAAACCCGCACGCGCGCGTCGGACTCGGCGCCCGAGGCGCGCCGCGGCGGAGAGTCGCAGTGGGACAGCGAGATCCACCTGGAGATCGAGACGGACGGGCGCCCGCGCGAAATCCGCATCAACTCCGCCAGGGTGTTCTTCGCCTCCGCGCGGTGGGACATCACGCGGATCGGCGCGGGCGGGCACCTGCTGGTGGAGGAGCGCGTGGACGGGCGCCTGCGCCGCGTCCGCGCCGTGCCCGGCGCCGGCGGTCAGCCCGCCTTCACCTACACGGTGGATGGCCAGACGCGCCCGTTCGACGCGGAAAGCCGCCGCTGGATGAACGCCCTCATCCGCGAGTTCACCACGTCCTGATCCCGCAGCGCCGGGCCGCGCGCCCGGCGCTTTTCTGAGCCGAAGTGCTGATTTTTCAACCTTTGCCGGAGCTTACACTTATGAAGCGAGTTGTCGCCCTGACCGCGCCGCTGCTGGGTGCCCTGCTGGCCTGCGCCCCGTGCGCCGCGCAGCGGAGCACGACCAGCGAGTCGCGCATGGTGGAGCAGCACGACGGCTACCGCATGGAGGTGCGCATGCGCGGTCCGGTGGAGGTGAACGAGGCGGGCGACTGGGTGGAATCCATTGGCCCGGGCGGCCGGCTGATCGTGGAGGAAAGCGGGCGCGGGCCGGACCGCCGCGCCGAGTTCACCCGCGGCGCCGACGGCGGCGTGCAGGTCGCCTACGTGGTGGACGGCCGCACGCGCGCGATGGACGCCGCCGGGCGCGAATGGGCGCGCGGGATGGTGCTGCGCGCGGTGCGCGAGGGCGGGCTGGGCGCGGAGCGGCGCGTGGCGCGGCTGCGGTCGCGCGGCGGCGTGCCCGCGGTGCTGCGGGAGATCGGGATGATCCGCGGCGACTCGGGCAAGCGGCTGTACTTCAACGCGCTGCTGGGCGGATCGCCGCTGTCGGATGGGGAGATGCGGAGCACGCTGGCCGCCGTTGGGCGCGAGCTTCGTTCCGACACCGAGCGGCGGCTGGTGCTGACGCACGCCATTGAGCACGGCGCGTCCGGCCGGAACATGGCGGCGCTGCTGGAGGCGGCGGGCGGGATGGAATCCGACACGGAAACGCGGCTGGTGCTCACCTCGGCGCTCAGCGGCAACCGCCTGGACGCGTCCTCGCGCGCCGCCTTCTTTCGCGTGGTGGACGGGATCGGCAGCGACGTGGAGCGGCGGCTGGTGCTCACCTCCATGATCCGCCGGGGGATGGACGACGGCGCGGTGTCCGGCGTGGCGGCGGCCGTGGGGCGGATGCGCAGCGACACGGAGCGGCGCCTGGTGCTGTCGAACCTGCTGGACAGCGGGCTCACCCCGGCGCAGACGGCGGTCGCGCTCGGCGCCGTGATGCCCATGCGGTCGGACGCGGAAAAGCGGATCGTGCTGTCGCAGGTTCCGTCCGCGCAGTTCCGGGATTCGCGCGTGAACGCCGCCTACCGCCGCGTGCTGGATTCCATGTCGTCGGACAGCGAGCGCTCCATTGCGCTGCGCCGCCTGGTGAACGGCAACTGAGCGGATGATGACGATGATCACACGACGGGCGATGCGGTCCCTCGCGGCCGGCGTGATGGCGGCGGTGCTGGCTTCGGGCGCCGCCCATGCGCAGGCCGGGACGCGCACGGCGGCCGGCGATCCCGGCGCGGTGGTGCGGGGGGCGGATGGCGCGCGGCTGGACCGGATGCTCTCCAGCCTGCTTCCGAGCGTGTATTCCGGCACGGTGCTGGTCGCCCGCGGCGGGGAGATTGTGCTGCACCGCGGCTACGGCACCGCCGACTCGCGCTCGGGCGCCGCGGCGTCGACGCAGACCGTGTATCCCATCGCCTCGCTGAGCAAGCAGTTCACGGCGGCGGCCATCCTGGCGCTGGCGGAAGAGGGAAAGCTGGCGCTGACGGACTCCCTGGGCCGCTTCTTTCCCGGCGCGCCCGCGGACCGGCGCGGCATCACCCTCCATCAACTGCTGACGCACACGGCGGGGCTGGGGCGCGACGCGGTGCGGTCCGACGTCACCATCTCCCGCGACTCGTTCGTGGTGGCCGCCCTGCGCGCGCCGCTCGCCTCGGCGCCCGGGACGAAGCACGCGTACAGCAACGCGGGCTACATGCTGCTGGGCGCCGTGGTGGAGACCGCGTCGGGAACCACGCTGGACCGCTACCTGGAGCAGCGCCTGTTTCGCCCGGCAGGCATGCGCAACACCGGATTTCCCACGGCGGACTGGAGCGGGCGCACGGTGGCGGCCGGGGAGGGGGACGACACCTATCGCGGATCGCCGCTGGACGAGCCCGCCGCGCGCAACGGCTGGTACCGGCGCGGCGCGGGCGGCCTGCTTTCCACCGTGGACGACCTGTACCGCTGGAGCCGCGCGCTGGACGAGGGCCGCGTCCTGAGCCCCGCGTCGGTGGCGCTGCTGTTCACGCCGCACGTGGCGGAAGAAGAGGGCTCCCGCTCGTTCTACGGCTACGGCTGGGTGGTGCAGCAGACCTCCCGCGGCACCCCCATCCAGTGGCACAACGGCGGATGGGCCACCTACTACGCCGAGCTTCGCCGGTATCCCGCGGAGGGCGTCACCCTCATCGTCACGAGCAACCGCCGCGGCGGCGTGGACAGCGTCATTGACCTGATCGCGCGGCAGACCTTTGCGCGGCCGTAGGCGCCCGCGCCGGCCCCGTGCCGCCGCGAAGTGCTGATTTTTCGCCATCTACCGTCACCCGCCCTGGAGTGAACGTGATCCGCACCCTGCTGGCCGCCCTTCCCGTCCTTCTGCTCGCCTCCGCGGCGCGGGCGCAGACCCCCGACAGCGCGCGCACCGCCGCGCCCCGCAAGGAGATCCGCGCCGTGCGGGTGGAGGGCCGCGTCCCCACCGTGGACGGCGACCTGGGCGACCCCGCGTGGGCCGCCGCCCCCGTGCTGTCGGACTTCGTGCAGAAGCAGCCGGTGGAAGGCGCCGCGCCGTCCGAACGCACGGAACTCCGCTTCGTGTACGACGATGCGGCACTGTACGTGGCCGCGCGGATGTTCAAGAAAGACCCTGCGTCCATCCAGGCTCCGGTGAGCCGCCGCGACAACGGATCGCAGGCCGAGCATCTGTGGATTTCGCTGGACACCTACCTGGACCGGCGGACGGCGTACAGCTTCGGCGTCACCGCGGCGGGGACGCGCATGGACTGGTACCACGCCACGGACGACGAGGGCGATACCGACGTGTCGTTTGATCCCGTGTGGGAGGCCCGCGTGCGCCGCGACTCGCTGGGATGGACGGCGGAGATGCGCATCCCCTTCAGCCAGTTGCGCTTCAACGCGGCGGACGTGCAGACGTGGGGATTGAACGCGGACCGCTGGAACCCGGCTACGCAGGAAGACGTGTTCTGGATCCCGGTTCCCAGCTCGCAGAAGGGATGGGCGTCGCGCTTCGGCACGCTCTCCGGCATCCGCGGCATCCGCCCGACCCGGCGCGCGGAGATCCTTCCCTATGTAGCCACCAGCGGCACGTTCACGGGCGAGCCGGGGACGGGCAATCCGTTTGATGACGGCAGCCGGATGCGCGCGCGCGTGGGCGCGGACCTCAAGGTGGGCGTGGGGCCCAACCTGACGCTGGAGGGAACGGTGAACCCGGACTTCGGGCAGGTGGAGCTGGACCCGGCGCAGGTGAACCTGTCGGCGTACGAGGCCTACTTTGACGAGCGGCGCCCGTTCTTCATCGAGGGGCGGCAGCTGCTGGCGGGGAGCGGGCCGGAGTACTTCTACTCGCGGCGCATCGGCGGCATTCCCGACGTGGCGCTCTCGCGGCTGCAGGTGGCCGGCGACTATCAGGACTACCCGGGCAACAGCGCCATCCTGGGTGCCGCCAAGCTGACGGGACGGCTCTCGTCCGGCACCTCCGTGGGCGTGCTGGCCGCGTTGACGGACCAGGCGTACGCGCGCGGCTTTGACCCCGCGACCGGCACGCTGGACCGGGTGCGGCTGGCGCCCCGGACGGGGTACGGCATCGCCCGGGCGCAGCAGGAGTTCGGCGCCAATCAGTCCACCGCGGGGCTGCTGCTGACGGCCGTCCACCGCGACATCGATGGGGGCGAGCCGCTGGTGGCGCTGCTGAACCGCGACGCGGTGACGGGCGGGGGCGACTGGAACCTGCGCTTTCGCGGCGGCGAGTACGCGTTCAGCGGCTACGCGGGGTTCAGCTACGTGGCGGGCGACTCGCTGGCGCTGCTGCGGAACCAGCGCTCCAGCGCGCGCTACTTTCAGCGGCCGGACCAGGACTACGTGCGGGTGGACTCGTCGCGCACCTCGCTGGGCGGCTACACCGGCCAGCTCCGCATCGCGCGGGAAAGCGGGCGGCACTGGCTGTGGGCCGCGTCCGTGAGCGGGCAGTCGCCGGGGCTGGAGCTGAACGACGCGGGGTTCATGGGGCGCGCGGACGAGGTGTTCGGCTACGGCAACCTTCGCTACCGCGACACGCAGCCGGGTAGGCTGTTTCGCCGCTACGACGTGGGGGTGAGCAC
This sequence comes from Longimicrobium sp., assembly GCF_036387355.1. GTDB lineage: Bacteria > Gemmatimonadota > Gemmatimonadetes > Longimicrobiales > Longimicrobiaceae > Longimicrobium. The sequence continues at coordinate 6,110 of NZ_DASVTX010000393.1, forward strand.
GGAAAACACGTGGAACTTCGGGCGGACGCGCACGTTCAGCGCGCTGCGGACGGACATGCGCTTTACGTGGAAGAACTTCTGGACCACGACGGTGATCGCGTGGAAGGACCTGCGCTCCACCAGCGACTCGTACACGCGCGGCGGCCCGCTGGCGGGAACGCCGGCCGCGTGGCGGATGATCGTGGCCGGCGCCACGCCGGAAGGGTGGGCCCGCCGGGCGTCGGCGCAGGTCACCTTCGGCGGGGGAGAGCAGGGGCACGAGTACCTGCTGCTGACCACCACGCTCTCCGTCCGGCCCGGCCCGCGCTGGCAGGTCTCCTTCAGCCCGCTCTGGCGGCGGATGACGGACCCCCGGCAGTTCGTCGCCTCGCTCCCGGGCGGGCCGCAAGCCACCTTCGGGCGGCGCTACACCTTTGCCTCGGTAGACCAGACCATCGTGTCCGGCGCGGCGCGGCTGAACTACCTGTTCACGCCGGACCTGTCGCTGGAGTTCTACATGGAGCCGTTCGCCGCCAACGGCCGCTACGAAAGCTTCGGCCAGCTGCGCGCGCCGGGTGCGCTGCGCCTGGACGGCACGGAGGGCCGCGTGGTGAGCGAGGGCGGCGAGCACTTCTTCATCGGCGGGGCGGACGAGGACGGCGACGGCGAGGCGGACCGCCAGCGGATCGCGAGCGACTTTACCGTCCGCTCGTTCCGCAGCAACGCGGTGATGCGCTGGGAGTGGCGCCCGGGGAGCACGCTGTTCCTCGTCTGGCAGCAGAACCGTTCGGCCAGCGAGCTGGGCGGCGACAACGTGGGCTTCGGAACGCTCGGCGACACCTTCGGCGCGCGCGGCGACAACGTGCTGGCGCTCAAGATGTCGTACTGGCTGCCGATTCGATAAAGCAGTGCCCAGTGCCCAGGATCAAGTGCCCGGAAACAGCCGGAACTGATGGTCCCCGGCACTGGGCACTCGGCCCTGGGCACTCGGCACTCGGCCCTGGCACTCGTTTCTCTTCCCGCGAACGCCTCTCCGCATGTTGCTGAGAGGCGTTCCTGCTGTCCGGGCGCTCCGGTCAGACTCCGGCGGGTGGTGGAACGGGCTCGTTGGTGCCGGGCGACGGAGCGACGCAGGCCGCGTCGGCCGGCTGTGGCTCCGTCTGCGCGGCCTGCACCGGGGCGCGGACGGGCTGCCGTTCATCTTCCAGGACCGCGAACCGCTGGTCCCACACGGTCATCATGTTTACGAACGCCTGCGCCACCTCTGGATCGAATTCCGTCCCCGCGCGCTCTCGGATGTACTGCAGCACGCGCGCGCTGGTCCACGCGGCGCGGTAGGGCCGGTGCGTGCGCAGCGCGTCGTACACGTCGCACACGTGCGCCAGGCGGCTCGCCGAGTGACAGGCGCGGCAGTAGTGCAGCGCCGGATATCCGCCCCCGTCGTGCATGAGGTGGTGCTCGTACGCCACGATCGCGGCCGTGTCCAGGTTGCGCTCCGTGTCCAGCAGCAGCCGCGCCCCGTCCACCGGGTGCTGGTTGATGATGGCGCGCTCCTCGGCCGTAAGCTTTCCCGGCTTGTTCAGGATGTCGCGCGGAATGCGCACCTTGCCGATGTCGTGCAGCAGCCCCGCCACGCCGAACGCGCGCACGTCCGTCTGCGGATAGCCCAGGAACTCGGACAGCGCCATCGTGAGGACGGCCACGTTCATGGAGTGCGTGGTGGTGTACTCGTCGTGGTCCCGCAGGCGCAGCAGGGGAAGAATCATCTGCTGGTCGCCGTGCATGGCGACGGACAGCGACCGCACCACGGCTTCCGCTTCCGCCACGGGAACGGGGCGGCGCGCCTCCACGTCGCTGTGCAGCCACCGGATCGCCTGGATCTCCTCCGCCAGCGAGTAGTCCAGCGTGGCGACGGTGGCGGCCGGGTCCTCCGTATCGCCGCGCACCCCCACCATCCCCAGCCGAATGCGGGTGCGCCGCATCTGCCGCAGCTCCGGGCTGTCCGCGGCGGAAAGCGTCATCCGCGCCAGCAGTTCGTCCAGCAGCCCTTCCAGCTCCTCGCGCGACACCTCCTCGTCAAACTCCAGCCGCTGCACCCCGGCGGCCACCAGCCGCGCGCTCCACTCCCATCCGCGCAGCGCGTGCACCGGCTGCGTTCCGTGCACCACCTCGTCGCCCAGAAAGGTGAACGACTGGCGGGGATTGGCGGACTGCAGCTCCGCGAGCGGCCCGTACGCCGCGTCCAGCGCCCGCTCGCGCGAGGGGTGCAGGTCAGAGTACAGGCTCATGGTGGCGATGGCCTGCGCCATGGCCGTCAGAAAGCGGACGGGGTCGCTCATGGCGGATCGCCTTCGGCGCGCGCGGCGCGCTGTACGTCGGGGTCGGTGGATGCCAGGGCGGCACGCAGCAGCGCCGCGGCCGAAGGGTCGGCGCTCCACCCGCGGCGCAGGGCGGACAGCGCGGCCAGCAGTTCGGGGGAGCGGGGGGCCAGCCGCACCCGTCCCAGCAGCGTGCGTCCGCCGTCCGCCAGGCGACGCAGCATCTGCAGCGCCAGCGGGTCGCGCGCGCCGCCCAGCACGCGGATGGCGAGCAGGCGCTGCTCCGGCTCGGTGAGCGGATCGTCGATGCGGCGCACCACCAGGGGAAGCACCGGGGCGGGGCAGCCGGACGCGCACTCCGCCAGTGCCTGCCGCTGCACCTGGGTGTCCGCGTCCGTCAGCGCGAGGCCCAGCACCCGCTCGCGCTCGCCGCCCACGCGGAACGCCGCACGGAACGCCTCGCGCCGCACGCGCGCGTCCTCATGGCGCAGGTACGCGGCGAGCGACGTTCCCGGCGGGAGCACGCCGATTTCGGCCACCAGCCCCAGGAGGTTGCGCACCACGTACCACCGCCCGTCGCCCAGCCGCGCGCCGATCTCCGGCAGCGCCGCCGCGCCCATCCGCGCCACCCGGTCCAGCGCCGCGCGGCGGACCGTGCGCGACTCGGACTCAGCCAGCTCGTCCAGAATGGGGACGAGGGTGCGGCCGGTTCCGATCCGCCCCGCCACCCCATCCAGCGCCGCGGCCCCCTCCGCCCCGGCGCGGAGCAGGGCACGGACGGCGGCGGGCTGGCACACGGCCGGCCACAGCTCCGCGGCCAGCGCCGAGTCCGCCGGCGCCTCGGCCAGCAGCGCAACGAGGCGGGGGAGCGCCGCGCCGGTGATCATGGTCGCCACCGCCTGGTGCACGGCGGGGCCGTGGGCGCCCACCTCCAGCGCCGTCTGCACCACCCGCTCCGGCTCCGGCGCGTTGGGGCCGGGCAGCAGCCCCAGCTCGCCCGTGGTGGAGCGCGACAGCAGGTCCAGCGCGCGGGTGTACGTTTCGGGATTGGGGTCGGGGAGCGCCCAGCCGTCCACCAGCCGCTCCACCTGCTCGCGCAGCGCCTCGTCCGCGGCGGCCCCCAGTGGGCCGGAGCGGCCCTCCGCGTGCGCGGACAGCTTGGTGAGCAGGCGGAGCAGCGAGTGGGAGATGCTGTGGCCCCCCGCGTCGGCCGCCGCCTGCACCAGGCGAACGACCGCGTCCGCGGCGAACCCCTCGCTGGCGTCCAGCAGAAAGCGCCGCCGCTGGGGCGCGTCTCCGCCCATCTGCACCAGCCGCGCGAGGGTGTCGGGCTGCAGGCGGGCGATCATTTCGCTCACGCGCCGCCGCACCTCGTCCGCTGCGCGCCCGCCCTCCGCGCGCAACTCGTCCGCCATCTGGAGCAGGTAGCCCACGATCACCTGGTCGTACGCCGCGGCGCGGGGATGCTGGTCAATGGCCTGCGCCACCAGCGAGGGCTCGCGCGTCTCCTCTTCCGGGGCGTCCTCGCGGGCCAGCGCGGCCCGGGCCAGCCCGATCCAGAGCTGCGCCGCCGCCACCGTGTCGCGGGCGCCGCCTTCCGCCGCGCCGTCGCCCTCGCCCGTGAACTCCAGCTGCGCAAAGCTCACCGGGTGCAGCACCGCGTGCGGCCACTCCGCCCGGGCGGCCTCCCCCGCCGCACGGCCGGGCTCCGTCTGTGCCGCGAGCGCGGCCAGGAACTCCGTGGCCTCGTCCGCGTCCATGCCGCGGCGCAGCGTCACCGCGCCGATGCGCCCGCGGTGCAGGCGCGCGGCGAGCCCGGCCAGCACGGGGTTGCCCGCGTCCGTGGCCACGCCCTCAATCACCAGCTGCGCGCGCGCCACGCCGAAGCTGAGAGCCATGCGGTCGCGCAGCACGGCGTCCAGCCGGCGCGCCAGTCCGTCGGCGGAGCGCGACAGGAACGGGTGCCCCGGCGGATACACGCCGTGGTGCTGAATGGCGATGGCGAGTTCCACGAGCAGGTTGGCGAGGTCGCGCCCCAGCGACACGCGCGTGTCCGGGACGGTGCTCGCCGCCGGATGTGACATGGGCAGAGCGGGCAGAAAGTGATACTGCGCCGCAAAGATGGACCCGGCGCGCACCCGCTGCAACGGTCAGATGTACCAGATGGTTTCAGCCCGTCCGCGCCAGATCCTGGGGAATTCCTCGCGCGATGTCGGCATGCGGGCGGCCCGGGCTCCAGCGCGCCGGACCACGTGCGGAACCTTGCTTTCGCCGTCCCGATCTACCGGCGGAAACAGATCGTCCGCGGCATGGATGAGAATTGGATGAATCCGGCCGAAGAGGCACGCGAGAAGGGCAGGGCGGCGGAACGGAAGGAAGACGAGCGCAGATCGACCCGCGCCGGGCACCGGGCACCGGGCACCGGGCACCGGGCACCGGGCACCGGGCACTGGGCACTGGGCACTCCGCACTCCGCACTCCGCACTCCCAGGGGCTTGACCAGACCGTCCCTCCGCCTTACTTTTCCAAGTCTGTCGCACAACCGGAGCGTTGGCGGCGGCGGGGACCCATTGGTCCTCGCCTGCTTTTTTCGTCTACTGTCCAGGCTTTCCCTCGTATGCCGACGATCAACCAGCTGGTCCGCAAGGGCCGGGAGACGCTCGAAAAGAAGAGCAAGTCGCCCGCCATGCGGAACAACCCGCAGAAGCGTGGCGTGTGCACCCGCGTGTACACCACGACCCCGAAGAAGCCCAACTCGGCCCTCCGGAAGGTCGCGCGTGTGCGGCTGACCCACGGGGTTGAGGTGACGGCGTACATCCCGGGCGAAGGGCACAACCTGCAGGAGCACAGCATCGTGCTCATTCGCGGCGGCCGCGTGAAGGACCTTCCGGGCGTCCGCTACCACATCATCCGCGGCACGCTCGACGCGTCCGGGGTCAACGACCGCCGCCAGAGCCGTTCCAAGTACGGCGCCAAGCGTCCCAAGCCCGGGCAGGCCGCCGGCAAGGGAGCTCCGGCCGGCAAGGGCGGAAAGGGGAAGAGGTAAGACATGAGCCGTCGTACTCGCGCCGTCAAGCGCCCGATCATCCCGGATCCCGTCTACGGGTCGGAGACGATCACCAAGTTCGTCAACACGCTGATGCTGGACGGCAAGAAGTCCACCGCCGAAAGCATCTTCTACGACGCCATGAAGGTGATGGAAGAGCGCACCGGCCAGCCGGCCGAGACCGTCTTCAAGACGGCGCTCAACAACGCCAAGCCGGTGCTCGAGGTCAAGAGCCGCCGCGTCGGCGGCGCCACCTACCAGGTGCCCGTCGAAGTGCGTCCGGAGCGCCGCCAGGCCCTCGCCATGCGCTGGCTCGTGGGCTATGCCCGCGCCCGCGGCGAAAAGACCATGGCCGACCGCCTGGCCGCGGAGCTGCTGGCCGCCTCCCGCAACGAGGGGGCGACCATCAAGAAGAAGGACGACACGCACCGCATGGCCGAAGCCAACAAGGCGTTCGCCCACTATCGCTGGTAATTCCGCTCGGACGCCTGGTCCGGCTGAACTGAACAAACTGGACGCGCGGAGGTGCGAAGGGCGGAATCATCCGCTCTTGGTGCCCCGCGTTTTCCACTAACGATAGACGACAACCAATGGCCCGCACCACACCGCTCGAGAAGTACCGCAACATCGGCATCATGGCGCACATCGATGCCGGCAAGACGACCACCACCGAGCGCATCCTGTACTATACCGGCCGTACGCACAAGATCGGCGAAGTGCACGAGGGTGCGGCGACCATGGACTGGATGGAGCAGGAGCAGGAGCGCGGCATCACCATCACGTCGGCCGCCACGACGTGCCAGTGGACCCGCTTTGACCAGAACTACCGCATCAACATCATCGACACCCCGGGGCACGTGGACTTCACCGTCGAGGTGGAGCGCTCGCTCCGCGTGCTCGACGGCGCCGTCTGCGTGTTCGACGCGGTGGCCGGCGTAGAGCCGCAGTCGGAAACGGTGTGGCGCCAGGCCGACAAGTACGGCGTGCCCCGCATCTGCTTCGTCAACAAGATGGACCGCACCGGCGCCAACTTCGAGCGCTGCGTGTCCATGATCGTGGACCGGCTGGGCGCCAACCCCATGCCCATTCACCTTCCCATCGGCGACGGCGAAAACTTCGTCGGCATCGTCGACGTGCTGCGCCAGGTGGAGCTGATCTACGACGACAGCACCATGGGCAAGAACTGGACGGAGCAGCCCGTTCGCGAGTCGCTCAAGGAAGCCGCCGCCGCCGCCCGCTTCGCGCTGGTGGAAGGCGCGGTGGAGCACGACGAGGCGCTCATGGAGCGCTACCTGGAGGGTGAGGAGATCAGCGAGCCCGAGCTGCGCCGCGCCATCCGCAACGCCACCATCGCGGGCGCCATCGTGCCGGTGCTCACCGGCTCGGCGTTCAAGAACAAGGGCGTGCAGCAGCTGCTGGACTCGGTGATCGACTACCTTCCGGCCCCGGTTGACATTCCGGCCATCAAGGGAACGGACCCGGAGAACAACGACGCGCCGATCGAGCGCCACGCGACGGACGACGAGCCGTTCTCGGCGCTGGCGTTCAAGATCGCCACCGACCCGTACGTCGGTAAGCTCACGTTCTTCCGCGTGTACTCGGGCGTCATCGCCTCGGGCAGCCACGTGCTGAACAGCACCAAGAACAAGCGCGAGCGCCTGGGCCGCATCCTTCAGATGCACGCCAACAAGCGCGAGGAGATCCCGGAGGTCCGCGCCGGCGACATCGCCGCGGCCATCGGCCTCAAGGACACCACCACGGGCAACACGCTCTGCGATCCGGAGCACATCGTGGTGCTGGAAAGCATGACGTTCCCGGCGCCGGTGATCGACGTCGCGATCGAGCCCAAGACCAAGGTTGACCAGGACAAGATGGGCGAAGCGCTTCGCCGCCTGGCGGACGAAGACCCCACCTTCCGGGTGCACACCGACCAGGAAACCGGCCAGACCATCATTTCGGGGATGGGCGAGCTTCACCTGGAAATCCTGGTGGACCGCATGCTGCGCGAGTTCAAGGTCGAGGCCAACGTGGGCCGTCCGCAGGTGGCCTACCGCGAAACCATCCGTTCGCGGGTGGAAAAGGTCGAAGGCAAGTTTGTGCGCCAGACCGGCGGCTCCGGCCAGTACGGCCACGTGGTCATCAACATGATGCCGGCCGAGCCGGGCCAGGGCTTCGTGTTCGAGGACAAGATCGTGGGCGGCGTGATTCCCCGCGAGTTCATCAAGCCGAGCGAGCAGGGCATGCGCGAGGCCATGGACACGGGCGTCCTGGCGGGCTACCCCATGGTGGACGTCAAGGTGGAGCTGATCTTCGGCTCGTACCACGACGTGGACTCGTCGGAAATCGCCTTCAAGATCGCCGGCTCCATGGCGTTCAAGGAAGCGGCCCGCAAGGCCAAGCCGGTCATTCTGGAGCCGGTGATGAGCGTGGAAGTCGTGACGCCGTCGGACTACATGGGCGACGTCATCGGCGACCTGAGCAGCCGCCGCGGCAAGATCCAGGGCATGGACCAGCGCGGCGAAGCGCAGGTGATCAACGCGCAGGTGCCGCTGTCGGAAATGTTCGGCTACTCCACCAACCTGCGCTCCATGAGCCAGGGCCGGGCGGTGTACAGCATGCAGTTCTCGCAGTACGAGGAAGTGCCCAAGGCCAAGTCGGAAGAGATCGTGGCCAAGGTGCGCAGCTGAGTCGTTCTGCGCGAATGATGGATGCAGAAAGGGCGGCCCGCGTGGCCGCCCTTTCTCGTTCCCGCAACGCCGTCGTTCTCCACTTTCGTACTTTCGTACTTTCGTACCGCGGTTTCGGGCGTGTCCCTCCGCTGCGCTCCGGGCCGGGCTTCGCGCGCCGTAAGGCACGATACAACTGTGCCCAACGGCGCCGAGCCCCCTCCGCGTCAGGGCAACGATACTGCTGTTGCCCCGCCGCTCCGGTGTCTCGGCCCTGCGGGCGCGAATCCCTCACGCAAGGGCGCACGCCCGGGGCGCGTGGAAGCCGGGCTCGCTCTTCTGCCTCTCCTCCCCGTGGACGGGGAGGGCGCGGATTCGGCCGCCCCCGCTTCCCCCCGCGTGAACCGGCTGTTCGCTTCCGTGCGCCGCGGAGCCGGCCCGAACCGCGCCGGAACCAGCATTCACGCGGCCCAGACCCTTGACGGAACGCCGAAGTTTGGCTATCCTTCGCGTCTTGCCCCCGTTTTGGACCGCGCACCCACGCGATCCCGGGAGGCGTGAACACCTTGCCGCAGCGGACGAGGGCGGCAGGGTGTGCTGTTTGTTAGGCCCGGCGAGGAGACGCCGGATCACCTGATTCCGCGGCTGAGGCGGTTCGCCGGCCCGGGGCGCCCTGCGCCGCCGGGCGGAATCCATTCAGCCATCTTTTCTCCGCCACCCTCGGGAATGAGGATTCAAACCAATGGCCAAGGCCAAGTTTGAGCGCAACAAGCCGCACGTGAACGTGGGCACCATCGGCCACGTCGACCACGGCAAGACCACGCTGACGGCCGCGATCACGCGCATTCAGGCTGCGCAGGGCTTCGCGGACTTCATCAGCTTCGACAACATCGACAAGGCTCCG
>NZ_DASVTX010000394.1:0-12083 GCF_036387355.1 Longimicrobium sp.
CGGCCATGCTGCGCCACCTGCTCGCGGCGGACGGCCCCAGCGGCTACGTGGGCACGCTGGGGGCGATCGGCGCGGACGGCGAGGTGATCCCGGGGACGGAGGGGCTGACGACGCCGGGGCCGGTGGACGCCGCGCGGTGGATGCGGCGCTTCGTGGACGCGGGGGTGGAGCGCGTGGCGATGGAGGTGTCGTCGCACGCGCTGCACCAGGAGCGGCTGGGCGCGGTGCGCTTCGACGCCGCCGTGTTCACCAACCTCACCCAGGACCACCTGGACTACCACGTCACCATGGAGGCGTACCGCGCGGCCAAGCTGCGCCTGACGGAGCTGCTGAAGCCCGGCGGCGCGGCGGTGCTGAACGCGGACGACCCGGCCTGGGCGGGGGTGCGCTCCCCCGTGGGGCGGACGGTGACCTTCGGGGTGGAGAACCCGGCCGACGTCCGCGCGGAGGGGGTGCGCGTGGGGCCGGGGGGGATGGAGTTCACCCTGCGGACACCGGACGGGGACGCGGACGTCGCCCTCCCGCTGTTCGGCGGGTTCAACGTGAGCAACGCGGCCGCCGCGGGCGCCGTGCTGTGGAGCCTGGGATGGAGCCCGGCCCGCATCGCGGAGCGGTTGGGGACGCTGCCGCAGGTGCCGGGGCGGCTGGAGCGGGTGGCCGGGCCGCCGCAGAGCGCCACCGTGCTGCTGGACTACGCCCACACGCCCGACGCGCTGGAGCGCGCCCTTGCCGCCGTGCGGCCGCTGGTGCAGGGGCGCGTGATCGTCGTCTTTGGCGCGGGGGGAGACCGCGACGCGGAGAAGCGGCCGCTGATGGGCGCCGCCGCCGCCGCGGGCGCGGACCTGGTCATCGTGACCTCCGACAACCCCCGCACCGAGGACCCGGAACGCATCCTGGACGACATCGAACGCGGCATGGGACGTGCACCCCGCCAGCGGATTTCCGACCGCCGCGAGGCCATCCGCACAGCGCTCACCGAGGGCAGTTCCCGTGACCTGATTCTCCTGGCCGGCAAGGGCCACGAGACGTACCAGATCATCGGAACGGAAAAGCGCCCGTTCGACGAGCGCGTCGTTGTGCGCGAGATCCTCGCGGAACTTTCGACCGCTGGGGGAGGTGGGGCTTGACCGCGTTTCGCTGGACCGCAAACGACGTTGCGCACGCGCTGGGGACCCAGTCCCCGGCGGGTGCGCCCGATGGCTATTCCGCCGTGTCCACCGACACGCGCGCCATTCCCGCGGGATCGCTCTTTGTGGCGCTGCGGGGCGCCAACTTTGACGGGCACGCCTACCTGGCCCAGGCCGCCGAAAAGGGCGCGGCCGGCGCCGTGGTGACGCACGTGCCGGAGGATGCACCGCCGCTGGCCTACTACGTGGTGCCGGACACGCTGCACGCGCTGGGCGGCCTGGGCCGCCACCGCCGCCGCGCGCTCCGGGGCCGCGTGGTCGCCGTCGCGGGGTCGAACGGAAAGACGACGACCAAGGAACTGCTCCGCGCGGCACTGGGCGGCACCTTTCGGGTCCACGCGACGGATGCCAACCTGAACAACCAGGTGGGCGTTCCCCTCACGCTGCTGGCCTGCCCCGACGACGCGGAAGCCGTCATCGTAGAGACGGGGACCAACGAGCCGGGCGAGGTCACCCTGCTGTCGCGCATCGTGGAGCCCGACGCGGCGCTCATCACCTCCATCGGCGAAGAGCACCTGGAGGGGCTGGGCTCCATCGAAGGTGTGCTGCAGGAAGAGCTTTCGATCTTTGACGGGCTGCGCGCCTCGGGCGTGGCGCTCGTGGCCGAAGAGCCGGAAGCGCTGGCGGCCGGCGCGCGGGAACGGGTGGCGCCGTCGCGGGTGCGGGTCGCGGGGCTGGGCGCCGGGGCGGGCGTGTCGCCCGAGGGGGGCGCGCGCGGGGTGCGTGTGCGGCCGGACGGCAGCACCGAGTTCCGCTTTCGCGGGGTGGATTTCCATCTCCCGCTCCCCGGGATGCACAACGTGCGCAACGCGCTGCTGGCGCTGGGCGTGGCCGCGGAGTGGGGCGTTTCCATGGAAGCCGCCGCGGCCGGGCTGGGGGCCATGACCGCGCCGAAGATGCGGAACGAGTGGCGGCGCATCGGCTCGCTGGGGGTGCTGGCGGACTGCTACAACGCCAACCCGCCCAGCATGCGCGCCGCCCTGGACCTGCTGGCCTCCGTTCCGGTGGACGGCGAAAAGATCGCGGTGATGGGAACCATGCGCGAGCTGGGCGACCACGGCGAGCGGCTGCACCGCGAACTGGCCGGGCACGCCGCCGCGCTGGTGGGCAAGGGGATCGACCGCGTGGTGGCCACCGGTGACTTCGTGGCCGCCTTCCTGGCCGAGGGCACGGACCTGAGCGGCCGTCTGGTCGCCGCAGAAGACCCGCTGGACGCGTACGAGGCGCTGCGCCCGTCGCTGCGCGGGGGAGAAACCATCCTGCTCAAGGGATCGCGCGGGGTGGCGCTGGAACGCTGGATTCCGCTGATGGAGCGCGACTTCGCGCAGCCCGCTTCCTCGCAGGAGTAATCCGGTGCTCTACCACCTGTTCGTTCCGTTCGCCGAGTACTACATCGGCTTCAACCTCTTTCGCTTCGGCACGTTCCGGGCGGCGGGGGCGGTGGTCACGGCCTTCCTGGTGGCCTTCTGGTTCGGGCCGGCCATCATCTCGCGCCTGCGCATGCTCAAGGTGGGGCAGGTGGTGCGCACTGAAGGCCCGCAGACGCACCTGGGCAAGAGCGGCACGCCCACCATGGGCGGCGTGCTCATCATCCTGTCCACCGTCATCCCCACGGTGCTGTGGGCGCGGCTGGACAACTGGTACACGGTCATTGCCCTGGTGGTGCTGCTCTGGCTGGGCGTGGTGGGCTTTCTGGACGACTACCTCAAGATCGTCCGCAAGAACACGGGCGGGCTCAAGGGGCGCTACAAGATCGTGGGGCAGGCGGGGATCGGCGTTCTGCTGGGGATCGTGCTCATCGTGTTCCACGTCAGCGACCCCATTCCCGCCACGTGGACCCAGATCCCGTTCTTCAAGAGCTGGCACGTCTGGTTTCACCCCGTGACGTACGTGCTGTTCGTCACCTTCATCATCGTGGGGTGCAGCAACGCGGTGAACCTGTCGGACGGGCTGGACGGCCTGGCGGCGGGACTGTCGGGGATCGCGGCGGCCACCTTCGGCGTGTTCGCGTACCTGCTGGGCCGGGTGGACGCGTCGGACTACCTGAACGTGTTCTACCTGCCGGGCGCGGGCGAGCTGGGCATCTTCTGCGTTGCGCTGGCCGGCGGATGCATGGGCTTCCTCTGGTACAACGCGCACCCGGCGGAGGTGTTCATGGGCGACACCGGGTCGCTGGCCATCGGCGGGGTGCTGGGTGCGGTGGCGGTGCTGCTCAAGGCGGAGTTCCTGCTCGCCATCGTGGGCGCGGTGTTCGTGGCCGAAGCGCTTTCCGTGGCCTCGCAGACCATCTACTTCAAATGGACCAAGTCGCGCACGGGAACGGGCAAGCGGATCTTTCGCATGGCGCCGCTGCACCACCACTTCGAGCAGATCGGGTGGCATGAGAGCAAGGTCATCATCCGCTTCTGGCTGATGGGGATCATGTGCGCGCTGGCCGCCTTCGCCACCCTCAAGATCCGCTGATGAGCCGTTCGCTCGCGGGCGAGACCATCGGCGTGCTGGGCCTCGCGCGCAGCGGGCTGGCCGCGGCGCGCCTGGCGTTGGGCCGCGGCGCGCGGGTGTACGCCAGCGACGCGGGAGACGGCGAGGCTGCCCGCGCGGCGGCGGATCAGGTGCGGGCTCTGGGAGGAGACGCGGAGACGGGCGGGCACGACCTGGCCAAGCTCGCGGCGTGCACCCGCATCGTCCTCTCCCCCGGCATTCCGCCGACGGCCAAGGTGCTGCGCGAGCCGGCGATCCAGGGCGTCCCGGTGGTCCCCGAGATCGAACTGGCGTACGAGCAGCTGGACGGGCCGGTGATCGGCATCACGGGGACCAACGGCAAGACCACCGTCACCTCGCTGACGGAGCACCTGCTGCGCGCGGCGGGGATCGACGCGGTGGCGGGCGGCAACATCGGCACGGCGCTGAGCGAGCTTGCGCTGCGCCAGCCGCAGCCGGCGTGGAACGTGGTGGAGTGCAGCTCGTTTCAGCTGGGCGGCATCGACCGGTTCACGCCAGCGATCGGCATGCTGACCAACCTGGCGCCGGACCACCTGGACTGGTACCCGGACCTGGAGGCGTACTACGCCGACAAGGCGCGCCTCTTTCGCAACGCGTCCGCCGCCAGCCGGTGGATCCTGAACGCGGAAGACCAGCGCGCGGCGACGCTCATCGGCGACGCGCCGGGGACGCGCTACTTCTTTCGCGCGGCGTCGCTCCCGGAGTCGGATTCCGAGCTGGGCGGGTGGATGGAGGGGCGCGAACTGCGCATCCGCACGGAGGCGGGAACGGAATCGCTGGGCTCCGCGGACCGGCTGCGCATCCTGGGCCCCCACAACGTCGCCAACGCGCTCGCGGCCTCTTTGGCCGCCCGCCTGGCCGGCGCCCCGGCGCAGATGATCGCGGAGGCGCTGCCGCTCTTCGACGCGCCGCCGCACCGCCTGCAGCCCGTGTCCGAGCGCGGCGGCGTGCTCTGGGTGAACGACAGCAAGGCGACCAACGTGGCCTCGGCCCGCGTCGCCGTCCGGGGGATGAGCCGCCCCACCGTCCTTCTGCTCGGCGGGCGGCACAAGGGCGAGCCGTACACCGAGCTGGCGGAGGACTTTGCCGGCCGCGTGCACACGGTGATCGCGTTTGGCGAGGCGGGCGGGCAGATCGCCGCGGACCTGGCGGGCACGGTGGCGGTGGAGCACGTGACGGGCGGGTTTGACGAGGTGATGGCGCGCGCGGCGGCCCTGGCGCGGCCGGGGGACGCGGTGCTGCTTTCCCCCGCGTGCAGCAGCTTCGACATGTTCAGGAACTACGAGGAACGGGGCCGCCGGTTCGCCGAGCTGGCCCGGGGAGAAGGGGAATGACCAGCATCGCGCTCCTGCGCCGGCCCCGCGCCGCCAAGGACCCCGCGCAGCCGCCGGTGACGCCGCGCGAGCGGGCGTACACCACCGCGCCCGCGGCCCCGGCGCTGCCGCGCGAGCAGACGTGGGAGTCGCGCGCGCTGGTGGCGCTCACGGCGATGGCGTTCGCCTTCGGCCTTACGGAGATGTACAGCGCCAGCTCGTTCGAGGCCGCCTCGCACGACCTGCCGGGGCACTACTTTGCCCTCAAGCAGGTGATGGGCGCGGGGATCGGCATCGTGCTGGCCGCCGTGCTGTCGCGGATGGACTACCGCCGCCTGCGCCGCCTCGCCTGGCCCATGCTGGCGCTGGTCATCGTTCTGCTGGCCCTGGTCGTGATGCCGGGAACGGAGGCGCTGGCGCCGCGGGTGAACGGGGCGCGCCGCTGGCTGCGGCTGGGCATCCAGTTTCAGCCCTCCGAGTTCGCCAAGATCGCGCTGATCGTGTGGACGGCGATGATGGCGGTGAAGAAGGCGGACCGGCTGCACTCGCTCAGCAAGGGACTCATGCCCTTTCTGCTGGTGTGGCTCCCCGTCCTGGCGCTGGTGATGAAGCAGCCCAACATGAGCGCGGCACTGCTCCTGGTGCTGCTCGCGGCCCTCGTCCTCTTCGCGGGCGGCGCTCGCATCGGGCACTTCATTCTGCTGGGGCTGCTGGCCGTCCCCGTGCTGTGGAAGCTGATTACCGGCGAGGGGTACCGCGCCCGCCGCCTGGCCGCGTTCCTGGACCCCGGGCACGACACGGGGAACGTGAGCTACCAGATCCACCAGTCGCTCATCGCCATCGGCAGCGGCGGGCTGGGCGGAGTGGGCTTCGGGGAAAGCCGGCAGAAGTACGGCTTTCTCCCCGAGTCGCACAACGACTTCCTGTTCAGCATGATCGCGGAGGAGTGGGGCTTGATGGGCGTGCTGTTCGTCGTTGCCGTCTTCGCCGGGTTCCTCGTGGTCGGCTACCGGATCGCCGCGCGCGCCCCGGACCGCTTCGGCTACCTGGTGGCGCTGGGGATGACCAACCTGATCGCCGTCTCCGCCTTTCTGCACATGGGGGTGGCCATGGCGCTGCTCCCCACGACGGGCGTGGCACTCCCCTTCATGTCGTCCGGCCTGTCGGCGCTGCTGACTTCGTTCGCCGCGGTGGGCATCCTGCTGAGCATCGCCCGCGCGGCGAAGGACCCTGAAAGGGCTCGATGAGCACACCCCGCGTCCTGTTCGCCGGCGGCGGAACCGGCGGCCACCTGTACCCGGCGCTGGCGCTGGGCGCCGCCTTCAAGCGGCTGGACCCCGCGTCGGAGGTGATGTACATCGGCGCGAAACGCGGCGTGGAGGCACGCGTGCTGCCGGAGCGCGGCGAGCCGCACGCGCTGCTCCCGCTGGAGCCCATCCGCCGCGCCAAGCCGTGGCAGAACTGGCGGCTGGTGCCCGCCATGTTCGGCTCGTTCACCGCGCTCAACGGCGTATTCCGCCGCTTCCGGCCCAACCTCGTGGTCGGCACGGGCGGCTACGCGAGCGGGCCGGCGGTGGCGTACGCCATCATGCGCGGCATTCCCGCGGCGGTGCAGGAGCAGAACTCGTATCCCGGCTTTGTGACGCGGCTGGTGGACCGGCGGGTGCGCCAGCTTCACCTGGCCTTTCCGGAAGCGCTCAAGTACCTCAAGCCGGGCGACCACACGCAGGTGTTCCGCTTCGGCAACCCCATCACCCCGCCGGACTTCAACGTGGACCGCGCGGCGGCCCGCGGTCGCTTCGGGCTGGGCGCGGGGACGGTGTGCCTGGTGGTGGGAGGCAGCCAGGGCGCGCGCCCGGTAAACGAGGCGCTGCTGGCGGACCTGCGCGGCATTCGCGAGGGCCGGCTGGCCGCGCCGCCGGAGGGCTTTCAGATCCTGTGGGCGGCGGGAACGGGCAACTTTGAGCGGGTGCAGAAGGGGCTGGAGGACCTGGGCAACCCGGCGTGGGTCAAGGCGCTTCCGTACATCACCGACATGCCGGGCGCGCTGGCCGGGGCGGACTTCGCCATCACCCGCGCCGGAGCCATGAGCATCGCCGAGCTGTGCGCCTGGGGCATTCCCAGCATCCTGGTGCCGCTGCCGCACGCCGCCGCCAATCACCAGTACCACAACGCCGTGGCGCTGGCCGAGGCCGGGGCGGGGGTGATGGTGCAGGAGCAGGAGCTGGGCGGAGGCCGCCTGTGGCGCGAAGTGCTGGCGATGGTGGATCCCGCGCACCGCGCCGCCGTCGCCGCGAAAGCGCGCGAGCGCGGCCAGCCCGACGCCGCGGACCTGATCGCGGGCGAGCTCGCGAAGCTGATCCGCTGAGCCGGTGCAACGCACTCACGCACCCCGCACTCGCGCACCCGCGGTCGTTGCAGATGGTGGCAGTTCGCGGCGCAAACCGGCGCCGCGCGAAGCTTTTCCCCGCGCTGGGCGGACGTTACATTGAGCACCGAATTCGACCTGGTTGAACTCGCCAAGCACGGGCCCATCCACTTCATGGGGATCGGCGGCGCGGGAATGGCGCCGCTGGCCGAGATGGCCCTGCTGGCGGGCGCGCGGGTCACCGGGTGCGACTCGTCTCCGGGCCCGGCCACCCAGCGGCTGGAAGAGCGCGGCGCCCACGTGTACCAGGGGCACGACCCCTCGCACGCGGCGGACTGCGCGGCGCTGGTCACCACCGCCGCCGTCCCGCACGACCATCCCGAGCTGGCCGCGGCCCGCGCGCGGGGAATCCCGGTGCTCAAGCGGGCCGAGGCGCTGGGCGCCATCGTCAACCACGGCACCGTCGTGGGCATCGCGGGGACGCACGGAAAAACCACCACCACCACGCTCACCACCGCCGTGCTGGAAGCGGCCGGGGCCCGTCCTACGGGGTTCGTGGGGGCGCGCGTCCCGGCGTGGGGCGGCAACCTGCGCCCCGGCGGCGACCAGGTGTACGTGGTGGAGGCGGATGAATACGACCGCTCCTTCCACCAGCTTCGCCCCACCGTGGCCGTGGTCACCACCCTGGAAGCCGACCACCTGGACATCTACGGCTCGCTGCAGGCCATCGAAGAGGCGTTCGACCACTTCGTCGGGGCCGTTCCGCCGGACGGGCTGATCGCCGCCTGCGCGGACGACCACGGCGCGGCGCGCATGGCGGCCCGCATGCCGGGCGGCCCGGAGCGGGTGCTCACCTACGGCCTGTCCGCCGGCGCCATGCTGCGCGCCGAAGACGTGCGCTTCACCCCGTCCGGCGCCGTGTTCACCGTTCGCGAGCGTGGCGCCGTGCTGGGCACCGCGCGGCTGAACGCGCCGGGGGAGCACAACGTCCGCAACGCGCTCGCCGCCGTGGCCGTCGGCCGCCGCTTCGGCGCGGAGTGGGACGCCATTGCCCGGGGGCTGGCCTCGTACGCCGGGGTGGACCGCCGCTTCGAGCAGATCGGCGAGGCGGGCGGCATTCTGTTCGTGGACGACTACGCACACCACCCCACGGAAGTGCGGGCCACCCTGGGCGCCGCCCGCGCGGGATACGGGGACCGCCGCCTGGTGGCCGTCTTTCAGCCGCACCTGTACTCGCGCACCCGCGACTTCGCCGCCGAGTTCGGCCAGGCGCTGGCCGGAGCGGACGTCGTGATTCTGACCGACGTGTACGCCGCGCGCGAAAAGCCCATCGAGGGGGTGACGGGGCAGATGATCGCCGACACGGCGCGCGACGCCGGGGTGCAGGTGCGCTACGTCCCCGTCCGCGCCGAGGTGGTGGACGCCGTGGCCGCCGAGCTTCGCCCGGGCGACCTGTGCCTCACGCTGGGCGCCGGCAACCTGGACATGGCCGCGCGCGAACTGCACCAGCACTTTTCCGGAGGGCGGGGATGAACCGCCGCACCCGCCTGATCGCCCTCGCCGCGCTGGCCGCCACCTCGGGGTCGTCCCCGTTCTGGGGGCCGCCCGCGCTGCGCCGGGTGGACTGGTTTGCCGCGGACCGCGTGGAGGTGGCGGGCTCGCGCCTGCTGGCCCCGCACGAGGTGGTGGCCGCCTCGGGCGTGCGCATCGGCGACAACGTGTACACCGACCCGGCCGCGTGGGAGGCCGCCCTGCGCCGCAACCCGGTGATCGCCGAGGCGCGCGTGGAACGCCGGTTTCCCGCCACGCTGCGCATCCGCATCACGGAAAAGCGCCCGGCCGCCTTCGTGTCCGCCGGCACCCTGCGCCCCGCGACCGCCACGGGGGAGATCCTTCCCGTGGACCCGGCGCGCGTCCCCGTGGACCTGCCCATCGCGGGCAGCGCGCCCGACACGGCCACCCGCGTGCGCGACCGCGCCACCCTGGCCGTGCTGGCCGAGGCCGCGCGCCTGGCCGACGCCGACCCCATGCTGATGGCGCGGGTGAGCGAGGTGCGCTCCGGCAAGGCGGGAACGCGCCTGTTCATGTCCGCGCCGCGGGTGGAGGTGCTGCTGGCCCGGGGCGCCGCCGAACCCCGGCTTACGCAGCTGCGCGCCGCGCTGGCCGACGTGGACCGCCGCCTGGGCGCGGGCGGCCGCGCGGTGGTGGACGCGCGCTTCGCCGACCAGGTGGTCGTGCGGCTGATCGCCGCGCCGGCTGCCCCCAGCACCAGCAGCACCCCCGCGCCGGCCCCCGCGCCGCCGCGTACCTGACCCGCAGCCCACGCTTTCGGTACTGATGCGTTCTTCCATCGTCGCAGGGCTTGACATCGGCTCGAGCAAGACCGCCGTGGTGATCGCGGAGGTGTCGGGCGATGCCCCCCACCGCGCCCAGGTCAAGGTGCTGGGGGTGGGGCAGGCGCGCACCGGCGGCATTCGCCGCGAGATCGTGACCGACATCGAGGCCACCACCGAGTCCGTGCGCAAGGCGGTCAAGGAAGCGGAGCTGATGGCCGGGGTGACGGTGCAGAAGCTGTACACCGGCATTGCGGGCGAGCACATCCACGCCTGGCCCAGCACCGGCGTGGTCGCGGTGGGCGGGCGCCCCGCGGGGGACGGCGAGATCCGCCCGGGCGACGTGGACCGCGTGCAGGAAGTAGCCCGCGCCGTGGTGATTCCCGGCGACCGCGAGCTGATCCACGCCATTCCGCAGGAGTACATCGTCGACGCGCAGGACGGCATCCGCGATCCCGTCGGCATGGCGGGGACGCGGCTGGAGGCAGAGGTGTTCATCGTCACCGGCAGCGCCAGCGCCAGCCAGAACGTGCGCAAGGCCGTGACCCGCGCGGGCTACACCGTGGCCGAACTGGTGCTGGAGCCGCTGGCCTCCTCCCTCGCCGTGCTGACGGAAGACGAGATGGAGATCGGCGTCGCGCTGGTGGAATTGGGCGGCGGCACGACCGACCTGTGCGTCTTTCACGAGCGCAAGATCAAGCACCTGACCTCGCTCCCCTGGGGCGGGGCCACGGTGACCAACGACATCGCCAAGGGGCTCTCGCTCCCGTACGCCGAGGCGGGGCGGGCCAAGGAGCGCTTTGGCGTGGCACGCGCGGACTTCGTGCGGCCCGACGAAACGTTCGAGATCCCCGGCGCCGCGGCGGGGCAGACCCGCCACGTCGCCCGTGAGCTGCTCGCGCACATCATCGAGCAGCGGATGGACGAGATCTTCGGCCTTGTCGCGGCGGAGCTGGACCGCGCCGGCTTTGGCGGCGGCGAGCTGGGCGGGGGCGTGGTGCTCACCGGCGGCGGCGCCGCGCTGCAGGGCGTGGTGGAGCTGGCGGAGCGCACGTTTGCCTCGGCCGTGCGCATCGGCGTGCCCGGCGAAGGGCTCGGCGGACTTGCGGATTCCGTTCGGCGGCCCAAGTTTGCGACCGCCGCCGGACTCGCGGTCTACGGCTCGCGACGCCTCATCACGGACACTCCCGAAACGAGCGCCCTGGCCGGCGCTTCCGTCAACGGCATCGTAAAGCGCATCAGCGACTGGATCGCGGACTTCTTCTAGCGAGGGAAGCCCGCGCCGTCGTTTGCCCGTTTCTGCTTCGTTCCTGATTTTTTTCCCGATTTCGCCCGATCCTCCCCTGGTGGAGCCAGCGCACATGGTCTTCGAGTACGACGAAACGATGACCCAGAACGCCCGCATGAAGGTGGTGGGCGTGGGTGGCGGCGGCGGCAACGCCGTGAACCGCATGATCGAGGAGGACCTGGAGGGCGTCGACTTCATTTCGGTGAACACCGACGCCCAGGTTCTCAAGCTCTCCAAGGCCGACGTCCGCATTCAGATCGGGCACAAGCTCACCCGCGGCCTGGGCGCCGGCGCGCGCCCGGAAATCGGGGCGCAGGCGCTGGAAGAAAACCGCGACGAAATGCGCCGCGCGCTGGACGGCGCGGACCTGGTCTTCATCACCGCCGGCATGGGCGGCGGCACCGGCACCGGCGCCGCCCCGCTGATCGCCGAGATGGCGCGGGAGATGGGCGCGCTCACCATCGCCATCGTCACCAAGCCCTTTCTGTTCGAGGGCAAGAAGCGGATGAAGCAGGCCGAGCAGGGGCTGGCCGAGCTGAAGCGCGCGGCGGACACCATGATCGTCGTGCCGAACGAGCGGCTGCTGGCCGTCGTGGGCAAGGGCACCAGCTTCAAGGACGCGCTCAAGAAGGCAGACGAGGTGCTGCTGCACGCCACGCAGGGCATCTCGGACCTGATCCGCGTGACCGGCGAGGTGAACGTGGACTTCGCCGACGTGCGCACGGTCATGAGCAACCGCGGCGCGGCGCTCATGGGCACGGGCTTCGGCCGGGGCGAGAACCGGTCCATGGAGGCCGCGCAGGAGGCCATCAGCTCGCCGCTGCTGGACAACATCAGCATCAGCGGCGCCGCCGGCGTGCTCATCAACATCACCGGCGGAATGGACCTGGCCATCGACGAGGTCACCACCATCTCGTCCATCATTCAGGAAGCCGCGGGCGACGACGCCGAGATCATCTTCGGCGCCGTGCACGACCCCAGCATGAAGGAAGAGGTGCGCGTCACCGTCATCGCGACGGGCTTCGAAATGGACGCCATCATCCCCGACCGGCTGGACGGGGTGATCCGCGCCGACTTCCGCTCGCACGGGCG
>NZ_DASVTX010000395.1:0-1876 GCF_036387355.1 Longimicrobium sp.
CGTGCCGCCGAACACCACCTCGGCGTTCTGCGCGCGCAGCCGGGGCGCGTATTCAAAGCGGCTTTCCGTGTATGGAAGCGGCACCCAGTCGGCGCCAAGGCGCAGGGCAGCGCCGTCCACCGTCATCGCGGCGCCCTGGCCCAGCCGGGTGACGGCCAGCGGAATGGTCTGAAAAAAGGTGCCGTTCTCGCCCGCGGGCTCCAGCCCCATGCGCTGGAACTCGGCGGCGATGTAGTCCGTGGCCATCCGGTTGCCGATCAGCCCCGCCTGGCGGCCCATCATGGAGTCGTCGGCCAGCACGTACAGACGGCTCATCAGATCGCCGGGCGTGATGTCGGCCACGGTGGGGCGCGCCGTGTACTTGAGCGGGAGCGTGGCTTCCGCCGCGGCCCCGCGGCCGGCAGGCGCGGGGGCG
The DNA here is from genome assembly GCF_036387355.1 of Longimicrobium sp. Lineage (GTDB taxonomy): Bacteria > Gemmatimonadota > Gemmatimonadetes > Longimicrobiales > Longimicrobiaceae > Longimicrobium. The sequence goes on from NZ_DASVTX010000395.1 coordinate 416, forward strand.
ACGGCGGGGTCCTGCACGGATGCGGGCGCGCACGCCTGCGCCGCCGCCAGCGCGGCCGCCACGGGAAGCCCGCGCGCGATGCTGCGATACGAGTTCAAAAGCCTGCTTCCTGGAAGGGTTTGCGGGTCAATGCCGATCAGCGGCGAAGATACAGCGCCGCACCGGTGCGGCAAGGCGCGAGCCGCCGCGTGCGGAGGGGGATACCCGCCGTGCACCGTCAGATGTTCCCGTCAATGGAGTGCGCGGCCGGCGCCGCGGCGCGCGGTATGCTGCGAAGGACAGCGTCCTCGCGCGCTCCTCCCCTCCGGAGATGCCCTCATGCGATCCTCCCTCGTGGTTCTCGCCTTCGGTGCCGCCCTTGCCGCGTGCGGCGGAAATCCTCCCTCGTCCGGATTTGCGCCCGCCGTGCATGGCGGCGCGCGGCTGATCGCCGAGCAGGAGGTGGAAAACAGCACCGCGTCCTCCGCGTATGAACTCATTCAGCAGCTCCGGCCGCGGTGGCTGTACGTGTCGTCCGGGCCCACGACGTTCGGGCGGGAGCCGGGGATCGTGGTGTACGTGAACGAGATGCGGCTGGGCGGATTGCAGAGCCTGCGCGAGGTGGACGCGAATGCGATTCGCAAGGTGGCGTTCATGGATCCCAACGAGGCGACCGGGCGCTTCGGGCTGAACCACACGCACGGCGCGATCCTGGTTTCGCTCAAGGTCGGCGCACCCTGAACCGGCGTTCGTGCGGCGGCCGGGTTCTACGGCCGGTTCACGCGGAGAACGCGGGGGTACGCGGGGGTACGCGGGGAGTGTGGCGCGGAGAGTGAGTCGGGTGCGTTGGGGAGGGATGGCAATGGGCGCGGCAATCGACTGTGCTCAGAACACCCCTGAGAGCGTGCCCCTGAACCCTGCTCGCGTGGCGCCTCGGAGCCTTCGTCGGCGCCAGCGTCGGGTGCGGCGGGCAGGTGCCTCCGGCGCCTTCTCAGGCTCTGAGGGAGGCGCCTCGCCGCGCGGTCCGTCACACCAGACCTTGGCGCCGACCGAAGAATCCCGCGCCACCGCATCCCATGCACGCCCGGTTGCGCGGCGCGCTCGGACGCTGCGGGTGCGGCGAGAGAGGCTGGAGCGCGCCGCGCCGGCCCGCGGCGCCGCGGATGCTTCGGTCCGGGATTCTTCAGTCGCGCATGGATCCGGCGCCGGGCAGGGCGCGGCGCACGCTCCTTCAGAATGACGCCCCGGCGCCGAGGTGGGCGGCAGGAAACCAATGGAGTGGAGGTGCCGCCGCAGGCGGCGCGAGCCGCGCGAACTGGCATCGGGCGCACCGGACCGGTCACATCAGCCGCACCGGGGTTCCTCACCCGGCTCGGACTTCGAGTGTCATTCTGAGCGAGGCGCCGGACCGCACTGTCCGTCACACCGGACTCTGGCGCCGACCGAAGAATCCCGCGCCCCCGCATCCGATGCACGCCCGGT
>NZ_DASVTX010000396.1:0-6527 GCF_036387355.1 Longimicrobium sp.
CCGCGATCCGCGCTTCATCCGCGGGAGCGAGCAGGAGCGCGCCGATGCGTCCGCCCGCCTCCGCGGCGCGCCGGATCGCGTCGGCCCGTCCCTCCGCGGGGAGCATGTGCAGGGGGGCGCGCGGGGCGTAGTGGCGGTCCATCATCCCAGGCGAGGGGCGCGCGGCTTCGCCCCCCGGCTCCGCCGCCGGGAGCGCCACCTCGCCCACCACGCGGCGCAGTTCATCCACCGAAATGCTCCCCGGCCGCAGCACCGTCGGCACGCCCGCAACCAGGCTCACCACGGTGGACTCGATCCCCACGGGGCAGGGGCCGCCGTCCAGGATCAGGTCCACGCGGTCGCCCAGCCCGCGCTCCACGTGCCGCGCCGTCGTGGGCGAAACCTGTGTAGAGCGGTTGGCGCTCGGCGCCGCGACGGGGAGCCCGGACACCTGCAGCAGCGCGTGCGCCACCGGGTGCGCGGGAACGCGCAACGCCACGCTCGGCAGCCCGGCGGTGACGGCATCCGGTACGCCGTCGCGCTTGGGGACCACCAGCGTCAACGGGCCGGGCCAGAACGTCTCCGCCAGCCGCGCCGCCGCATCCGGCCACTCCGCGGCGAGCGCCCGCGCCTGGTCCGCGTCCGCCACGTGGACGATGAGCGGGTTGTAGCCGGGGCGCCCCTTGGCCGCGTAGATGCGCGCCACGGCCGCCGGGTCCAGCGCGTGCGCGCCCAGCCCGTACACCGTTTCCGTGGGGAACGCCACCAGCCCGCCGCCGCGCAGCACCTCCGCCGCGCGGGCCAGCACCGCGGCGGCCGGCGCGGCGGGATCCACCGGCAGCATCATGCGTCCCGGCGCGCGGTTGCGGGGAAACGGATGGTGCTGTGAGGGCGCGGCAAACTCCGCTGGGAACGCGCGATGGCGGCGCTCCGCGGGGGGCGGGCGGATGCGGCCGGAACGGCACGGGGGTTGCCTGAGTGGCTGCGAGAGCGCGTCGGCGGGGGCCGGCGCCCGAAGGAACGGCTCCGCGCCCGAGGGACACTGGAGGACCCGATGTGGATGTTCATGACCGCGCTCTGGGTGGTGATGCTGCTGGCCCCGCTGGCCCTGCTCGTCGCCCTGCTTCCCGCGGGGCGCGACTGCCCCCGCTGCGGAGGCGAAACCATTCTGCTGCGCACGCGCATGCTCATGGCGATCCGCCGCTTTCTGGGCCGGCGCTGGTGCACCGCCTGCGGTTGGGAAGGCGTCATGCGCGCCACGGGCAGCGCGCCCGTCCCGGCCCTCGCGCACGTGCACGAGCCGCAGGAAGAAGTGGATGACGACGCCGTGTGGCGTCCGGAGCGCAACGACACGCTGTTCTAAGCCGTCCTCCCTCGGGACGCACGCGACGCCCGGCCCCGCACAGGGGCCGGGCGTCGTCCGTTCACTCCGTTTCCGACATCCCGCCCACCACCACGCGCACCGTTCGCTCCGGCGCAAAGAAGCGGCGCGCCACCCGCAGCACGTCGTCCGCCGTCACCGCTTCAACGCGGTCGGCGTACGTTTCCCAGTAGTCGCGCGGCAGGCCGTACGCCTCCAGGGTCACAAAGCGCCCCGCCACGCCGCTGGGCGTCTCGAACACGCGGGGGAGCGACAGGATCATGGCGTCCTTGGCGCGGCGCAGCTCGGCGTCGGGCACCGGGCCCTCCGTCATCCGCTGCATCTCGCCGATCATCTCGCGCACCGCGTCGGCCGTCACCCCCACGTCCACCGCCGTTTCCGCGGACCATCCCCCCGTCACCACGCCGGGCTGGAACGACGAGCGGGCGCCGTACGTCCATCCCTTGTCCTCGCGCAGGTTGGCGCCCAGGCGTCCGGTGATGGTGGACCCGCCGAGGACGTAGTTGGCGACGGACGCCGCGAACCAGTCCGGCGAGCGGCGGTCCAGCCCGGCGCCCACGATGCGGATCTCCGACTGCGCCGCGTCGTCCCACGGCACCAGCACCAGCTGGCCGGCGCGCGCGGGAAGCTCCGTCCCCGCGGGGTAGGCGATGGGCGGCGGCGCGCCCTCCCACCCGGCGAAGGCGGCGTCCAGCAGCGCGCGCAGCTCCGCCGTGTCAAAGTCTCCCGAGGCGACCAGGAACGCGCCGCGCGGGCGGTAGAATCGGCCGTGAAAGTCCGCCAGCACCTCGCGCGGGACGCCCGCGATCCCCGCCGCCGTGCCGAATGCGGGCACTCCGTACGGGTGCCCGGCGCCGAACACCTCCAGCGCCGCGCGGTCTTCCGCCACGTTGGCCGGCTCGTCTTCGCGTGCGATGATGGCGTCCAGCGACTCCGCGCGCACCCGCTCCACCTCGCCCTCCGGGAACGACGGGCGCAGCAGCACGTCCGCCAGCAGCCCGACCCCCTCCGCCAGCGTTTCCGTCAAAAAGACGGCTTCGATCTCGGCGTAGTCGTGCCCCACGCTGGCGTGAACCGCGGCGCCCAGCCCGTCCAGCCGCTCGGCCAGCTCGTCCGCGGAAAGCGTCGTGGTTCCCTCCGTCAGCAGGTGGCCCACCAGCGAGGCGGTGCCGGGGTGCTCCGCGGGGTCGGCGGCGGACCCGGCGGGGAGCGCCAGGCGGATGACGACCTGCGGCACCGTGGCGCGCGGCGCGGCCACGACGTGCAGCCCGTTGTCCATCGTCCACCGGTCCGGCCGCGGCACGCGGGGGCGCGGCGGCTGCCCGGGGACCGGGGCGGGGAAGAAGGGAATGGATTCAGGCGGCATCGCGCACCTCCTCGTCCTCATCGCCCTCTTCGTCCGCGGGAACGACGACGAGCGTGGCGGCGCGGTCGGCCGACAGATACGCCGCAGCGACGCGCTGCAGGTCATCCGCCGTCACCTTTGCATAGCCGTCCAGCACTTCGTGGATGCGGTCCGCGTCCCCCAGCACCGTGGCGGCGTACGCCAGCGTGTCGGCGCGCTCCTCCATGGTGGCCAGCTCGCTGACCTGGTCGCGGCGCACGCGGCGGATGGCGCCAGTCACCTCCGCCTCCGTCACCCCGTCGCGGATCACGTCGTCCAGCACCTGGCGCACGGCGGCCTCCAGCGCCTCGGGCTCAATCTCCGACCGCGCCGTGCCTACGATCCCGAACACGCCGCAGAGCGCCGTGGGATACAGGTAGCTGTCGATGTCCTGCGCGAGCCGGCCGTCGCGCACCAGTGCGCGTTGCAGGCGGGAACTGTCTCCATCCGCGAGCAGGTAGGCCAGCACGTCCAGCGCGATCCAGTCCGGCGAGCCGTAGCCCGGCACGGAGAACGCCTGGTGCACGCGGGGAAAGCTGACCTCGTCTTCCATGACCTCGCGCACGCCGCCGGGCGAGGCGGGAAGGTCCGGCGCCGCAGCGGGTTGGATCGCGGGCCCGGCGGGCAGGTCGCCCAGGTACTTCTCCGCCAGCTCGAACGCGCGCTCCGGGGCGATGTCGCCGGCAAACACGAGCACCGCGTTGCCGGGGGTGTAGTACGTCTGGTAGAATTCGCGCGCGTCGTCCAGGGTGATGGCTTCCAGGTCGCGCATGTAGCCGATGGTGGGCCACGAGTACGGATGCGCGCCGGGAAAGAGCAGCTCGTGCAGGCGCTCGTCGGCCATGCCGTACGGGCGGTTCTCGTACACCTGCCGGCGCTCGTTCATCACCACGCCGCGCTGCAGCTCCAGGATCTCGCCGGTGAGGACGGGGAGAAAAAAGCCCAGGCGGTCCCTTTCCAGCCACAGGGGGACTTCCACCGCGTGGGTGGGGACCGTCTCGTAGTAGTTGGTGCGGTCCAGCCAGGTGGTGCCGTTGTTGGTGCCGCCTACCCGCTCCAGCACGTCGTCAAAGTGCCCCTTGGGGGCGTGCTGCGAGCCCTCGAAGAACAGGTGCTCCAGCAGGTGCGCCAGCCCGGTGCGGCCCGGGCGCTCGTCGCGGGAGCCGGCGCGGAACATCAGGTGGACGGTAACGATGGGGGCGCCGCGGTCCTCATGCGCCACCACGCGGAGCCCGTTGCCCAGCACGCGCGTGGTGCTGGGGATTCGGATGCTGGATGAGATGGATGTACTCAACGCCTTGCCGTTCTTGATTTTGCGGTCTCTGATCGCACGCTGTCCCGCGTCGCGGGACGCGCCAATCTAACACCCGGCCCCCGGATGCGCCCGCCCGCGGGCGCGCGGCCTGCAACCCCGCGGAGCATGCACCGTTCCGATCATCAGCCGGACCTTCCGTCCCTCCGCTGGCGCGCCGCGCTCTCGCTGCTGCGCCGCCTGCCGCAGGGCGCCCTCAGCCGCGGCTTCGGCCGGCTGGCGGACGCACCCATTCCGCCCGCCATGCGCCCCGCCGTTGTGGGCGCCTTTGCCCGCGCCGTGGGCGCGAACGTGAGCGAGGCGGAGCTGCCGCTGGAGGCGTATCCCACGCTGAACCGCTTCTTTACCCGCCGCCTCACGAGGGGTGCGCGCACGTGGCCGGCGGACGCGTCCACGGTCGCGTCGCCGGTGGACGGGGCGGTGGGGCAGCTGGGGATCATCCGCGAGGGCCGCCTGATCCAGGCCAAGGGGCGGCTGTACGACGTGGGACAGCTTTTGGAGGACGAGGGCGCGGCGTCGCGGTACGAGGGCGGCGCGTTCATCACCCTGTATCTCTCGCCGAAGGATTACCACCGCATCCACGCGCCGGTCGGGGGAGAAATCCGCGACGCGCGTCACGTGCCCGGCGCGCTGCTCCCGGTGAACGCGGCCGCGGTGGCGCACCTGCCGGAGCTGTTCGCCCGCAACGAGCGGCTGATGTGCCACATCGACGGGCCGGCGGGGCGGACCGCCGTGGTGGCGGTGGGCGCGTACAACGTGGGGCGCATCAGCGCGGCGTTCGATGCAGAGTGGAACGCGCCGGTGGGGACGAGCGCCTGGGTCACCAACCGCCGCGGCCTGCAGTCCGCCGCGCGCCGGTACGATCCCCCGGTGCCCGTGCGCCGCGGCGACGAGATCATGACCTTTCACCTGGGATCCACCGTCGTCCTCGTCTTTGAGCCCGGCCGGGTTACACTGGACCGCGCGTTGCGCCCCGGTGATCCGGTGCGCCTCGGCCAGCCCATCGCGCATCCTGCCCCGCGCTGACGCCATTGGGCGACATCGGTCGAGGTCATGGCTCCACCTCGCGAGTGAACGACAGGCTGCGTGGCACGCGCGGACCCGCGGCCGCACGAGCGAACCGGCCCCCTCGCCAAAGCCCGCTCTCCGCTTAAGCGTCTGGTTGTCATTCTGAAGGAGGCGCCGCGCAACACTCCCCGTCTGCACACACTCTGGCGCCGACTGAAGAATCCCGCCTACACTCCGCCGATGAACGACAGGCTGCGTGGCGGGCTCAGACTCGCGGCCGCACGAGCGAACTGGCCCACTCGCCGCAGCCCGCTCTCCGCATCGGCGTCTGGGCGTCATTCTGAGGGAGGCGCCCCGCATCACTCTTCGTCTGCACACACTCTGGCGCCGACTGAAGACTCCCGCTTACACTCCGCCCGCGAACGACAGGCTGCGTGGCACGCTCGAACTCGCGGTCGCAGGATCACTCCGCCAACACCACTCCGACCGCCCGACCGCACGTTTGTCCGCCGAGCGCACTCGCGGTGCCCCTTCGTACCCCTTGGAACCGTGTCGACGTACTTCGTCTACATCTTCGCGAACAGGGCGCGTACGCTCTACACGGGCGTCACGAACAATCTCGTGCGCCGCGTCCATGAGCATCGAGAGCGGCTTACCCTCGGGTTTACGTCGGTACATGGCATCAACCGCCTTGTCTACTTCGAGCCCGCCGATGCACCACGCGCGGCGATCGAGCGCGAGAAGGAGATCAAGTCCTGGGTGCGTCGAAAGAAGGTGGCGCTGATCAACGACCACAATCCGGAATGGCGGGACTTGGCGGAGGACCTTGGCTTTGAACGGCTCAAGGAGGGGACGAGCAAGGTGATCGTACGGAAGCAGACAGTGGACTGATGGCAGAGAAGCGCGTTGGCGGACAGTTGGAACGTGGCGAATCGTTCGGTGCACGCCGCGCCCGCCGACGAAGAGGCGGCGAGTCAGGCCCGGGATCCTTCAGTCGGCGCCACGGTCTGACGTGGAAGGAGGGTCCGGTGCGGCGCCTCCTTCAGGATGACGCTCAGGGGCCGAGGCGCGAGGGGCGGTTCTGTGCGGGGCACGTGCGGCGACGGGTTCGGTGCACGCCGCGCTGCCGATGAGGAGGCGGCGAGTCAGGCCCGGGATCCTTCAGTCGGCGCCAAAGTCTGGTGTGGAAGATGGGTCCGGGCCGCGCCTCCTTCAGGATGACGCGCATGGGCCCCGGCGCGAGGGCGGTTCTGTGCGGGGCACGTGCGGCGACGGGGTCGGTGCACGCCGCGCCGCCGATCAGGAGGCGGCGAGTCAGGCCCGGGATCCTTCAGTCGGCGCCATGGTCTGGTGTGGAGGAAGGGTCCGGTGCAGCGCCTCCTTCAGGTTGACGCTCAGGGGCCGAGGCGCGACGGACGGTTCTGTGCGGGGCACGGTGTGGCGACGGGTTCGGTGCACGCCGC
>NZ_DASVTX010000397.1:0-9223 GCF_036387355.1 Longimicrobium sp.
TACCGCTACACGCTGGAAGTGGAGATCCGCAAAATCCGCAACCCGCCCGCGGATGCATCTTCGCTGGAGTACCGGCTGGTGCGCGTGATCGACAAGGTGGCGGTCCAGTAGTGGCTCGGCGCTCCTGCGCGACCATGCGGCCGAGGTTCATCTGAACCGCTGCCCGGCCTGTGGTGCACTGACGGCCTCTCCCACGGCGCGTCTCTGCCTGGCCTGCCCCCACACCGGGTTCCACGTTCCGCGCGACGTCAGATGACGGCGCCGCGGGCCGTTCCCTGCATGGACCCACGCTTCCACCTGCATCGCCGGAGATTGCCATTGTGAAGCGAATCGTGTTCTGCTGCGCCTTTCTCGCCGCGTGCGCCAGCCCGCGCGGCGCCGACCCCGCGCCCGCGGCGACGGTGGCAACCCGGACAACGCGCCCGGTTAAGGTGCAGGCGGTGGATACGGTGGTAATGCTCCCCGTCAAGGTCGATCCCGAAACCGAGGCGCGGGAGGCGGAAGAGCGCGCCTCCCTCGGCTCGCTCGTGGGCCGGATCACGGACGCCCAGACGGGTGAACCGGTCCGCGCCGCAATCTTTGCCGAATTTCACTGGGAAATGTCGGAAGAAACCGGGGAGTACAGGATGACCGGTGTTGATCCGGGCACGCTCCGCGTCACCGTGGAGAGCACCGGGTACCGACCGGAGCAGCGGACCATCACCTTTGCCGCCCGGCGCGTGGACACGATGAACGTTGCGCTCCGCCGCGCGGCGCCGGTCAGCCTGAGCCTGAGCGGCACGTGGCACATGCGCTTCAAGCTGCGCGACGCGGGCATCCGCCGGGGTCCGCCGCCTGCGCAGCGCGTTGTTGAAGGAACCATCAACTTCATCGACACGCTCCACATCGTGGACCGGCGGCGCCCGCTGCAGCGCGACCGGTACGTCTGGACAATCGAAGGATTGTCGGACATCGACTTCAGCCCGTTCTTCGGCGGCCGGATCGGGCGTGACGTGTCGACGACGGTGTTCGGCGGGCAGAATGAGACGTTCGAGCGCGAGGCGATTGCGAGGGTGGTGGACGGGGACAGCGTGGACATCAACCTGATTCCGCGCATTTCGCACGGCGGCGTCTCGTTCGCGGGGCGCATGCGCGGCGACAGCATCGTCGGCCGCTGGTTCATGCGCGCGTACGCCGGAGGTGCAACGGGCGACGTGGTGCTGCGCCGCGTTCGGTAGCGCTCGTTCCGCGCAGGGAACCGGAACCTGCGCAAAGACTTGTCACCCCTGAGAGCGTGTTGGGAAACCCTGTTGGATGGTCATGACCGCGCAGCGGTGTCATTGAGAGCGCGCCGACAAACGCCTGTTCGCCCGACACCTCGGCGTAGCCGTGTCATTCTGAAGGAGGCGCCGCACGGGACGTCCGCCGGTTCAGGTTCTGGCGCCGACTGAAGAACCCCGCCACGGAGCATCTGATGAACGACAGGTTGCGCGGCGTGCTCCAGACCAGCCGCCGCGGCGAACGGTCCCCCCCGTGCCGCGCAACCAGCGTCCACGCGGAAAATTCGGCGCGGGATTCTTCGGTCGCGTACGGCTCGGAGCGGCGGAGGGTTCGGCGCGCCGCTCCCTCAGAATGACACTCGAACGCCGAGGCGGGTGGCCGGCCTGGTTACTCAACATCCTCTGCGGGCGCCGGACGATACGTCGGGCGAGCCGTGGCTTGGCGCGACGAATGACCCGCTGTCCCTGAGCGCACTTGGCGTATGGCGCAGAACCATCCGCGGCTCCTCACAATCCGCCATCAGACGGACTGAATGCGACGCGTGATCCTGCTTCCCGGGATGGACGGCACGGGAAGGCTGTTCCGGGACTTCGCCGCGCTCGCGCCGGCGGGATTCGCACCGCAGACCGTCGCGCTCCCGGCGGAAGAGCTGGGCTACGATGCACTTGCGCGGCGGCTCGGGGACGAGCTGCGCGTCGGTCCCGACTGCATCATCGTCGCCGAATCGTTCTCGGGCCCACTGGGAATCCGGCTGGCGGCGAAAGGCGGGGCCGCCGCGCTGGTGCTCTGCAACAGCTTCGTCGCGCCGCCGCGCCACCGTGCGCTGCGCCTGGTTGCCCTCCCGATCGCGTTCCGCGCCGCGCCGCCCGCGTGGGCCATCCGCCACTTTCTCGTAGGCGCCGGCGCTTCCGCGGCGCTGGTCGATGAAGTGCGCGCGGCGATCGCATCCGTTCCGCCCGCCGTTCTCGCCGCCCGCCTGGCCGCGGTGCTGACGGCCGATGCCGCGCGCTGGCTGCCGCACTGCCCCGCGCCGATCCTGTATCTTCGCGGCACCCGCGACCGCCTGGTCCCCGACGTCGCGCTCCGGCGCATCTCGGACGCACATCCCACGCAGGTCGCCCGCATGGACGCGCCGCACCTGCTGCTGCAGGCCGCGCCCGCCGCCGCGTGGAGCGCCATCACGCGGTTCCTCGATCGCTGATCCGCCGATGTCGACAATGCGGGGCCGCTTATTGCTTCCCGCCAGCCGAGGCTCGGGGGGACACGTCCAGCGGTGGGGATCGAGGATGCGGAACCGATGGTGCGGGTGGCTGGTGATGGTACTCGCAATGATGTTCGCGCGGCCCGCGGCGGCGCAGGACAGTGCGCGGCTGGTGGCGGAAATCGACCGGTTCGTGCGCGACAGCATGCCGGGCATGCCGTTCAGCGGCGTGGTCGCGGTGTCACGGGCCGGGCAGCCCGTCCTCGCGCGGGCGTACGGGACGGCGCACTACGAGGCCTCCGTTCCCGTCACGGTAGAAACGCGCTTTCTGATCGGCTCGCTGCAGAAGCAGTTCACCTCCGCGGCCGTGCTCCTGCTTCAGGAGCGCGGCCGCTTGAGCGTGGACGATCCCCTGTGCCGCTACGTGGAGCCGTGCCCCGCCGCGTGGGAGCCCGTCCGCCTGCGCCACCTGCTGACGCACAGCAGCGGCATCCCCGACATCTTTGCCGTCGGGTTCGGGCAGACGCGCATGCTGCCCCGCTCGCACGACGAGATCGTCGCCCTGTTTCGCGACCAGCCGCTGCAGTACGCGCCCGGCGAGCGCTTTCGCTACAACAACTCCGGGTTCATCCTGCTCGGCCAGATCATCAGCCGCGCGGCGGGGATGCCGTGGACGCAGTTCATGCGCGACAGCCTTTTTGCGCCGCTGGGGATGCGGAACACGGGCTTCGCCGACAACGCCGAGGTCGTGGCGGGGATGGCGAGCGGATACTCGGCGCGGGCGGGAAAGGTGATCCGCGCGCAGTTCGAAGACCGCACCACGGCCACGGCGGACGGCAACTCCACCTGGTCCACGGCGGGCGACCTGCTGGTGTGGGTGCACGCGCTGCGCTCCGGGCGGGTGCTCGCGCCCGCCTCGCTTGCGGCCATGTTCGGCACGCACATCCGGCTGGACTCCGGCGCGCGCGCCGGGCAGGAGTACGGGCACGGGTGGTACACGCAGCGCACGGGCGGGGCAACGATGTTCTCGCACGGCGGCGTGGTCCCGGGCTTCCGCTCCTACGCCATCCACCTGCCCGCGAGCGACGTCACCGTCATGGTCCTGAGCAACAGTGAACTGGACGTGCGGCCGCTGGCGGAACGGGTAGCGGCGGCCTTCGGTTTTCCGCCATCCAGCGCACAGGGGAGGTGACGATGCGGCAGTCGGCCACGCTCAGCATCTCCATCCCGCGCGGCGCGGCGGAGGTGTACGCGTTCGTGGCGGACGGGGCCAACCTGCCGCGGTGGGCGGCGGGGCTGGGGAGCGGCGCGCGCTCGGTGGATGGCGGGTGGGAGGTGCAGACGGAGGCGGGAACCGCGTGGCTGCGGTACGCCGAGACGAACGCGTTCGGCGTGCTGGACCACACCGTGCGCCTCCCGGACGGGGGCGAGGTGTACGTGCCCATGCGCGTGGTGGCGGACGGGGAAGGGAGCCTGGTGCTCTTTACCGTATTTCGCGAGGCGGGAATGACGGACGAGCAGTTCGCCGCGGACGCGCGGGCCGTGGCGCGCGACCTGGAGACGCTCGCGGGGCTGCTGGGCCGCGGCTAGTCCGCGGAGCCGCGCAGAAGCTCACGCGTGGCGGGATGCGTGGGCCTCGCCAGCACCTCCGCCGCGGCGCCGCACTCCACCATCACCCCCTCCGACAGCACCGCGACGCGGTCCGCGTGCGCCCGCGCGAAGTCCACGTCGTGCGTGCTGATCAGCAGCCCGCGCCCCTGCGCCGCCAGCGCCCGCAGCGCATCCCCCAGCGCGCCGCGGCGGGCGGGATCCAGCGCGCTGGTGGGCTCGTCCATCAGCAGCAGCGCGGGGTCCGGCGCCAGTGCCCGGGCGATGGCCACGCGCTGCGCCTCGCCCCCGGAAAGCTGCCGCGGATAGGCGCCCGCGCGCCCCGCAACGCCCAGCATCCCAAGCAGTTCCATCGCCACCGACTCCGCGCGCGACGGCGCCCACCGCAGCGCGTGCAGCGGCGCGAGCGTCACGTTCTGCAGCGCCGTCAGGTGCTCGAACAGCGAGTGCGCCTGAAACACCATCCCCACCCTGCCGCGCAGTTCCCGCAGCGCCGATTCGCGCGGCACGGGGCCGGGGCGCAGCGCGAAGCCCGCCGCGTCCACGGAGCCCGCGTCAAACGCCTGCAGCGCCGCCACGCAGCGCAGCGCGGTTGATTTTCCGGCGCCGGACACGCCCATCAGCGCCACGATCTCGCCGGGCGCGACCTCCAGATCCACGCCCCGCAACACCTGACGCGCGCCGTGCGAAACGGTGAGTCCGCGGATGCTGAGCGCCGCGCTCATGCCGCGCTCCAGCGCCGTTCCAGCATGCGCGCCGCGCGCGAAAGCGGGAGCGAAAAGGCCAGGTAGATCAGCGAACACACGATTCCGGGCACGACCCAGCTTCCCGCGTTGGTGGCGTAGATGGCCGTCTGCTTGGTCAGCTCCACGACGGTGATGACGGACACGAGCGACGAATCCTTGAGCAGCGCGACGAAGTCGTTGGTCATGGGCGCCAGCGCCAGCCGCAGCGCCTGCGGGCCACGCACCAGGCGCAGGATCTGGAACTCCGTAAGCCCCAGCGTGCGCGCCGCTTCCAGCTGCGGCCGCGCGATGGCCTGCAGCGCCGCGCGGTAGATCTCCGATTCGTACGCGGCGTAGTTCAGCCCCAGCCCCAGCACCGCCGCGGCGAACGCGGGCAGGCGCACGACGCCGGACAGGCCGTAGTAGAGCACGAAGAGCTGCAGCAGCACCGGCGTGCCGCGGATCACCTCCACGTACACGGCCAGGGCGCCGCGCACCACCGGCGGCCCGTACACGCGCCCGGCCGCCACGGCGATTCCCAGCGCGACGGCCAGCGCCATGGCGAGGCAGGAAAGGACCAGCGTGATCCCCGCCGCGCGCAGCAGGGCGGGGAGGTACATGGCCAGCCCCGGCCGCCGCGCCGTCTCCGGCGCCCGCCCGGTTCCCGCCACCGCCGGAGCCGCTTTCGCCGCAGTGGTGTCCGCCGTGGCGCGCCGGAAGTAACCGGCCTGCGCGTCGCTCCACACGCCCCAGGCGCGAAAAGTCTTTTCCAGCGACCCGTCCCTCATCCGCGCGCGCAGGATCTCGTTCACCGAATCGCGCAGCGCGGTGTTGCCGCTCGCCATCACCCCCACGTAGTGGCTGGCCGCGATGGAGGTGGGCTGGATGACGAACCCGCCCGTGCGCCGCAGCGCGCGCGCGGCGATCACGTCGTCCAGCAGCACCGCATCCACGCGCCCCGCAACCAGATCCGTGTACGGATGCACGTCGTCGTCGTACGAGACGGGGACCAGGCCGGTGCGTGCCTTTTCCGCCAGCAGGAGCTCGTACGCAAGCGTGCCGCCCAGCGTGGCGACGCGGCGGCCCGCCAGGTCCGCCAGGGTACGGTATCGGCCCCGGTCCGCCGGGCGCACGGCGAGCACTTCCTGGAACTCGAAGTAGGGGATGGTAAGCGCATGCCGCGCCCGCAGTTCGGGGCGGTCTTCCACGCCCGAGAGGCCGATCTCAAAGTCGCCGCGCTCGGCGGACTGCGGGATGGACGCCCACGCCACCTGCACGAAGCGCGGCTCGCGCCCCAGCCCGCGCGCGATCATCTCCGCGATCTCCACGTCAAAGCCGCGGACGATGGCGGGGTTGGCGGGATCCGCTTCCACGAAGGGCGCGCCGCCCTCCGCGTCGCCGCCCCAGCGGAGCACCGCCTGCGCAGACGCCGCGGTGGATACGGCGGTGGCGCAAAGGGTGGCGAAGGCGAGCAGGAGCAGCGGCGGCGCGAGCCGGACGCGGAACCGGAAGGTGGTCGGCACGGATGGGCGGGAACGTGTGGCGGAGTCGGCGGGCGCGGCAAGCTACGTCGCCGGTCCGGCCGACTCAAGAACCGCCACGGCGCGGACGGGGCACGCGCGAGGGAGCCCGGTCTGTGACACGCACCAAAGCGGCCACAACCGGATGCGCCGTGCACGGACCGCGGAACGGCGCGGACGTGGGGCAAACGGGGGCGCGTGTCAGAAGAATACGGAAATGTGTGTCGCCCATCCGGGCCGGAACTCCCCGAAATCCGGGCGGGTAGCCCGCGGTGACGGTATCACTTTCTCACGTTTTCCGCACGAGGTTTCCCATGCACGTTCGTCGTTCAGCCACCTTGCTCGCCGCGCTCGTCATCCTCCCCACAGCCGCGCGAGCGCAACTCACCACGGGGCCGCTGTTCAGTTCGCCGGTCACGCAGCCGAAGATCGACTTCATTGGCGGCGACGCGTACGGCACCGGCCTGGGTCTCACGCTGGCGGTGCGGCCGTTCAACGGCCTGCCGGGGCTGCGGTTCCGCGCCAGCGTGGCGGACGGGCGGGGAACCGGTGCCGTGGAAGGCCCGTACCGGACCCGCTTGCGGACCGGGCTCGACGCTGTCGCGTACACGGCCGCGGTAGACTACTCCGCGCCCATCGCGACCAGCGAATCCGGCCCGCTGCGCGCCTCGCTCGTCACCGGCCTGGGCGCGACACTGAACAACGGCACGGCGATCACGGTGCCGCTGGGCGTCAGCGTGGGATACAACGGCACCCGCGTTCGCCCGTACATCACTCCGCGGCTCATGCTCGAAGCTCGCAGCGGCAGCCAGGTGAACAACGGTGAGCCCGGGTATCCGGCGGAGGACGTAACCAACGGCATCACCGGCGCGGTGGACTGGGGTGTCGACTTCGTGCTTCCCCGCGGCGCCATTCTGCGCACCGCCGTCACCACCGGCAACCACCACGGATTCGGCGTCGGGATCAGCTTCTGACAGGAGCAGGGATCAGCGGGCGCGCTGCCGGTGCGTGTCTCCGATGAGGGGCGCGCGCCGGGCGGTGGGGGAGCAAACAAACTCCTTGCACGCTGACAATTCGCGTCGCAATATGTAAGCAGTGGTGCACCTGCCACGGTATCACCGCCCCATCCTCATCCTCCAGAGGTCCTCGTGAACCACCTCCGCATCCGGGCCGCCGCCCTCGCGGCCCTCCTCGCGTCCGCCGCCTGCGCCGACATGCCCAGCGCGCCGACCTCCGTTCGCCCGCCGGACAACGTCGAGCACCAGAAGCTGATCGGCACCCTGACCTGCCGCGTGGACGTCGCGTCGCAGACCACCCAGTGCGGCGAGCCGGTGCCCGTCGGCAGCCAGGACAACGTGCGCGTCACGATCGGCTCGTACTTCACCCTTCTTACCTCGGCGCAGTTCAGCAACAACGGGCAGACCACCTTCTTCAACACCATCCGCAACGACCTGGGGCAGACCATCGGCACCAACACGGGGCTGGACGTAGACACCATCTACGCGTTCATCAGCAACATCGCCGTGACCAGCGGAACGGGCACCGTCACCGTCAACAATCCCGACGGAACGGGCACCTTTACCGCCACCAACCAGCCGTACTGGAAGTGGCGGCAGACCGTGGCTCCGGGCGAACAGACGGCGACGGGTGTGTGGACCTTCAACGTGCCCAGCACCGTGACCTCGTGGACGTACACGCTGGGCCTGTCGGCGCCCATCGCGCACCCCAACGGGTGGGTGCAGATTTCCGGCAACTACCAGATCCAGCACGGCCAGTATCAGCTGTTGACCGCCACCGTGTACGACTGGACGGGGACGGTGAATACCTCCAGCTACGTGACGTGGACGGGCGCCAACGTGTCCGGGCAGATCTACGTGAGCCAGTGGGACGACCGCACCGGGCACGTGCTGGGTGTGCGCACGGGGACCGGCGAAGTGACGGCCAGCTTCGGCTCGGCGACGCCCAGGACGGTCGGCGTGAACGTGTACTGAGGCGGCGCTGAGCGCGCGCCCTGACTGCGTCTCCCTCCCTCCGCGCGGCCGGACGGGAGGGAGACGTGCTTTCGGTCCCGAACCTTCGCAGGCTGTACAACGTTGCGGCATCCGTTTCGCAGAGCATGGAGCGCTTCTGAATGCCTCGTCCTTTTCTGCTGACCGCACACCGCGAATGCCGCACAGCATCGAGCGTGAACTCGGGATCGCCAAGCCCATCGACTCGCTCGCGCGCGAGTTCACGCTGAATCTTTTTCGGACGGAGCAGCACGTTTCCGCCGCGCTTTCGGAGGTGGTGGGCCGCGCCGATCTGCGGCTGGACGAGTACAACGTGCTGCGCATTCTGCGCGGCGCCGGCGCGGAGGGCCGTGCCCGCGCCGAGATCGAGCAGCGGATGGTGCACGAGCCCGACCGCCTGCTCGCGCTGCTGCACAAGCTCAAGACGCGCGGGCTGATCGAGGGCTCCATGCGCCTCACCATCACCCCCGCGGGGCTGCAGCTGCTCGCGGGGCTGGATGAGCCGTTCCAGGCCACCATGGAACGCGGCATCGGGTGGATGGATCCGGAGCGGCTGCAAACCGCCATCAGCGTGCTGGAAGAGATCCGCGAGCGGCTGCACGCCCCCGGCTGATCGCGACCCATTCGCGGCGGCAAAGGGGGATGATTCGCTTCGCGCGCCGCCGCACCGACGGAGAGGGATGATGATGAATGCTGCCGAGCCGATGGCGCGTCTGCTGGGGTGGGGAAGCCTGGGCTTTGCCGCGGCGTCGCTCGCCGCGCCGGACTTCGTGGCCCGCGCGTCGGGGTTCGGGCCACGGCCGGAGCTGGCGGTCGCGCTGGGGGTGCGCGACCTGGTGATCGGGGCGGGGCTCGTGGTTGCGAACGACACGCTGCCGTGGATGCGCGCCAGGCTGGTGA
>NZ_DASVTX010000398.1:0-9883 GCF_036387355.1 Longimicrobium sp.
GAACCGGGAGTTGAGTACGGAGTGAGGGCGGGAACGGCAGGGAATAGGGAATAGGGAAGAGGGAATAGGGAATAGGGTGATGGTCTCGCGCGGATGGGAACGCGCGCACGATGCGCGTGGTTGGTTCAGCTCGCTGAGGCCAATGGGAATGCAGGAACTCGCCTGCCGGAGCGGGGCGTGATGGCGCGGATCACTTTGCGTGAGGGATGCGCGCCCGGAGGGCCGAGAACCCGGAGTGGAGGGGCAACAGCAGTATCGTTGCCCCGCAACGGAGGGGGCTCGGCGCCGTTGGCAACAGCTGTATCGTTGCCTACGGCGCGCGCAGCCCGGCCCGGAGCGCAGCGCAGGGACACGCCCTCATCCGCCGTCATCCTTTCCGGTTCCGCCTACCACCCCGTGAAAGAACAGGCAATCGGGACAGAAAGGACGGGAACACGCGCCGACGCGAACCGGGCCGGAAAGAACATTGGGCATACCTTGTGCACCGGGGCGGCGCTCCCGTGCGAGGGGCGCACGGAGGCGACAGACACCGGGAGAGCACGATGCACGAGGGACGCGATTTTCTGCGGGCACAGGTCAGCAACTGCGTGATGCAGCACCGCACGCTGCTGGAGAGCCTGGAAGACCACGAGAAGCAGGCCGAGGACGCCGAGTTCCGCGCGCTCTGCACGCGGCACCTGCCCGCGGTGCGCCAGCACCAGAAGACGCTTGAGGAGTACCGCGCCACGCTGGGCGAGCAGTCCGGCGAGGGCTTCAAGGGCGCGCTCGGGTTCGTGCTGGGCAAGGCCAAGGACGCCGCGGACGCGCTGCGCAACGATGACTTCCTGCGCATTGTGGAAGACATCGTGATGCTGCGCCAGGCGCAGGACACGTTCGCCACCTTTGCCGCCGCGGGCACCGCGCTGGGCGAGGCGCGCCTGGCCGAGATCGGCCGCACCGGCGAGCAGGCCGCGGACACGCTGCAGCGCGAGTTCAACGCGCTGGTGCACAAGATGTTCATTCGCCAGGCGCAGGCGAGCTGACCGCGCGCTGGACGCAGCACAAGGAGCCCCGAGCCGCCCCCGCGCCGCTCGGGGCTCCATCATTCCGCCCCGCCCTGGCGGACGCAAAAAGAGCGTCCGCATTCCTCCATGCCCGACGCTGCGCTTGCTCTCCACAGCGGAGCAGAGATGTCACTGAGAGCGCACCTCGGCGCAGCGGCGTCATTCTGAACGAGGCGCCGCGCGGGGCATCGGCCGGCTCAGGCTCAGGCGCCGACTGAAGAATCCCGCCACGGAGCGTCCGACGCACGTCAGGTTGGCGCCGGGCTCCGGACCCGCCGCCGCGGCGAACGGTCACGAGCACACCGCGCAACCCGCGTCCACGCGGAGAGTTCGGCGCGGGATTCTTCGGTCGCGCACGGCTCGGAGCGGCAGAGGGTTCGGCGCGCCGCTCCCTCAGAATGACACCCGGAGGCCGAGGCTGGTGGAAGACTCAGAATGACACCCGAAGGCCGAGGCGGGTGGCGGACTCAGAATGACGCTCGGATCCGGCGCGCGAGGCCGGCCCGGTCAACACGCTCCGGATGACCGATCCCGTGACGCATCGCAGCGCCGCGACGCCCGCCACCGGCGCCGCGGCGTAGGCCCGCGCCGCATCCCCCTATTCCCTATTCCCTGTTCCCTGATCTCCCTACATTGTCCCCCGCCGCGAGGCCACCCGGCCCGCGCTCCACACCCACCCCCGCTCCCTCGCATGCAGACAATGCTCTTCCACGCCCATTCCGGGCTTCGCTACCTGGTGCTGCTGGCGGGCGTGATCGCGTCCGTCGTCCTGCTGCTGGGATACCTGAAGCGCCGGCCGTACAAGGGCGCGTCGCGCATTGCGTCGTCGGCGTTCATGGGGCTGCTGCACCTGCAGTTCGTGCTGGGCATTCTGCTGGTGATCACCGGAATCTGGTACAGCGCCCTGATCGGGCACATGTTCATGATGTTCCTCGCCGTCGGCCTGTTCACCACCATGGCGGGCTACGCCAAGCGGCAGACGGACGACCACAAGGCGCACGGCGTGGCGCTGGCCGGCGTGGTGCTCACCCTGGCGCTGATCGCGGGCGGCATCCTTTCCATCCGCTCCGGCCTGTTCGCCAGCAGCGGCCATCCCTCCGTGCGCTCCGCGCCGCGATGAGCCTGCTGCGCTACGAGACGGCCATCCCCGCGGGCGCACGGGACGGCGCGCCGCTCCTGGTGCTGCTGCACGGGCGCGGCGCGGACCGCTTCGACCTGCTTTCGCTCGCGCCGCACCTTGCGCCGGACGCCATCGTCGTCACGCCCGAGGCGCCGCACCCCGGCGCGGCGTGGGGATACGGCCCGGGATGGGCGTGGTACCGCTTTCTGGGCGGCACCCGCCCGGATCCCGACAGCTTCGAGACGTCGCAGCGGCTGCTGGGCGAGTTCCTGGCGGAGTTGACGGACACGCTTCCCGTCCGCCCCGGCCCGCTGGTCCTGGGCGGCTTTTCGCAGGGCGGCACCATGTCCGTCGCCTACGCCTTGCGGAACCCCGGCGCAGTTCCGTTCGCCGTCAACCTCAGCGGCTTCCTGGCCGACCATCCCACCGTCGCGGCGACGGCGGAAACCGTGCGGGGGACGCGCTTCTTCTGGGGGCACGGGACGATGGACGACGCCATTCCCTTCGCCATGGGGCAGCAGGGGCGCGCGGCGCTGCGGGCCGCCGGCGCGGAGCTGGAGGAGCGCGACTACGCCATGGGGCACGGCATCAGCCCCGACGAGGCGCGCGACCTTCGCGCGTGGATCGCGCGCGGGGTGGGCGGCGCCGGATGATCCGCGTCACCGCCGAGCTTTCTCCCCGCGAGCGGTACCAGCTTCTGACCTCGCTCGTCGTTCCGAGGCCCATCGCCTGGATCTCGACGCGGTCTGAAGCGGGGGCGCGCAACCTCGCGCCGTTCAGCTACTTCGGCGCGGTGAGCGCGACGCCGTTTCTGGTCTCCGTCTCCATCGGCAGCCGGGCCGGGGTGGACAAGGACACACTGCGCAACATCCGCCAGACGGGGGCGTTCTGCGTCAACGTGGCGACGGAACGGCAGCTCGTCGCGATGAACGAATCCGCCGGGGAGTACGGCCCGGAGGTGGACGAGTTCGACCGCGCGGGGCTGCAGTCCGCCGAGGCGCAGACCGTGGCCGCGCCGTACGTGGCGGACTGCCCCGCGGTGCTGGAGTGCCGCGTGTCGCAGATCGTGGAGCTGCCCGGCTCGCCCAACACGCTGGTGATCGGCGAGGTGCTCTGCGTGCGACTGGCGGACGAGGTGCCCCTGATTCCCGGGACGCTGTTCGCCGATTCGCGGGCGCTGCAGCCCGTGGCGCGGTTGTGGGGCGACCTGTACGCGTTGATCGGTGAAACTCCCGCGCTCCTCCGCCCCGTAGTGGACCGCGCACCCGGCGCGCCCTGAGCGGACCGTCCGCGCCGCCTCATCCGAAAAAGAACGCATGCCGCACGAAGGCCGGGAATGGAGCCGCGAGGAGGTCGCCGGCCAGCTGCGCGATCTGGGCGTGGAACAGGGCGGCGTGCTGCTGGTCCACACCGCCTTCCGGGCGATCCGTCCCGTGGAGGGTGGTCCCGCGGGGCTGATCGAGGCACTGCGGATGGCGATCGGGCCGGAGGGGACGCTGGTGATGCCCTCGTGGACGGGGAGCGACGAGGAGCCGTTCGACCCCGCCACCACCCCCGCGTCGGAGGATCTGGGCGCGGTCGCGCAGACCTTCTGGCGGATGCCGGGGGTCATCCGGAGCGACCACCCCTTCGCCTTTGCCGCCATCGGCCCACGCGCGCGGCGGATCACGGACACGCCGCTCCCCCTTCCCCCGCACGTGCCCGACAGCCCCGTGGGCCGCGTGCACGACGAGGACGGGCAGGTGCTGCTGCTCGGAACCGGCCACGACGCGAACACCACGCTGCACCTGGCGGAGCTGGTCGCCGGCGTGCCGTACCGCCTTCCCAAGCACATCACCGTGCTCCGCGACGGGCGCCCCGTCCGCGTGCCCTACGGCGAGAACGACCACTGCTGCGAGCGCTTCACGCTGGCGGACGGGTGGCTTCGCGGCGCCGGGCTCCAGCGCGAGGGGCCCGTCGGCAACGGCACCGCGCGCCTGGTCCGCTCGCGCGACGTCGTCCGCGTGTCCGCGGAACGGCTGGGGCGCGACCCGCTCGTCTTTCTGCACGCCCCCGGCGAGTGCGCGGAGTGCGACGACGCCCGCGCATCCACGGTGGCGTGAATCGTTCGATACGCGTTCCGCTTTCCGCCACGGCGGATGACGGCGCACCGAAATTCATCCAGCACTTCTGATGAGCGAAACCGTGACGACAGCGCGCGCCGGCGGCGCCTTTGACGGCGTCCGCCATCCCGGCGGGGACGAGCCGTACTACGTGGCCTCCGGCGCGGAGGTGGAGGTGTTCGGCACCGCGCACGCGTCCGGGCTGCCGGTGATGCTCAAGGGGCCCACGGGGTGCGGCAAGACGCGCTTTGTGGAGCACATGGCGTGGCGGCTCAAGCGCCCGCTGGTGACCATCGCCTGCCACGACGACCTGTCGGCCAGCGACCTTACCGGGCGCTACCTGATCCGTGGCGGCGAAACCGTATGGGCCGACGGGCCGCTGACCGTGGCGGCGCGGATGGGCGCCATCTGCTACCTGGACGAGGTGGTGGAGGCGCGGCAGGACACCATCGTGGTCCTGCACCCGCTTACGGACGACCGGCGGCTGCTCCCCATCGACAAGACGGGCGAACTGGTGGAGGCCGCGCCGGGATTCCAGCTCGTCATCAGCTACAACCCCGGCTACCAGCACGCGCTCAAGGACCTCAAGCCCAGCACGCGGCAGCGGTTCGTGGCCCTGGAGTTCGACTTTCCCGACGCCGCGCGCGAGGCGGAAATCGTGATGCACGAGGGCGGCGTGGACCGCGCGGCCGCCACGGCGCTGGTTCGCCTTGCCGGCCGCATTCGCGCACTGCGCGACCAGGGGCTGGCGGAAGCGCCCAGCACGCGCCTCCTGGTTTCGACCGCGCGGCTGATCGCGCGGGGGATTCCGGCGCCGCAGGCCTGCCGCGTGGCGCTGGTGAATCCGCTCACGGACGATCCGGACCTGCTGGCGGCCATATCCGACCTGATCAGCGCCACGCTCTGATCCGTGCCGCGCCCCCCCATTCTCGTCCGCGCGCTCCACGCGGTTCGCGCCATCGGCCGTGCGCCGGAGCCGCCCTCCGTGCGCCTGGAAGACGTGCGGCGGCGGCTGGAACTGCTGGTCGCGGCACTGTACGAGCGTGAGATTCCCATCGTCGACGCCAAGCCGCCGCGCCGCCCCGGCCTGCTGCGGCGCACCCTGCTGCGCGCGCCGGCCCACCTGCGCGGCAGCGCCGTTTCCGCGTCCACGGACGGCATCCGCATTCTGCTTCCCCCGTCGCTCCCCGCCGGCGCGGACCGCAACGCGGCCATGGAGCGCTACCGCGTGATGGCGATGGAGCAGGCGGAGCGGCTGGCGCGCGGCACGGCGGCGCACCTGCCCGCCGCGGCCTCGCCGCTGGAGCGCGACCTGTACCTGCTGGCGGAGGGCGCGTCTGTCGATGCGGAGATCGCGCGGCGCGCGCCCGGGCTGCGGGGCGCGCTGGTGGATGCGCGCCGGTCCGCCCTGGCCGCCCGCCCGGACGCGGAGGCGATGACCGCGGCCGAGCGCGAGGTGGAACGGCTCTTCTGCGCCGCGCTGGACGGCGAGCCGGGGGTGGCGGGAACGGAGCTGCCGGACTTCGGCCATCCGTCCGCCTCGCTGGCGTGGGCGCGGCGGATGGCGGCGCGGCTGGAGGCGGTGGCGGGAACGCGGTATCGCGGCGTGCCCGCCGTGGACGCGTGGGGCACGGTGTCGCCGCTGGCGGCGAAGGCGGCGCTCGGAAGAGGGTACGCGGCGGAGCCGGACGCGTGGGCGGAGTCGCAGGTCATGGGCAAGACGTCGCCCTGGTTCATGATGGGCGCCGACCCGTCCGCCGCCACGTCCACGCGCAAAGGCAAGCCCGGCCCGCAGTCCGGCGCCGCGAACGACGGCGTCGGCGCCGGCAACGCTGCCAATCCCAGCACGGCGAACGGGCGCAGCTCCGACGGATCCGGCAAGGCGGGCGACGACGACGACTTCGGCCCCGCGACGGAGGGCAAGGGGTCCGGCGCGCAGAGCGACGCGCCCGAGACGGAGGTGGCGCTGGACGCGGCCGTGTCTGGCCCCGCCGTGGCGGATACGGGGAGGCGTTCCGACCGGGGGATCGAGTATCCGGAATGGGACTGCGAGCTGGGGACGTACACCCGCCCCGGTGCCACCATCCGCCCGCACGAGGCGGAGCTGGGCGACCTGGAGTGGGCGCGGCAGGTGCTCGCGTGGCAGGGGCCCGTCGTGCGCCGGCTGCGCGCCGAGTTCGAGCGGCTGCGCGCGCGCCGCATCCGCATGACCGCGCAGCGCGACGGGGACGAGCTGGACCTGGCGGCGTGCGTGCGCTCGCTGGTGGACCGGCGCACCGGCCACGCGCCGGACGACCGCGTGTACATGGCGGTGCGTCCCGCGCGCCGGGAGCTTTCCATCCTGCTGCTGGTGGACGTCAGCGGATCGACCACGGAGCAGATGGGCGCGCACCGCATCATCGACCTGGAAAAGCTTACCCTTCTGCTGGCCAGCGAGGCGTTCGACGCGCTGGGCGACCGCTACGCCATCCACACCTTCAGCAGCAAGACGGCCCGCAACGTCCGCATCCGCACGCTCAAGGACTTCGGCGAGCGCAACGGGGACGTGGTGCGGCAGCGGATCTCGGCGCTTGCGCCGGAAGCGTTCACGCGCATGGGCGCCGCCATCCGCCACGCCAGCGCGCAGCTCGCGCGGCAGGGCACCAGCCACCAGCTTCTGCTCATCGTCAGCGACGGGCGGCCCAACGACGACGACCATTACCAAGGCGCCTTTGCCGTCGAGGACGCGCGGCAGGCCATCGCCGAGGCGCGACAGCTGGGAATCGTGCCTTTCTGCCTCACCATCGACCGGAAAGGTGCCTCGTACCTGCCGCGCATCTTCGGCCCGGCGGGGCACGTGATCCTGCGCCAGCCAGACCAGATGCCCATGGCCCTCACCCGCGTCGTTCGCCAGCTTCTGCGCGCGTAGGCGCACCCGCCGCGCGGGTGGCGGACGCGAGCGGCGAGGTGCCCTGGTCCGGTACCCGGCAGCGCGGGCGGCGGGGGAGGCGCGCAGTGGTTCGCGGGAGCGGCGGGGCGTGTGATGAACCGAGCCCGAAGTGGAGCAGGCGCCCAGCGAGACGAGCGCGAGGGCGAGAAATGAACGGAGGTTCCTGCGATGGGGCTGCGTGAGCGGCAGGGCCGGACCGGCCGCGGGCGTAGCCCCCAGCCGGGTGGCGCGCGCGGGCCGCGCTCGTTGTGCATGGGCGGAACCGGGTGGAAAAGGATGACGCGGCTGGCGGCTGTCAAATGTTCACCGATCCGCCGGATTGTAGGCCTGGACGTCCGGCGGGCGTTCACGGCCCGGCGGGACGGGCCGCTTGTTTGCCGACGGCGGCGGGCGTATCGTTGACTTCCTCCCGTTCCCCTTCTCCCCTCCCATTCCGGAGCGCTCTCCAGTGGAAGACAGCGGCTACGCACGCGGCGCGGGCGGCACGCCCGGCGGCATGCTGGAATTCGTAATCGGCACGGCGATGGCGGCCGCGGGCGCGTACCTGCTCACCACCCGCGTCACCGTGACCAGCGGCTTCTGGAGCTTCTGGGGCGAGAGCACCTTTGGCCTCACGCTGGTGCCACTGCTGGCGGGAATCGGCATTCTGTTCTTCAACGGCCGGTCGTTCTGGGGATGGATGCTGCTGGTGATCGGCGCGGCCATCATCCTGTTCGGCATCATCGCCAACCTGCAGATCTTCTTTCGCCCCACCAGCCTGTTCAACACGCTCATGATGCTGGGGCTGCTGGCCGGCGGCCTGGGCGTGGTGGCGCGGTCGCTGCGCAGCCACTGACGGCACTTCCACCTCCGGGAGCGCGATGACGAGCACCGAAACCGCGGTCCGCGAAACGTGGCCCGAGCTTTCGCTGGACGCGTGGGAGGACACCCGCGACACGCTGCACATGTGGACGCAGGTGGTGGGAAAGGTGCGGATGGCGCTGTCGCCCCGGGTGAACCACTGGTGGCACACGCCGCTGTACGTGAACCCGCGCGGGCTCACCACCGGCACCATTCCGTACGGCACGCGCACCTTTCAGATCGACTTCGATTTTCTGGATCACCGGCTGCGCATTCTGGACTGTCTGGGCGGCGCGCGCATGCTCGCGCTCCGGCCCATGACGGTGGCCCAGTTCCACTCCGACGTGATGGAGCTGCTGCGGGGGATGGACGTCCGCGTGCAAATCTGGACGACGCCGGTGGAGGTGCAGAGGCCCATCCCCTTTGAGCAGGACACGGTTCACGCCGCATACGACCCGGTGTACGCGCAGCGGTTCTGGCGTGCGCTGCTGCAGGCCGACCGCGTGCTGAACGCGTTCCGCTCGCGGTTCATCGGCAAGTGCAGCCCGGTGCACTTCTTCTGGGGCAGCTTTGACCTGGCGGTCACCCGGTTCAGCGGCCGCGAGGCGCCACCGCACCCCGGGGGGGTGCCCAACCTGGCGGACTGGGTGACGCGCGAGGCGTACTCGCACGAGGTGAGCAGCGCGGGTTGGTGGCCGGGCGGCGGCGACTTCCGCGATCCGGCGTTCTACGCCTACATGTATCCCGAGCCGGAAGGGTACGCGGACGCGCCGGTGCGCCCGGAGGCGGCGTACTACCATCCGCAGATGCGGGAATTCATCCTCCCCTACCCCGCCGTGTGCGCCTCGGCGGACCCGGACCGCGCGGTGATGGATTTTCTGCAGAGCACGTACGAGCGCGGCGCCGCGCTGGCCGCCTGGGACCGCCGCGCGCTGGAAGCCTTCTGATCCGCACCGTCCCATTGATGGAGGAAGCGAAGAACGGCCCGGCATCGCAGCGATGCCGGGCCGTTCATCCGTCGCGGAACTCGCGCGCCTAGTAGCGCGAATCGCGATCGTCCGCCGCGCGGTCGTCGCGGTTGTAACCCGCGGCGTTCTGGTTGCGGGGGAGGTCGTACACGACGACTTCCTCGTTGCGCGAGCGGAACATGGACATCAGCGCCGCCGCCGTGATCGCCGTGACGCCGACCGCCACCGCCGTCACCAGCGCGGTGTAGCCGGTGTCGCGCGCCGACCCTTCTTCCTCGCCCTCGCCGCCGGAGCGGCCGCGCGAACGCCCGCTGGATTCATTCTCCCCGCGCGAACGGCTGCCGCGCGATTCGCTCTCGCCGCGGGAACGGCCGCCGCGCGATTCGTTCGCTTCGGAACGGCCACCGCCGCGCGACTGGCTCTGGCGCCCGGAGCCGCCTTCCTCGCCGCCGCGCGACCCGCTGGCGCTCTGGCCGCCGCCCCGCGATCCCCGCCCGCCCGACTCACGCCCGCCCGATTCCTGCCCGCCCGATTCCCGCCCGGCGCGCGACTCGCCGGACCGCTCGCGGCCTCCTTCTTCGGCCTGGCGCTGCATGTAGGCGTTGGTGTGGTGGTGAATCTGGCCGTCTTCACCCCGGTACTCCCGCTCCTTCAGCGAGTACTCTCTCTGCTCGCGCTCGTTCTCTGGCATTCCGCTCTCCGGTTGTGGGATTCTCGATGCCGCCCGTCACAGTCGGCATCGGGGCGGCGCGACGTTGCAGCGATGGTGCCAGAGTGAACGGAAGGAGTGCGTCCCCACGCCCGCTGCATGCACCGGCACTCACGCATCCCGACATCGTGCAAGCAATCCGGCGGCGTCGGACGCGGAAGACCGCCGGAAC
>NZ_DASVTX010000399.1:0-29177 GCF_036387355.1 Longimicrobium sp.
TTTCCGCTGCGCGGCTATCCGTCCGGCGCGCAGTTAGGCGACCGCGCCGTGGCGGGGAGTGTGGAATACCGCTTTCCGCTGGCGCTGGTGGAGCGCGGGGTACGGCTGATCCCCGCCTACCTGGACCGCACGTGGGGGACGGTGTTCGCGGATGGCGGCGCGGCGTGGTGTGTGGAGGCGTGCCGGTTCGCGCTGCAGCCGCGGACGGAAGCGCAGCCGCTGGCCTCCGTGGGCGCGGAACTGGGCGCGTCGCTGCGGCTCTTCTATTACGCGCCCATCGACCTGGTGGGCGGCGTCGGCGTTCCGCTCCGGCCGCTGGAGCTTGCGACCGGGGGGGGCGACTTCGTGCGCGCGTCACAGAGGCCGCGCTTCTACCTGCGGCTAGGGCAGGCGTTCTGAGGGGCTGAGGGTGGTGCGAGCGGCGGAGCTCAGGGCGGCACCCACCCGGGTTCGCATTACTCACCCACCCTCCCCCAAAATAGACTGGGGCAGGGTTGTCGGGGCGGCAGATTCGGAGTGGATTGCGCAGATCGGTGCGGCGGGGGGCTGTGACCCTCACCGGGCTCGCTAAAGCTCGCCACCCTCTCGCACGAACAGATGTGGGAGAGGGGGCACAAACCAACGGCGATGCGGCTCGGCGGCTGAGTGCGGCTGAGCGGCTGAAGCCGCCTCAACAACGGCTGGAAGCCTCACGGTACTGCTGTGAGGCTGCTCCGGCCCGGGCGACGCGGTCGGCGCCGAACGCGAGGCTGCGCTGACGTTTCCCGTCCCCCAGGGCTTTTGGGGAAGGGGCCGGGGATGGGGCCTCACGGCCCGGGGAACGCATCAACATCTGCCCATCGCGCCAAACTGCCGTGTGCTCCCTCGCCCACATCTGTTCGTGGGAAAGGGTCGTCGTGCGCAGCACGCGGGGTGAGGGCCACACCGTCGGACGCACACTGATCTATCTCCCGCACCGCATCCACCTATTCCCCATTCCCCATTCCCTGACGTTCCCCCTCCGGCACGGATCGTGAACAACCATGCCGCCCAACGGTTTGCGCACTCGCATACAGGGAGACGACACCATGGGCGGCAAGCGACCCGATCAGTACAACATCGACCCGCGCGAGGCGGGCGCGACGGACTACAAGAACCTGCCCCAGGTCGGCCACGGCCAGTCCGACAAGGACGATACCGTGCTGCACGACAAGCAGGAGATGGCGCAGCAGGCCGCCAGCGCCGGCATTCCGCACAACCCGGGCAAGCCCGCGCCCTCGGTGCACGCCAACGCCGGCATCCACAAGGACCAGGACGTGGACGAGCAGGGCCGGCAGCGCGAAGCCCGCGGCAACACCGATCCCCGCGAAGAGGGAGTGGGGGGATGACCACGGAGCGCACGGGCGGACCGGGTCCGCGCAAGGAGATCGGCACGGCCGCATCGTCGCAGGCGCATCCGCCGCACGTGACCGAGAACGACAAGGGCGCGCAGGTCCAGAACTCCAGCCCGTCGCCCACCGACGTCCCCGTGCTGGGCGCCAACGCCCACGGCCAGGACCTGGTCGCCACCGATGAGGCACCGGCGGAGATCCGCGAGGAGAGCATGTACGGCGGCCGCCCGGGCGAGCACAAGGACCGGCGGGAGACGGACATGCCGTGATGGCAGAAGGGTCCCGGCCGCCGCGCTCGCGGCGCGATCGGGACCTGGGTGGACGGAGAGGCCAGACCGGTTGTCGCCGGTCTGGCCTCTTTCACGCGGGGGCCTGCCGGGGCGTTCGCGATGGTGTAGTTTTGCTCCCTCGACCGGCGGGCGAGTGCGCGCGGACGGCGAACATCGGTGCGCCTCGCCGGCTCGGGGCCCCTCCCCGGCCCTCCCCGCGCAAACAGCCGCGCGGAGAGGGAGAACGACGAACTCGTTCGCTCCGGACGGTGCCGCGCATTCAGCGAGGCTCCCCTCTCGCCGCTGCGGGAAAATAGGAACCGCAGCGCGAGGGCGGCGCTCGCACCGAACCTCGCCCCGCGCAGGTGCAGCCTCACAGTCTTACCGTGAGGCTTCCAGCCGTTGTTGCGGCGGCTTCAGCCGCACTCCGCTGCCGAGCCGCATCGCTGTTGGGGTGTGCCCCCTCTCCCACATCTGTTCGTGGGAGAGGGTGGCGAGCCTTAGCGAGCCGGGTGAGGGCCACAGCCCGCGGCGGCGCCACTCCCTGCCTGGCACGGTGAAGCCGCTCCACCCAACCCCCCCCAGTCTGTTTCGGGGGAGGGTGGGCCGGTGGTGCCGGCCCGGGTGGGGGCCGCCCGCGAACTCCGCCGCCCGCACCACAACCCGTAGTGGACCCCCACCACAACCTGTAGTGGTGCGCCCTCCGCGTGCGCTCCGTCCGACTGTTCCGCATGGCCGCGAAAATCCCCGCGCCAGTGCTGAAAAATCCCGCGGAACACGCGGTTCCGGCCGCTCGCGGTACACACCTTGCGACCGCTCACAAGACCCTTGACCCACTATATGTAGGGGTCTATACTGGAACTCGCGCTAGATGTGGTGCCCTGCTCGCCCGGTGGGTATCCCCGTCCCAAGCTGTTGTTCTGCCTTGCGTTTCGCTCTGAATCACCGTTCAACGTAATCCAGGAGTGCCCCGATGACCCCTTCCTCCGCCCCGACCTCGCCCATCGCGGACCTGAACCTTCCGCGTGCCGAGCTGTCCGACAACGCCCGCATCGTCCTGGCCAAGCGCTACCTGCGCAAGGACGAGAACGGCAAGCCCGTCGAGGAGCCGGAGGAGATGTTCTGGCGCGTGGCCCTGACCATCGCGTCGGCCGACGCCAAGTACGGCGCGGGTGAGGAGCAGGTCCGCGCGCTGGCCCGCGAGTTCTACCTGCTGATGACGCGCCGGCTCTTTGAGCCCAACTCGCCCACGCTCATGAACGCCGGCCGCCCGCTGGGGCAGCTGAGCGCCTGCTTCGTGCTGCCGGTGGACGACGCGCTCAGCAACAACCAGAGCGGCGTGTACGACACGCTCCGCTCCATGGCCATGGTGCACCAGTCCGGCGGCGGCACCGGCTTCAGCTTCAGCCGCATCCGCCCGTCCGGCGACATCGTGCGCAGCACCACGGGCGTGGCCAGCGGGCCCATCAGCTTCATGTCGCTGTACGACTCGTCCACCGAGGTGGTGAAGCAGGGCGGCACGCGCCGCGGCGCCAACATGGGCATTCTGCGCGTGGACCATCCGGACATCGAAGACTTCATCGACTGCAAGCAGGACATCACCAAGATCACCAACTTCAACATCTCGGTCGCCATCACCGACGCCTTCATGCGCGCGGTGGACAAGGGCGAGATGTACGACGTCATCAACCCGCGCACCCAGGAGGTGGTGGGGCAGAAGGACGCCCGCGCCATCTTTGACAAGATCGTGCAGAACGCGTGGCGCACCGGCGAGCCGGGGGTGTTCTTCATCGACCGGGCGAACTTCTACAACCCGGTGCCGCACCTGGGCGCGTACGAGGCGACCAATCCCTGCGGCGAGCAGCCGCTGCTGCCGTACGACGTGTGCAACCTGGGCTCGGTGAACGTGGGCGCCTTCGTGCGCGACGACGTGCCGGCCGGCGAGGTGTGGAGCGACCGCATCGACTGGAAGGAGTACCGCCGGGTGACGCGCCTGGCCACGCACTTCCTGGACAACGTCATCGACGCCAACCAGTACCCGCTGCCGGAGATCACCGACCTAGCCAACCGCATCCGCCGCATCGGGCTGGGCGTGATGGGCTTCGCCGACCTGCTGGTGCGGCTGGGCGTGCCGTACAACAGTGCCGAGGGCGTGGAGATCGGCCGCCGGGTGATGGAGTTCCTGGACGAGGAGAGCAAGCGCGAGTCGGAGCGGCTGGCGCAGGTGCGCGGCACCTTCCCCGAGTGGGAGCGGAGCATCTGGGGCCCGGACGCCACGGCCGCGCGCGCGCCCAATGGCGAGCGCATCCGCCCGGTGCGCGCGCTGCGCAACAGCAACGTGACCACGGTGGCGCCGACGGGGACGATTTCGATTTTCGCCGGCTGCTCGTCCGGCATCGAGCCGCTGTTCGCGGTGGCGTTCATGCGCAACCAGGCGGGCAGCCTGATGCCGGACGTGAACGAGGACTTCACCGCCATCGCGCACGCCGAGGGGTGGTACAGCCCGGAGCTGATGGAGCGCATCGCCCGCGAGGGGCACATCCACTTTGCCGAGGTGCCGGTGCACGTGCAGCGCGCGTTCAGCACGGCGCACGACATCACGCCGGAGTGGCACGTGCGCATGCAGGCCGCCTTTCAGGAGCACTGCGACAGCGCCATCAGCAAGACGACCAACTTTCCCAACGCCGCCACGGTGGAGGACGTGCGCAAGATCTACGAGCTTGCGTTCGACCTCAACTGCAAGGGCGTCACGGTGTACCGCGACGGCAGCCGCGACGGCCAGGTGCTGAGCACGGGCGCCACCAAGACGCCGGCGCAGCAGGCGGAGGACGCGGGCAAGGTGGCCGAGGCGGAGGCGAAGGCCGCGGAGAGCGCCGAGCGCATCGCCAAGCTGGAGCGCGAGATGGCGCGGCTGCGCACGGAGCTGAGCCAGGCGGAGCACGTGAACGCGCAGGCGCGCCGGCAGAAGCGCAAGCGCCCCAACGTGCTGCGCGGCACCACGCGCAAGATGAACTCGCCGCTGGGCGACGTGTTCGTCACCATCAACGAGGACAACGAGGGGCGCGAGTTCGAGGTGTTCGCCACGCTGGGCAAGGCGGGCTCCGTAGCCATGGCCGACGTGGAGGCCATCGGCCGGCTGATCAGCATGGCGCTGCGCTTCGGCATCCCGGTGGGCGACGTGTACCAGCAGCTCCGCGGCATCAGCAGTGACCGCGCGGTGGGCTTCGGCGAGAACAAGGTGCTTTCGGTGCCCGATGCCATCGCCCAGGCGCTGGGCTGGCACCAGCGCGAAAAGGCCGGCATTCAGCAGGAGCTGATTCCGGAGGCGGTGGGCGGCAAGACGGAGGAGGTGAAGCTGCCCGAGGTGCTGGAGCAGCCCCAGCTCTCGCTGATGAACTACGCGGCCGAGGCCGAGACCTTCATGGGCACCTGCCCGGACTGCAGCAGCCAGCTGGAGTTCGCCGAAGGCTGCAAGAAGTGCCACGCCTGCGGCTTCAGCGAGTGCGGGTGAGGCTTCCCTCCGCAGGGAGGCGTTTGGGAAGGCCTCGATAAAGCATTGCTCACGAGACCGTCGGTAGAATACGGGAGGGTTCCTAATTTTTGTCAGGAACCCTCCCGAGCTACTATTACTAGCCTCGCGGTTGCCCGAGCACCTCTACTCTAGATCCAAAATCTCATCGTGCCGAATCTGTTACCCCCAGCGTTGGGATTGCCCGCGGAGCTCGATGCTCAGAACGAGGCGGAGGCGCTACGTACAGATGCTGACAGTCTGGAGCGCGTTCCTCTCGACCGGAAGAAGAATGGGATTTTCTATACGCCCACCCGGGCTACTCAGATACTTGCGAATTGGGCTATCCAAACGCGGGAAGACTCAGTCTTGGAGCCCAGCTTTGGCGGGTGCGGTTTTTTGGCTGCAGTCTTGGACCGGCTAAGAACTCTAGGGCGTGTGCTCCCGGAAGAACTCGTTTGCGGTTCTGATGTCGACCCTGATGCTTTCGTGTTCCTAGGTAAGCTCCTCACAGGCGATTTTCCGGATCATCGGTTCCTTCGATCAGATTTTCTTGCACTTACGAACTCAGATTTCCCAACCCGAGCCTTCACGGTCGTTATCGGTAACCCACCGTATGTCTCCCTCCACAACATGGAGGAGGAGCAGCGGAGCACAGCCGTGCGTCTATCCGAGGTAGCAGGAGTCAATCTTAGTCGGAAGGCGAGCCTGTGGGCCTATTTCTTGATTCACAGTCTTTCGTTTCTGGATGTTAACGGACGGATGGCGTGGATTCTACCTGGAAGCTTCGTTCATGCTGATTACTCGGCAAAGGTCCGCGATGTTCTACAATCGTCATTCCGCCGGTGCCTTGCGGTTCAACTGGAGGAGCGTCTGTTCATTGCAGAAGGTACAGAGGAGAATAGTGTTGTTCTGCTCTGTGAGGGCTATGGTAGCTCACAAACGGCGGAAATTGAGTTGGCTCGGGCTAAAGATCTCAATGACCTTGAACTCACTGTCGCCGCTTGGGTTGCTGGTAAGCGCGCGGGAGTGAAGTGGGAGGGGCGTGCGTCCCTAGCATTACTGCCTGAGCCAACGCGGACTGTGTGGGACGATATTCGGAGCCGAGGTCAAACTCGTTCCCTTGGTGCATTCCTGAAGGTTCGGATTGGTATCGTCACAGGCGCGAATAAGTTCTTCGTGTTGTCAGAACAGAATGCGAACGCTCACAGCATTCCGCCTGAATGTCTGCAGCCGATTATCGGTAAATTCGCCCATTGCAGAGGATTGGTCGTCTCCGACGTTGATCTTTTGAGGAACAGAGAAGCCGGGTTTCGATGCCTTCTAGTGGATACCCGGGGTGAGATTGAGGCGAAGCGATCTCTTGTGGACTATCTGAACAGCTACCCCAAGATTTATAAGGAGCAGAATCAGACATTCGCTAAGCGCTCTACATGGCATTTGGCCCACGACGGAATTAGGCCTGACGGTTTTCTTTCCTGCATGCAGGGCGATGGGCCGACACTCGTATTGAACGACACCGGTGTGACTTGCACCAATACTGTCCATCGGATATTCTTCGAAAGTGGCGTTGACAATTGTACACAGAAGTTCTTAGCACTCTCGCTCCAAGGCACCTTCGCTCAACTCTCCGCTGAACTCGAAGGGCGGAGCTACGGCTCCGGCGGTCTAAAGCTCGAGCCTTCGGAAGCAGCTCGGATACTCGTCTTCGAACCCGAGATTTCCGATCCCGATATCGTGGACCTAGCATTCTCGCGAGCGGACGAGTTGATTCGCTCTGGTGATAGATCCGGGGCACGAGCTGTAGCGGACGAGTTGCACGTGCGACTCGGCTTTCTAAGCCCAGAGGAGATTCGATCGATGAACAACGCGCTGACACAACTCCGTGAGAGCAGGCGCGGATCTCGAACCGAGAAGGCGAATGTCTGACTCAGAGTCGCTTGAGGTCCTTCGGTCACAACTGCAAGACGTCGTGACTGCTGACAAACTAGACATTGATCGTGTCGTCGAACTTTCGTCGAAAGTCGCCAAGAAGGATCCCGATTTTGTTCGCTTCTCGACGGATGCTGCGATCATCAGCCGCCTTGGGCGCGAACTGGTTGCGAAGCAGGAAACGGCGGTCGCCGAGCTGATCAAGAACGCGTACGACGCGGATGCTCGCACAGTAGTGCTAACTTATTCAGGAACTGACCGTTCCGGTGGTTCGCTGCGAATCGAGGATGATGGCCTCGGAATGACCAGGGAGGAACTCGTCGACGGGTTCATGCGCCTCTCGTCCACGGAGAAACTCTCCCATCCGTATTCTCCTAAGTATGGTCGGCGGCGTGCAGGAAAGAAGGGAATCGGACGATTTGCCGTGCAGCGACTTGGTACTGAACTGTGCATTGTGACGCAGACGAAAGATTCCACTTGCGCGTTTAGAGTAGAACTTGATTGGAATGCCTTCGCAGCTGGTCGAGATCTCGCAACGATTTCGAATCGAATCACCGTAGCGCCGAAGGAACGGGCTGAAGGCACCACGCTAATCATTTCGAATCTGCGCGAAGCCTGGACCGAAGCTGCAATCCGGCGCGTGTATCGGTTCGTGTCTGAGTTGCTTCAACCGTTCCCTCTCGGGACCTCTACTCGTCTAGGTTCTGATCACCCTGCGCCACTCCGTGTTGCTGTTGATCCCGGATTCAAAGCAACATTACAGCGAGCTGTATCAGAAAGCGTCGAAGTCGTAGCGGACGAGAGTACATCCATCTTCTCACACGCTCTTGCTGAGATTAGCGCGATCGTGGATGAGGACGGGCGGGGGGCCTGGTCCCTGGTGTCTGATCGGCTAGGACTACGCGAGGTCGACCAGCCGATTGGGAGGGATCGCAACGATAGTCAACAGCCTTTCAAGTCGTTGCATAATATTAGTTTAAGGGCGTACTACTTCATCGTTGCGTCTGACCTTATCCCCCGTTCCATGGTCGCGACCATTCGCGAGATGGCACAGGAGAAGGGCGGGGTTCGCGTGTACCGCAACGGATTCAGGGTTCTACCCTACGGTGAACGCGACGACGACTGGTTGGGATTAGATGCGTCGACACGCGCGCGCGATATTCTTCCACCCCATGCAAACTCAAACTTTTTTGGCTTCGTTGAGATTGTGGATCCTGAGGGCGCCACTTTCGAGGAAACATCAAGTCGGGAAGGATTGCTGGAAAACGAAGCATTTTCTGAGTTGCAGGATTTTTGCTCTCGCGTCTTGAAGTCTGCTGCACTGAGAGTTGCCGCCACGCGCGGGCGAAAGCAGACCGCTAGCCAACGAGATTGGCCCCGTCCTGATCAGAATCCCGGGCCGACCGATCGCTTGCTCAGGATAGCCGAAAGCCTGAGCGCTGCCGCAGGAAGCTCTGCTACGGCAACACGGCCACCCCCCCCTACTAGCGGGTTGGATCCGGATCCTGGTGACCTGCCCAAGGGCCTCTCAGGCGTTGTCGCCCGAGCCGCGCAAGACTTGTTGATCGTTGCAGCCGAGGAAGAGGAGCGCCGGCAGGAGTTGATCGAGGAACTCGGGATGCTCCGGGTCCTCGCGAGTTTAGGATTGGCGATAGGTGAGTTCACACACGAGGTACGGCAGATTCTTGGTGCCGCTCACCTGAGCGCAAAAGCGATGGTCGAAGCTCTGTCGGAGCATCCGCTCCGGGCAGAGGCTGAAGATCTGTATGCTAATGTACAGCGCTTCAGGACCTACGCGTCATATTTTTATCGAGCGATCGCTGACAACGCCAGTCGAGAGTTGGAGCAGCAGGACATCGCTTATGTACTTAGGGAGTTTGTCCAGGCAACCAAACCTGCTGCCACGCGTTCCGGGATTCAGTTAGACCTTGAGATTACTGGATACGGCCTAACCACGACCCCAATGCACTCGTCCGAGATTTCTTCTATTTTGTTCAATCTCTATTCGAATTCCCACAAGGCTATAAAGCGAGCTCACTCACAGGGGCGTATGCTTCTCCGCGCAGGGATGGAGTCCGATCGAATCTTCATCGAATGCGCTGACAACGGCGACGGCATCCCCCCGCAGAATGCTGAGCGGATCTTTAGTGCTTTCTTTACAACCTCCGGCTCGACGGGCTTGGATGCAAGCGAGCACGAGGAACTTCAGGGCTCCGGGCTCGGGCTGAAGATCGTGAGAGATATCGTAGAAAGCTATGAGGGCGACGTGTTTGTGTCTTCTGCACCTGAAGGATACGTAACATCCATTCGGATAGAGCTTCCTACAGCAATAGAGGAGGATTAGTTCAGTGAAGCGGTATATCTATTTGGACGATGAGCCTATCGAGGCCGTGCGGCCCTACATCAGGGCGGTGGAGAACGCCGGCGAAGGGCTTGCAATTGAGCACCGTCATCCGCAGCAATATCCCAAGCAGATGGAAACCCTCCGAGAAGAGCATCTGGGCGGTGCCTTGGACGGGTTGATTTTAGATCTCCGGCTCGATCAGTTCCCTAATTTGGCCGCCGGTGACAAGCGAGCAGACTACCGTGCATCGACGCTCGCACAGGAGATTCGTACGCGTGCCACCGAAGGGGTTCTTCCCGAGTTTCCCATCGTTCTGCTATCAACGGACGAGCGACTTCGGAGATCCTATGTCAATGATGATACCAGCCACGATCTCTTTGATGTTAAATCCCTCAAGGAGCGAATTGAGGACCCTGTTGGGGCTGCTAGACTGTCCGCTGAATTGATTGCTTTGGTCGAGGGGTACAAGCGAATTGGTCAAGCTCATTCGCGGAAGCGCGGCGTGAATCGCGGATTGATGATTTTGGGGATCGATGAACAACCTCCATACCTCGATCCGCGAATACTGAATCACTTCTTGGGCCGGGATGGTACGCCACCTATCCATGAGGTAGCGAGATTTGTACTCCGAGAACTTCTCGACACTCCGGGGCCACTTATCGACTCCGGCGTGCTAGCCGCTCGAATGGGGATTGACCAGGGACGCTCGCCGGGCTTCAAAACGTTGGTAGATCGTTTGAATGAAGCAAGCTACCAAGGTGCTTTCGCTGCCGGTTGGCCCCGCTGGTGGGCTGCTGGAGTTGAGTCCGCATGGCGTGCGATGGGTAACGCTTCGGGATCATTGCGTACCACACCTTCGGCCGAACGTGTCGCGTATCTGCGAAAAGAATTGAAGATCCGGGACTTGGTACCCGCAACAGCCTTCAAACCGAGTTCGAGCACGATGTTCTGGACAATTTGTCGTGCTTCGGGCGATCCACTCGATCCCAAAGAGGGATTCCTGGTAGATCGACAGCCGAAGTTCCCTTGGCAGGATCGCGTATACGTATCCCTCACTGCACTATTGGATGGTACAGCGAGGTCCAAAGGCCTGCGGATCGACCCTTTGGAGAATGATCGCTTTATTCGCGCACGCACACGACTGAATGTCCGGTGAATAAAACCAAAGCTGATCAGTATGTTCGTCAGCGTGCTGACGAGTTGAGGTCTCTCGCGCGGGTTTTGCACGATGAGGATTTAGTGCGTGACCCAGGCCCTCTGAACCAAGCCGCGTCCCAATGCCAAAGCTCCCGCCAGAATAACAATCAATATAGGTGGGGATACGAGTTCCATGGTCTGACTTTCCGGCCGTTGCGACCAATCGAGGATCGATTGCGGCATCATCGTCCCCGAACGCTGCGGGAAGTCGCTGTCGAGCTGCACCTTAGCTTATCGGGACCTTGTCTTGACGACGGACATGAGGTTGATCCATTCGACCTTCTTACGGTGGAATTGGAGCTAACAGGGGAAACAGCAAGTGGTCAAGTACTGACAGCAGCATGGCATCTGGATCGGCACCCCGTCGATAGCGATCCCGATCCGGAAAGTCACGACAGCGCCTTCGCGCATCCTCATTACCATTTCCACTGCGGAGGGAGAAGGCTTTGGCCGAAACCAGATTCGGAGTTCGGCACGCACCTCGTATTGGAGGCTCCAAGAGTGGCGCATCCCCCAATGGACGCGGTCTTGGGAGTTGACTTCGTATTGTCGAATTACTTCGGATCCCAGTGGAAAGCGCTCCGAAGCGACAGCCCAGTATATCGTAGTCTTGTTCATTCAGCACAACAAAGGCTTTGGAGACCATACGCCATGGCTGCTGCTGACCACTGGATTACTGGCAAGGGCCCCTGGGACTCGCTCTTAGTTTGGCCACAGCTATTCCCGTTTGGCACCGAGTTCTAGCGTCCCTAGTATTCTAACAACATACCACAGCGGACATGAAAATCGAATTAACTCGCGAGGAGATGGACATACTCGTTGCATCGCTGAGCGAATGGGCAGCAAAGGTCGAGAATGGTACCAAAACGACTCCCGTTGAACTCGGCTCGGAGGGTTATCTCAACCGCGCATCACGGCGCTCCGAGGCCGAGGCCCTGATCAGGAGACTGCGAGTCGCGAGGAACCTGTAGTCACATCTTTCCTGCTGGGCAGAGCATAGAGGGGCGGCCCGCCCAGGCATCGGTAGTGCGACGCAGTACTTCCGATGCGTGATCATGCGGATGTATAAACCGCGAGTCTCCGCACCACCTCCCGCGCGTCTCGCCTGTACACCGTAAGGCACACCAACTCGCCCGCGGGGTCGCGCACCTCCCACCACCGGCTCCTGTCCTGCTTCTGGATCGTGTAGCCGGAGTGCTCCTCCAGCGTGGGCTTGGGCGTGGCGCGGCGTTCCATCAGCATGGGATGCTCCGATCCTCTTGACCCGCGCCGCCCGGCAGGGCTACCGTTGTTGCGGACGGCTTTCGGGTCGTTCTTGTGAGGCTGGTCGATTCTTCTTGGCGGGAGAGCGGCCAGCCTTCCTTTTTGCCCTGCCGGTATCATTGTAATACCGACAGCGGCGTTTGTCAACCTGCAATACCAAAACGGCGATGGACTTCAAGGCGGCAGCCGAGGTGCTTCTCGGGACAGAACCGGTGACGGCCATCGAGATCGCCGAGCGGCTCGGGAAGGATCCGCACACAATCCGCCGCGCGCGGATGAGCGGGCCGAACGCGCGCTCGGCGCCGAAGGGGTGGGAGGCAGTGGTGGCGGACTTGGCTGAGAAGCATGCGGACGAGTTGGAGCGGCGGGTAGCTTCGCTGCGCAGGCTGACGGCGGAGTTGCGCGTTGAAACCTGACGTGCTGCGCAGGGCGGCCATGACCCGCGCGGCTGGTACGCGGTCCACGACCCTGGCATGGTGGCGCAGACATGACCGATGCAGAACCTGGCCGCGTCCTGGATCTGAGCGCCATCTTCGGAATCGCGGTGCGAGTGACCACGCCGTGTGCGCGACGGGGGCGCGTACGTGCACCTGCCGCGCCGGAGCATGGGCGTGGCCGGCCGGGGCGCCGCATGGGTGGGGCTCACGGGAGGCCGGGGGGAGGGCCGTTCTCGCCTCCTTCGAGCCAGCCGATTTTGGACACCAGGTACGCGCGAAGCGTGGCCATCTGCTCCGCGAGCACGTCGATCTGGGCCAGGTGCTGGCGCAGCAGCCGCGCGCGACCCTCGCGCGAAACGCCTCCGTGCTCGTACTCCGCGGCCAGCGCGCCGATCTGCCTTAGCGTGAAGCCCAGTCGCTGAGCCGTGCGGATCAGGCGTGCGCGCTCCACCTGCGCCTCGTCGAACACGCGGTACCGGTTGCCGGGGGAAGAGCCGACGGCGGGGGTGAGCAGTCCCCGCTTCACGTAGAAACGAACGGTGTCGCGCCCCAGCCCCGTCGCGCGGCAGAACTCCTGGATGAGCATTGAACCCCCTTGACTGTGGACCATGGTCCACAGTGTACCATGGGAGCATCCTTTCGCAAGCCTGTCCCAAAGGAGCTCACCATGTACAAATTCTCCACCCTCGAGGGGGCCGCACCTGTGCAACGAGTCGCCCTGGTCACGGGCGCGTCTGCCGGCATTGGGCGCGCCATCGCCGCACGCCTGCTGGCGGGCGGGTACGTCACGTATGCCGCGGCGCGCCGCGTCGAAGCCATGGAGGAGCTGAGGCGCGCCGGCGCACGCCTGATTCCGCTGGACGTTACCGACGAGCCGTCGCGCGTGGCGACCATGGAGCGCATTGCCGACGAAGCCGGGCGCCTCGACGCACTCGTCAACAACGCGGGATACGGGGCGTACGGCGCCCTCGAAGACGTCACGCTGGCGGAGGGCCAGCGACAGTTCGACGTGAACGTCTTCGGCCTGGCCCGGATGATCCAGCTCGCGCTGCCCATCATGCGCAGGCAGGGCGGGGGGCGCATCGTGAACGTGTCCTCCATCGGCGGAGAGATTCACGAGCCGATGGGGAGCTGGTACCACGCGACCAAGTTCGCCGTGGAAGGCCTGAGCGACTGCCTGCGGATGGAGCTGGCACCCTTTGGCATACACGTGATCGTGATCCAGCCGGGGGCGGTCCGCACGGAGTGGAGCGCCATCGCGCGCCGAGCCCTGCTCGCGACATCCGGCGCGACGGCGTACGCGGACCAGGCGGTGCTCGCGGCGGCCCTGCTGGAGGGCGCGGACCAGGGCAACGGCGCCCCGCCGGAGGCGGTGGCGCACGTCGTGTGGAAAGGGCTGGTGGCTCCCCGGCCCCGGACGCGCTATCGGGTGGGTGGCGGCGCTGAGATCCTGACGCGCCTGCGGTGGCTTCTCACGGATCGCGCGTTCGACTCGGTCATGCGGCACGCCGCTGCTCGGATGGCGCGTACCGTATCGCGCGGGTCCGTGCCCGGCGTCGGAGGGGAAACGCGATCACGTGTCGGCTGCGCTCGTCCGGTTCGCTGACGTGCACCTGCTGCTTCGCGTTCATGATGGCCGCGACCCGAGGGGCGTCGAGCGGCGTGGCCCCGTGCCCCGGAGCCGGGAGCGCTGCCAGCGCCAACTCTGGGTGCTCTGCGATCAAGTCGATGTCCGGCGTCCGCGCGCGGCCGATCCCGGTGTGGTTGGTGATGAGCACCACGCGCTTCCCCGGCACCGCCTCGGGTAGCGGCACCGGACGTCCTCTGGGGCACGCAGCCGGTGACTGCGGCGGACATGGCCGAGCGGCTCGGAACGGGCCCGCACACGATCCGCCGGGCGCGGATGAGCGGGCCGAACGCGCGCTCGGCGCCAAAGGGGTGGGAGGCGGCGGTGGCCGACTTGGCGGAGAAGAACGCGGACGAGCTGGAGCGGCGGGTTGCGGCACTCCGGGCGCTCGCTACTCAGTTGAGAGAGATCTAAACCCAGCCCCGCCCGGGCAATCACAACCATCATCCCTATGAGGCAGTCATGCCCAGCGACGTCGATCTCGTTCGCCTTCTAAATAGCGTCGGCAAGGAGGTCTTCGTCACGTACTTCGACACGTTTGCTGCTCCCACGTTGTCAAACGAGCAGGTGGCTGCGCGACTCCCCGCGGATTTTACGGGTAAATCGCGGCGGTCACGAACCTCGCACGCCCGCCGGATCTTTCGAGAGGGCCTCGCCGCAGACGCACTCGAGATTATCTCTAAATCCAGCCGGCTCGATCCCAAGGTAATCGAGTGTGCACGAATGTACCGGACGCGCTTGGCTATGGCGCGGTGAGGTTTTGAGCGCCTCTAGCCGGAGAGAGAGGAGTCCATGACGGAGCTGCTCGACGGAATCATCATCAACCCCGCCGTGCGCAGCGGGAAGCCGGTGGTGCGCGGGACGCGGATCACGGTGTCCGACGTCGTGGAGTACCTCGCGGGAGGAATGACGCAGGACGAGGTTCTCGCGGACTTTCCGGACCTGCAAGCCGATGACATCTGCGCGGTGCTAGCGTTCGCGGCACCCGGAAAGGCGGTTGAATGATGCCACCTCCCGGGCGGGGTGACGATCTCAGGCGGGCCATGGCCGAGGCGCTTGCGTCCTCCGGGCCGTTGCGACGCATGCTTGCTGAAGTGATTGAGGATTGCGCTCTCAAGGCTGCCATTCAGGAAGGCTGCGGCACCGAGCGCGTATCTCGGGATGATGTGTTCGGAGCACTGAACGGCCGGTGAACAGGCCACAAACGCGCGCGCTCGGCACCGTAGGCGGTGGTCGCGACTTTAGCGGAGAAGCACGCGGACAAATCTGAGGGATCCTCGTATCACAAACTAAACGCAGCGTCCCCTTCTCCGGAGGCCGGAGAAGGGGACGCGCAACGCCGGACAGCGGCGGGACGGGCGGGTCAGTAGGTGATCTGCCCGTTCGAGTTGACGGTCACCTGGTCGTGGCTCGTCAGGTTCTCCGAGTCGGTGACGTACAGGTCCACCAGGCAGGTGTCGCCCGGCTGCACGTCCACGCGGGCGGTGTACGCGTAGCTGTTCGGCACGTAGACGCAGCTGCTGGCCCAGTAGTACGTCACGGAGCCGCCGTCCGGATCGTACGACCCGCTGGCGTTGAAGTCGAAGCGGAAGAACCAGTCCGAGCCGTACGGATCGTTGGACATCGGCTTCTTGGCGACCAGCTTGATGTTGGCGACGGGCGCGACGCTCAGGCCCGGCCGCGCGGACTCGGCGCGCACGGCGGCGGTCGGGGCGTGCTCGCAGGCGGCGGCGCCGGCCAGGATCACGAGGGCGGAAAGTGCGGTGCGGAGCTTCATGGGGCTTCTCTCCTGGAGAGGGATCGGGATGCCCGGCAACGTGTCCGGGCGCGCTCCCCAAGGTATCTCTGCGCAGCTTGATTGCGCAAGTTCTGTCTGATAAAGAGAACTACGAGTTCGTGGCGTCCGGGGTGCGTGCAGAGGAGTTTGCGGTTCGGCGGATCCTGCGTGAACCGCTGGCGTCGACGAATTCGCGATCCACGATCCCTTTGTGCGCGACATGGGGATCGGCTGATGCGCGCGGACTGGCGATGCGCCGCCCGCCTCCCCATCGTCTCGACTGTTCCGTTCGGATCGGCGACCGGTGCGGGACGGGCGCGGCACGCCCGTTGTTTGTGTGGCCGAACCATTCTTAGGATGCAGCCGTGACGGATCTGCTTCAACGAATCGTCATCAACCCCGCCGTGCGCGGCGGGAGAGCGGTTGTCCGCGGCACGCGCATCGCCGTATCCGACGTGCTGGAGTATCTCGCGGGAGGGATGACGCAGGAGCAGATCCTTGCGGATCTTCCTGACCTGCGCGCCGACGACATCCGCGCGGTGCTCGCCTTTGCGGCGGCCGACGGTCGCGAGATCCGCCACGTTACCCCGGAGCCGGACCCGGGCTGGAACCCCAGCGCACCCCCGGCGCAGACCTGGAGGGCGCGCTTTGTGGCAACGCTCTCAAGGGTAAGCGCGGGTGGAGGCGTCGACGCGCTGAACTGGGACGATTTGTTCCACGGCGGCGTATGCACGGAATGCGGCGTTGCGCTGGGCGCGCGGACGCGCGAGCCGCTGCGCTTTCGGCACTCGAGCGGGCAGGAGGCCCACTACGATGGATGGTCCGCGGCTCCCGAGCCGCTCGGCGCCGGCCTGACGCTGTTCTCCGACACGTTCCTCGCCCTGCTCACCGACCAGGAGCAGGCACTTCTGCAATGGCGTCCGGCAATCAACACGGCGTACGGAAAGAAGCAGCTGTTTGAGCTCGCCGGCTCCAGCGTTCACCTTCCCCTGGCGAAGCTCAAGGGTGGCGCGCCGCAGGACGAGCCCTGTCCGGAGTGCGGCTTCATTCCCCCTCCGAGCTACCATCTGCCCGAGACGCTTCCGGACTGGCTGAACCCTGAACGATGGGTCAACGTCTCCAATGGCCAACCCGGAGTGTATCTGAGCAGCGCCGACCTTCCGGACCCGCTTCCGCCGGTATTCACCATCGGCGACTGGCGCCAGAGCGTGTCGCTGGTCCTTCCGGCACCCCGCTGGGCCGCGATCCGGGCGCTTCCGGCCAAGCGCCGCCCCAGGGCGGTCACGGGGCGGGATGTCGCCGTGGTCCCGCCGGAACTCGTGGAAGCCTGATGCCTGCGTGGCGTAGAATGCCGAGTTCCGTGGCAGGATTCCCGCTCAGAATCCCGTGATGTACCGTGCCTTCGGCCAACCCCTCGCGCGACCCCGCATGATCCGGACATTCACAGCGCTGAGCGCCGTCGCCGCCCTGCTGGCCGGGTGTGCGGGACTTTCCTCTCCCGCCCCAGTGCCCGCTGATGTGCCGGCCAGCGAC
Source organism: Longimicrobium sp. (assembly GCF_036387355.1). Classification (GTDB taxonomy): domain Bacteria; phylum Gemmatimonadota; class Gemmatimonadetes; order Longimicrobiales; family Longimicrobiaceae; genus Longimicrobium. The sequence continues at coordinate 17,258 of NZ_DASVTX010000399.1, forward strand.
ACCCTCGCGACCCTGACGGCCACCGCACACACCGCGTGCCTGACGACCACGAGCGGCGCCGGGTACTGCTGGGGCGCAGACGTCGGCAGGGACGGCGAACCTGCCCGCATTCTGAACGCGGACGGCACGCCTGCACGGGTGCGGCTGCTGGCCCCGCAGTTCGTGGGCACGTGCGCCGTGACGGTGGACGGGGAAGTGCGCTGCGATCCGCAGGCGACGGGTGGCTGGACGGACTCGGCCGGCGCTCCCATTCCCGCGCCGCCCCATTGTGGATCCGCCGCCTGCGTGCTCCCGCTCCCCGTGCGCGGCGCCCTTGGCTCCCAGCGCGTGCGCGCAGTCACGCGGGGCCACGACTACGTCTGCGCGCTCACCGAGGGCGGAACTCCATATTGCTGGGGCGGCAACGGCATGGGCCAGTTGGGCAGGGGCACGTGGACGCCGGACGCCTCGGGCGGGGGCGGGGCGGTGACCCGCGAGCCCGGAGCCATCGCGGGTGGCGTACAGTTTTCGCAGATCAGCAGCCGGGAGTGGCTTACCTGCGGCGTCGCGCTGCACAACCGCGGCGTGTACTGCTGGGGCTACGGGCAGAGCGGCGCCGTGGGCGACTCCGCCCTCATGCACGGCTGCCGCGGCGAGCCGCCGTACGGCAACCGTACGTGCAGCAGGGCGCTGCCCACGCGCGTGCTGCCGGACAGCCTCGACGGGCGCCAGCCGGATCCGTCCGACGTTCAATTCTCGCAGGTCAGTTCCGGCGGAAGCATGGCCTGCGCGGCGGATGTGCGCGGCCGCGCATACTGCTGGGGGAGCAATTACCGCTGTGGACTGGGCCAGTGCAAACGGGGCGACTCCCATCGCGCGTGGCAGGTGCAACTGCCCGGGCGCGCCGTGGAGGTGCACGCCGGCTACTGGTTCGCCTGCGCCCGGACGCTGGATGCGCGGATCTTCTGCTGGGGCACCAACAACGAGGGGCAGCTGGGCTCGCTCGCGACGGCCAACGCGGGGCCGGACGGCGGCCCGCCGGACTACGCGGCGGCCGCGAGGGCCGGGGAACCGGACGAGTCCTACCATGACGGCTGCTTTCAGGGAGGACGCTGCTCGCCGGCCGCCGTGGAGGTGGGGCCGGGGCGCCGGTGGCACGCCCTGGCGGTGGGTTCCGACTTCGCCTGCGCGCTGGGCGACGACGGGCGCGTCCATTGCTGGGGTTCGGCGGGGCCCGCGCTGGGTACGCAGCCGAGCATCGTCACCTGCGAAAACCGCAGCCCGCACTGGAAGGACACACAGTGCCAGCCCGGTCCCCAGCCGGTATCCGGCCTTCCACGCCTGGCGCCGCCCGTGCGCCCGGGCGTGGCGGCCGCGGGCGGCGCAGGCGCGGACTCGCTCGGCGCGGGGAGCACGCGGATCTTCGCGAGCCGGCGCGAGCTGCGGGTCGTTTTTCCGCGCGACACGGCGCGCGAATGGGGGTGGACCGAACTGGAAGACCGGAACTACTCCCCCTGGTACGCCTGGACCGTCAGCATCGACGGGATGGATGGACCGCGCAGCCTGTCGGTGAACATCGGGCGTGGGTACGGACAGCCGTTCGCCCGGCGCTTCGGGTCGCTCGCGGAGCTCGTGTCGGCGGCGGGGGCGTCCTACTGCAGCCCCGGGATGTTCCAGGACTGCTCACGCGCGGACATCTCCGCCGCGGTGCAGGACCAGCGCGTCGTGATCACGCTGCGCGACAGCGCCATCATCGCACGGCTCGTGGGACTGCGGCCTGAATGGGCGCAGGTCTGGCAGAGCCGCCCGGAAGTCCCAACCCGCTTTCGTCAGGACAGCGCGCGGATCGAGTACGTGGATCCACAGGTGCCGCAGCCCGATTCGGCGCTGCGCGCGGAAGGGGCCGCGTCCCGCCGCCGGTATGAGGCCGAAGTCAACTCCATCCGCCGGTACATCAGTGGCCCAACCCATGGACGCGACGGCGTGTGGCTGGCGGTGGGTGACTCCGCGGCCCTGGTGGTGGGCGAGACGAGGTGCCACTTCGACGTCTGCTCCAGCTACAATCCCGTGGAGTCCGATTCTGGGTGGGCAGTGGGGGACAGTTCCATCATCAGCCTGCGGCCGGTCGTTGCGGGGCGGAGGCGCGTCTGGCGGGAGGGCCCCTCCATTTCGGTCGTCGCCCGGCGGATCGGGCGCACGACCGTGCGGGTGCGCGGGCTGCGCGGTCCGGGCGACACGCTGCCGAGCAGGGAGCCGGTGGCACGGAGCCTCGAGGTGCAGGTACGGGTGACCCCGCCCGTGGCCCGGGTGGAATTCACCGGCCGTGAAGCACGCGGCGTCGTTGGCCAGCCGGTACGGTTGCGCGTCCGGGTGATCGACACGCGCGGCCGGGTGATCGCCGGAGCTCCGGTCTCCGTATTGGTGGAAGGCGGCCGGTACCGGCGCGGCATGGGGGCTTCCGAGCTGGAGGGCTTCCGCTTTGATGCCCCCGGCCGGCACACCTTCATTGCGACGTACGGCTCCCACGCCGACACGCTGGTCGTCGACGTTGCGCCTGCTCCCGCAACCGCGCCCGGCGCCGCGGACCATGAGGCGGCCGTCCCCGCGGCGCCGCGCACGCTCTCGGGCCGGGCGGGCTGGCCGCTGCCGTGGGCGGGTGTGCGGGTCCGCACGGGGGAGGCGCGCTGGCCGGCGAACCTGCCGTGGAGCGGGTGGCAGGAATTCGTGAGGGCGCGGAGACAGCCGGTCTCCGCGCCCGCGTGGCCTTCCACCCGCCCCGGTGGGGGAGCGGTCAGACGGTTTCCTGACAGATGGTGAATCCGCAGGTGCAGTCGGTAATCGCGCAGCGCGACGTCCCGTACAGCGCGGCCGCCGCAGGCGAGGCGGGCATCTCCTGGTCCAGCTCGGAGGTCTTGAAGGACTGCACCCGCAGCGTGTCGAGGTTCAGCGTGAGCTTCTGCATGGTTCCCCGTTTCATGAGATGACGATGGGCTCGCGCGCGGTCGCGCCGAGCGGACCTGCACCGCCGAACCTACGCGAACGCGGGTGTTGTTGTCAATCGTGTCCTGAAAGGTGAATGCAACGCGTGAGCGCCGGCCGCTGGCCCGCTGATCCGGCGGGCCGTGCGGGCGCGGCCGGCGGGGTCCCGCGGGGAGCCGGATCAGTTCAGTTCATCCAGCTTGCGGAGGGCAGGGACGCGCCAGGCGGTGATGCCCACGACCGCCAGCGTGGCTACGCCGCCCAGCACCACGCTGCGCACCACCCCCAGCAGCCGCGCCGCCACGCCGCTTTCAAACGAGCCGATCTCGTTGCTCGATCCGATGAAGATCTGGTTGACCGCCGACACGCGCCCCAGCATGTGCTCCGGCGTGCGAACGGTGAGCAGGGTACTGCGGATGACGACGCTCACGTTGTCCAGCATCCCGCTGATGGCGAGCAGCGCCAGCGACAGCCAGAACGAGCGCGACAGCGCGAACACGATCCAGCAGAGCCCGAAGCCCGCCACGCACAAGAACAGCTTGGGCCCCGCATTCCGCAGCCTGCGGTGCGCGATGATCACCGACATCAGCACCGCGCCGGCGGCGGGGGCGGCGCGCAGCACGCCCAGCCCCTGCGGGCCCACGTGCAGCCGCTCATCCGCAAAGATGGGGAGCAGCGCCACCGCCCCGCCGAACAGCACCGAAAACAGGTCCAGCACCTGCGCACCCAGCAGCGCCGGCTGGGTGAACAGAAAGCGGATCCCCACGGTGAGGTTCTTCCAGATCCCCTCCTCGCCCGCCACGATCTCGCGGGTGCGCGGCGTGTAGGCCATGGCGCCCAGCGCCAGCAGGGCGAGCGCGCACAGCACCGCCTCGGCCACGTACGCCAGGCGCGCGTCTGCGAACCCGTACAGCAGGCCGCCCAGCGCCGGCCCCAGCACCGCCGCGCCCTGCCACATGGACGACCGCCACGCGATGGCGTTGGCGTACGTTTCCCGCGGCACGATCTCCGCGCCCAGCGCCGTGCGCGCGGGCTGCAGAAAGCTGCGCGCCACCCCGCTGGCGAACACCACCGCAAAGATGGGCCACACGCGCCCGTCCCGCAGGAATTCCGGCCGCATCGCGAGGACGAGCAGCGCAACGGCGCACAGCACCTGCAGCGCGGTGGAGTACATCGACAGCGCCTTGCGGTTGTGCCGGTCCGCCACGTGGCCCGCGAACAGCGCCGCGCCGATGAACGGAAGCGCCTCCGCCAGCCCCACCAGCCCCAGGGCGAGCGGATCCCGGGTGATGGCGTAGACCTGCCATCCTACCACGGTGGCCTGGATCTGCGTCCCCAGCGTCATGGCCACCAGCGCGGCCACGTACCACCGGAACGCGGGGTTGCGGAGTGAAACGTACGGATCGAGGCGTTCGGTCATGGCGGCGCATCATCCCGGAAAAAGGGGCCGCATGGTAGCCCGCCGGGGCACCCGCGGCAACCGCCCGCGACATCGTCGGACGCCCGGCGGCCGGTACGCGGCCGCGAGCCCGGCTTCAGCTCATCCGCGCCGAACCCCCGTCACGAGCCAGCCCTTCGCGGAGTGGATCCGGTTCCACACCTGCGCAGGTGCGGGGCTGGCCATCGATGTGGGAAATCCGGTCGCCGCGCCCGACGAATGGATCGCGCGTGCGGCTCTGCCGTGGCGCTCGTCCGTCATCCTTCGCCCGCCACCGGCCCATGTCCCAGGAATTCCGCGCCACCGTGATCGCCCACGCCAAGGTCGCCGTAGACCGGGCGGGGCGCGCCTCCACCGAAGCCGCCACGCAGCAGTACCTGGTGCTTCCGTTCATCCAGGTGCTGGGGTACGACGCGCTCGATCCGGACGAAGTGGTTCCGGAGGCGCATGCGTCATTCTCCGACAAGTTCAAGAACCGGGTGGACTACGCCATCTACCAGGGCGGCGCGCCCGTGATCGCCATCGAGTGCAAGAAGGTCGGCGCTCTCTCGGAGGCCAACCGCGGCGAACTGAAGGGGTACTTCAATGCCGTAGCCACGGTAAAGCTGGGCATCCTCACGGACGGCCTCGTGTTTCAGCTGTTCACGGATACCGGGCTGGAGAACATGATGGATGACGAGCCGTTCGCCGTCATCAACCTCGCCGAGGTCGCGGAGGAGCGCCTGGGCGGGACCGAACTGGATGCGCTGCTGCGGATCCGGAAGGGCGTCTTCAACCCCGCGGACGTGGGTTCCGACGCACGCCGCAAGATCTACCTGGGAGCGTACATCGAGATTCTGGACCGCGCACTGGCCGAGCCCGACGAGCGGTTCGTGCGCACGCTGCTGGATATGGCGAACATGGAAGGGCGGCGCACCACCAGGATGATCGAGGAGCACACGCCCATCATCCGCGACGCCGCGCAGACGCTGCTGGACCGGAAGATCCTGGCCCGCGTGGGCTTTGCGGAGCGCACGGACCTGGTGCGGGTGCCGGAGGGCGCGGTGGCGGATACGCCCGCCGTGGCGGCGGTGGCGCCGGAGCCGGCCGCCGGAGGGGGCGTGGTCACCACGCAAACGGAATTGCGCGTGCTGGATTACGTGCGCACCCGCCTGCCGTTCCTGATCGCCGGCGACGAGGAACTGTTCACGCGGCTGAAGAACGTGACCAGCGTGGACCACAAGACGGTGTTCTGCGTCTACTACAAGCAGGAGCGCAAGGGCCGCTTGTTCAACTTCTGGGAAGGCCGCTCGCCCACGCAGTACCGCTTCGAGTTCCCGATGACGGAGGGCCCGGTGTACGTGGACACCGACAACCTGGGTGACATCGACGCACACCTGACCGCCATCTACCGCAAGCGCGTGGAGGAGATGGGCTGACGGCCATCCCGCGTTCGCGTACGACGAAGCCCCGGTGCCGCAAGGCGCCGGGGCTTTTCAGTCGTTCGTATCCCGATCCTGACAGGTCACTCGCCCAGACGGCTCATTCTGGAACGCATGGAGCGGCCGGGGCGCAGCAGCTTCAGGGTGGCGGCGTCCAGCTGCACGGCGGGGCCTTGGTCCGTGCGCGATGCAATCCGCAGCATATCAGCCGTGTTCTTTTCGGTCATCAGCCGGCACAGGAGCTCCTGTGCCTCCAGCCGCAGCCTGAATACCTGCTGCTCACCCATCTCTCGCCCCAGAGCGAAGCCCATGAACCCGCCAGCCAGAGCGCCCGTGATGGAGCAACCCCAAGGGGATATTTCGACCAGATAGCCGAAGCCTACCCCGGCCAGTGCGAAGATCAAGCCCGTGCTGAAGGCAGATTTAAGAGCCAGGCTGAAGGCGAGGCCGTCCGCGCGCTCGTAGAGCATGTCTGCATGCTGCTGCAGAATCGCGGGTTGATAGCGGGTCGTCATGACAAATGCGAATGATAGGAAATGCCTGAAATGCCGGAAGCGGCGCGGCGCAGGCAAGCTACTTCTGCGTCTTGAAGCGATCAAGCTTGTTGTGATCTGCCGTTCCACTCGCACTGTCTGACGGATTGGCTCATGATCAAGAGGCGGTGAGAAGCTGGTTGCGCTGGGTCCACTCCAGGCAGGCGAGTCCGCCGACGAACAGGGCCTCGGCAAGCAGGTTTCCGACTCCCCACACGGTGGCGGTCCCGGAGAATCTGATCGCGCAGAACAGGCAGAAGCCCGCCCACGCCAGGTTGGCGAACACCAGCAGGTTGATCAACGGCCGGGGCCGCGTACTCCTGACCGCGAGGGAGAAGGAGTACGAGGCGTAGAGCAGATTGGCCGCGGCGAAGAAGAACAGGAGCCCGCGCGGCAGTGCGTACAGGTTGCTCAGCCATCCGCCGAGGAGCAGCATGACCGCCCCGGCCAGCGCGCCGGCAATGCAGTCCACCCACAGCAGCTTTCGCATCAACAATCTGTGCGTCCGGCGCGGAGAAGGTGATCCCACAACGCTTGCCGGCGCGCCAACGAACGTCGGCGCCGATCGATCCGCACCGATCTGGTCCGGCTCCTGCCGCCCGCAACGTAGGGCGGCGGAGCCGTAATCGACAACCGCAGGCACGCTTCCCTTACGATTGCCGTGCATCCTTTTGTTGTGGGTGTGGATCCGATGCTGATCGCCGCAATTCCCTTGGAAACTGGCGTGGGGACAGAGATCCGCGTCGCCGAGGGTCTCCTGAGCGGATGAATCCGCCGCTCAGAAAGCGGTAAGCCCCGACTCATAGCCGCTGTCGCGTCTATGATCGAGGCTTCAACTGCACGGGGCTGAGGAGTCCCGCGGCATCGCCCAACTCTCCGAAACGCTCCAAAGTTCAGTTGCCGTGTGCCCCCTCTCCTACATCTGTTCGTGGGAGAGGGTGGACGCGTCTCAGCGCGGCCGGGTGAGGGCGCGGCCGGGTGAGTGCCACACCTGGCCGCGCACACCCCACGGCGGTCAGGGGACGTTGATGCGCGCCTGGTAGCCGGCGACTTCGGGCTGGGCCGTGGTGCCGGTGCGGTTACAAACTGATGAAAATCCCGGCTTTGAGCAGGGGAAAAAGGGAGCGGGCCCGAGGGGATGATGTACGCGTCCGTCGCAGGGCGCGACGATGGATGGGGATGAACCTGCGCCGACACAAGGGACAGGGAACATCCGGGACGATGGAGGGCGTCCACCGATGATCGGCCCGTGATCGCTCAGGGCCTCTCAACGTGCTGCGGTACAAGGGACTGGCGTGGTTCGTGCCCAGCCGGCGAGCCCCGGCCTCTGCCGGGACGGTTCCATCCACAGAACGCAGGAGAGAGCGCCATGACCAACAAGATGCTGATCGCCCGGGTAGCGCTGATTCTCGCGGTCACCCCGGTTGCCTACGGATGCCGCACCGCCGCCGCGGTGGGTGCCGGCGCGGGCGCCGCCACCATGGTGAACCAGAACGCCGACGCCCTGGTGGACGCGCCCATCGGCACCGTGGAGCGCCGCACGCGTTCCGTGCTCGCGGGCATGGGCATGACGCTGCGCGACGTGGCGTACGAGGACAACGCGACCGAGCGCGAGTTCGAGGCGCGCTCCGGCGACAACGTGGCGCACGTAAAGCTCGAGGCCGAAGGGCAGCGCACCAAGGTGGGCGTCTCGTACCGCCGCGGGCGCATGGACTACAGCAAGGAAGAAGCGACGCGCATCCTGAACGCGATTCAGAACGCGCGCTGAACCGGCGGGCCAGACAACGGGGGAGCGCTTCCACTCGCGGAGCGCTCCCCCGTCTGCATCAACCCGGAAAACCGCTGCAATCCGGAACCATGCGGGCCGGCGCTGGTACGGGTGCAAGGCGCACACGCGCGTGGCCGGTCCAGGCACCCTGGTCGGCCGCGCGTCCTGCATCCGCCGCGGCCGCCCACCCCACCCCGCGCCCGCCGGAGCCGCACCCCGCCCCACCAGGAGAACCCCCATGTCCGGATTCTGGACGCGCACCCGCATCTTTCTCGCGCTCGTGTGGATCGCCGCCATCGCCGCGGAAGTCGTGGTGCTCAAGCTGGTGGAGCGCACGGACAGTTCGTGGGTGCTGCTGCTCTTTCTGGCGATCCTGGTAGTCCCCATCGTGGCGACGGACATGACGGTGCGCTGGGTGAAGCGCCCCCGGCGCGAGCGCTGGGCACGCCACGACGTCGCCGCGGAGCTCGCGAACTCGCGGCCCCTCATCGTGGAGCCCCCCGCGGACTCTGCGCCGCAAGCCCCGCCCTCCGCCGCGCTGTAGCCGCCAGCTGTCGTACGGGCAGATGAGGAGAGCCCCGGTGCCGCGCAGGCATCGAGGCTCTTTTCCGCTCCGTGTTTTTGTGCGTCGTCAGGCCGCCGGCTCTGCGACGGACAGCGGGATCACGGATGAGCCACATAAGAAAACGGGCCCCGAGGCATCGCCTCGGGGCCCGCTCTTTCTATCCCCCGGAACCGCGGACGCTCAGCGGGCGGCGGTGCGGCGGGCGGGGTCCAGGATCTCGTCCACGCGGGCGGACACGTCCGCCCAGTGCGCGCGCTGCATGCCGCTGGTGGACGCCGCGGCGCGGTCTGCCTCGGCGCGGATGGCGCGCAGCTCGGCGCGGGCCAGCGCCGGAAGGTCGCTGCGGGCCACGTTCACCGGCTGCAGCAGCGGCGGAATCGGCCCGTTGAATCCGCCCTCGCCGCCGCCCGGGAAGGGCGTGGGGGCCGGCGGATCCACCAGCGCGCCCAGGCGGTCCACGTACGTCCGCTGGATGGCGCGCAGGTTGGCGTCGGGCGCGCGGTTGCTCCACACGACGCGGCGCAGGTCGGCCATGTACTCCGCCGGCGAGTACGCCGACGCGCTCATCTCCGTGCCCATGGTGAGGCGGTCCAGCCGGCGCGCGTCCAGCAGCTCGCGCACGATGGCCGACTGCGCGCTCATGAGCGGCGACGCGCCCGTGCGCGAGGTGATGGCCTGCGGCTCCAGCCACTCCGGCGTGCGGATCACGTTCTCCGCCAGGAACGCCAGCGCGCGCTGCTGCCGCGCGCGCGGCACCGGCGAGTACACGGCGCCCGGCTGCCCCGCCGTCTTGGGATCCACGCTCACGCCGCCGATGACGGAAGCCACGTGGCGCATGTACAGCGACCAGATGCCCACGGACTCGTTGTACAGCTCGATCAGGTCCGAGTCGTCCTCGCCCGGCCGCGCGGTCCACGCGGGCAGGTTGGGGATCACCCGGCGCATGTTGGCCAGCGCGTAGGTGGTGGCCGCCACCGGATCGTCGCCCAGGTCTTCCGTCTGCGCGCGCGGGTCGATGCCCGACAGGTACTGCGGCAGGTAGCGGTAGGCGAAGGGGCCGGACTGCGTGCTCAGCATGCGGTCCAGAATGGGGCGCTCCGCCTCGGCCGTGGCGGCCTGCGGAAACACGCGGTAGCCCCACTCGATGATGAAGTCGTCGAACGGCCCCAGGCGGCGGATGAAGTCCGCGGGCTGCAGCCCGTCGCCCGGCTGCGCCACGTAGTTCTGCCGCGCGTAGTCCATGATGGTGGCCGACACGCCGTAGCGCCGCGTGAACGACGGGCTGCGCAGCGAATCCACCGGGAACGACGCGGAGGCGATCATGTTGTGCGGCAGCCCCAGCGCGTGCCCCACCTCGTGGGTGATCACCTCGCGCATGGTCTGCCCCATGAGCGACTCGGGGATGTCGAGCGTGCGGGCCGCCGGGTTGGCGCCGCCCGTTTCAATCATCAGCCGGTTGCGGTACGAGCGCATGTGGTTGTGGTACCACACGATGTCGCTCTCGATGATTTCGCCGGAACGCGGGTCCACCGTGCTGGGCCCCTGGGCGTTGCGGGTGGTGCTGGCGGCCCAGCGCACCACGGAGTAGCGGATGTCTTCCGGGTCCCACTCCGGGTCGTCGGTGGGCGGGTCCATGGCGCGCACGGCGTTCTTGAAGCCCGCCTTTTCAAAGGCGCTGTTCCACTGCTCCACGCCCTCGCGCACGTAGCGGCGCCAGCGGGTGGGGGTGGCCGGGTCGATGTAGTACACGATGGGCTTTACCGGCTCCACCAGCTCGCCGCGCGCGTAGGCGGCGGGGTCGCTGGGCTCCAGGCGCCAGCGCGCGATGAAGCTTTCGGTGGCGGCCTTCTGCTCGTCGAGCCCGTAGTTGATGCGCTCCACGCCGAAGTAGCCGGCGCGGGCGTCGGCGTAGCGCGGGCGCATGGGGGTGCGGGGGAGCAGCACCAGCGATTCGCGCATTTCCAGCGTCACCGTGCCGCCGCTGCGGTCCGACGGGGGCGCGCCGGCCTCAAAGGTCTGCGTGTGGCGCACTTCCACGTTCAGCGGGTAGCTGCGCATGGTGTTCACGAAGCTGCGCGCCGGGTCCAGGCGGCGCACCTTCCACTGGTCGCGCTGCTGCGTGCTGAGCCCGCTGAGCGCCGGCGTGTCGCCACCAAAGAAGTCGGTGACGTCCACCACCGCGCTGCTGTCGCGCCCGTACGCCGCCACGGGGAAGGCGGCCAGGATGGCGCCCAGATAGTTGCTGGCGACGGAGCGGGCGATGGGGAGCGAGTCCGCCGCCACGGCCGCGGTGCTGACGGCGCGCAGAATGGCGCGGTCGCCCTGGCGCTCCCACCGCACCAGCCGCTCCTGCACGGTGGCGCCGGCGGGGATGTAGGCGCCAAAGCCTTCCGGCACGGCGGCCACGCGGCCGACGAGCAGGAAGTCGCGCCGCATGAGCGAGTCCGGCAGCTCCAGGAACCAGCGGTCGTCCACGCGGTGCACGGTAATGCCGCCGGTGTCGGACTTGGCGCGCGCGGTGATGACCTGCGCGTAGGGGCGCGGGGCGCGGGACGCGCCCGCGCCGCCGCCGGATCCGCCCGCGCCCGCGGTGGCGCCCGCCGCAGCGCCGGGTGCGGCAGGCGCGCCGGCGGCCGGGGCGCCCGTCTGTGCGGCGCCCGGAGCGCCCGGGCGGGGGGCGGGAGCCGTGGTGCCGCGGGGCGCCGGCGCGCACGAGGCCGCTGCCAGCGCCACGGCCACGGGGCCGAGCCAGTGAATGCTTCGCACGATGTGCCGATGGGTTAGGGGGAGTGGATGCCGAATGGTACGCCGCCGGTGCGAGTCCGGCCAGTCTCCGCGCGCACGGCCGGCGCGCCGCCCTGCGCAGCGCCGTGCAAAACGGCGCCGGAGCGGGCGGGAGTGGAGTGACGCGCATAGGACACCGCCGCGCGCCGGAACGTTTGTCGGGAGGCGGGTTCGAGGGGAGCAGGACGGGAGCGTGTGGTGTGGAGGGGACGGATTGGGGCGGCGGGCGGTGTGGCCCTCACCCGGCTCGCTAAAGCTCGCCACCCTCTCCCACGAACAGATGTGGGAGAGGGGGCACACCCCAACGGCGCTCCACCCCGGCCCTCCCCGTGCAAACTGCCGCACGGAGAGGGGAGAACGGCGGCTCGGTGCGCTTCGGACGGTGCCGCGCGGTCGGAGAGGCCCCCTCTCCCCGGCCCTCTCCCCCGCGGTCGCGGGAGTAAGGGAGTCCGC
>NZ_DASVTX010000400.1:0-6248 GCF_036387355.1 Longimicrobium sp.
TGACGATCCGGCGAAGCGCTCCGCTCAGGATGACGCTCAGGCGCCGAGGTGCGAGGCGAGCGCGGTCGTCCGCAGGGTCGGCTTCGCCGACCCCAAGCTGTTGCGCCTGCCGCGCCGTCGTGACGACAAGCGGTTGCGTCCGATGACTCGCGAGCACGTAGCATGTGCCACCGGCTCTGCCCGCCCAGCACGCCGGAGCACGAGTGTCATCCTGGTGGAGGCGCCGCGCAGTGCATCTGCGTGCCTCCAGCTTGGCCAGCGACTCTGCTCGCCCACCACGCCGGAGCACGAGTGTCATCCTGAAGGAGGCGCCGCGCGTGCCTTCCGCGTGCTCTGAGCCTTGCGCCGACTGAAGGATCCCGCCACGGAGTGCGCCATGAACGAGTGACTGCGTGGCGCGCGGCGCCACTGTTCGACGCGGCCGGGCGTCCGGGCACGCCGCGCAGTCGATGGTGCGCCCGACACTCCCGGCGGGATCCTTCGACTCCGCGCCACGATTCGGAGCGGCTGACAGTCCGGCGCAGTGCTCCGCTCAGGATGACGCTCAAGCGCCGGGGTGCGACGCGAGCAGTGTTTCTCGACCTGCTCTCCCCGTCTGCTCCCGCTCCATCACCGCTGCCGTTCTGCCCGTCATGGGTGGTCCACCGGCTGACGGCCAGGCTGGCGGAGCGAGCGGAACGAAAGCGGAGGCACAGCGGAGATCGAGTTCTCCCCTGTGCCTCCGCTTCTTTGTAAAAGCATCCCGTTCAGCCGCTCAGGGCCGATGGGAAAACGGGATCAATCCTCGGGCTCGCCGGGGTCGCGGGGCAGGGTGAGGGTAAAGGCCGACCCCTGCCCGGGCGTGCTTTCCGCCGTGAGCGTGCCGTCCATGGCCAGGGCCAGCTCCCGGCTGATGGACAGCCCCAGCCCCACACCCTGCTGCGACACCGACGTCAGCTTTCGATCGACCTGCACGAACGGATCGAACACCGTCGGCAGCTTGTCGGCCGCGATGCCGCGCCCCGTATCCGCCACCACGATGTACACCCGGTCCGCGTCGGCGCGGGTGCTGAGCGTCACCGAACCCGCGTCCGTGAACTTGACGGCGTTGGCCAGCAGGTTCACCAGGATCTGCCGGATGCGCTCCGCGTCGCCGCGCGCCACGGTCGCCTCCTCCCCCTCCGGGCGCAGGTAGGCGAGCCCCTTGGCCTCCATCTGCGGCTGGATGAGCGGCTCCAGCTCGGTCAGAAGCGGCTGCACGGGAACGGGGCCGATGCGGTACTCAATGCGCCCGGCCTCGATCTGCGCAAAGTTCAGCAGGTCGCTGATGAGCCCCAGCAGGTGCTGCTGCGCCCGGCGGATGCGCTCCAGGTCCTGCCGCTGCGCCACGGTGACCGGCCCGCGGATCTCCATCTCCAGAAGCTCCGTGTACCCGCCGATGGCGTTCAGCGGGGTGCGCAGCTCGTGGCTCATGGCGGAAAGAAAGTCGCTCTTGGCCTGGTTGGCCTGCTCCGCCGCGGCGCGCGCCCGCCGCTCCGCCTCGTACAGCCGCGCGTTGTCGATGGCCACCGCCGCGCGCCGTGCCAGGTCTTCGCCAAACGGAATGTCGGCCTCGCTGAAGCGCCGGTCGGACTCCGCCTGCACCAGCGTAAGCACCCCGATTACCCCGTCGCGCGTGAGCAGCGGAAGGGACAGGTAGGAGCGGAAGCCGGTGGCCTCCAACGCGCGCAGGTGCTCCTCGTCCTGCGCCACGGCGGGGTACATCTCCACCGGAATCTCCGGCGCCAGCTCCGGCTGTCCGCTGCGGATGACCTGCGCGGTGCCGTACGGCGCGGAGGGGTCCACCGGGTAGCGCGCCATGACCTCCCGCACCCACGCCACCTTGGCGGGGTCGGAGTGGTGCACCGCCACCGCGTCGGACCCGCCGTCCGGCCGCGCCAGCTCCACGAAGCACCAGTCCGCGATGGCGGGAACCACCAGCCGGGCCAGCGCGCCAAAGGTGTCGTCCAGCGCCAGTGAGGCGGATAGCACTTCGCCCGCGTCCGCCAGCAGCTCCGCCCGGGCGCGGAGCTGCTGCTCCGCTTCCAGCAGCCGCGCGCGCTCCAGCGCCTGCGCCGCCTGCTCGCCCAGGGTGAGCAGAAGGGTGCGCACGGCGTCCTCCGCCTCCTGCTCCACCGCGAAGCTGAACGAGAGCGCGCCCAGCGTGCGCCCGCCGGCGATGAGGGGAATCACCATGAGCGCGGCCGTGTTGGCGTCCACCATGTGCGGATGGGTTCCGGGGTAGCGCTCCATCGCCTCGCGCGTCCCCAGGATGCGCGGAACGCCCTCCAGCACCGCGTCGGAGAGCGGCCTGCCCGGCGTGAGGGGAAAGAACGCCCAGCGGTCCGCCACCCCGGCGGGAAAGCCGGCGGCGTGCACGATCCGGAAGCTTTTTCCATCTTCTCCCATCAGCGCCAGCGAGCCCGCATCGGCCCCCAGCGCGCCGACGCCGTGCTCCACGCACACCTGCGCCACCGCGGCCACGTCGGCCGCCTGGTTGAGCGCGGCGGCAAAGGACTGAATGCGCCGCGAGCGGCTGGCCGCGGCCTCGGTGCGCCGAAGCAGTTCGGCGTTGTCGATGGCGGACCCCGCGCGGCGGCCCAGGTCTTCGGCCGCGGCGAGGTCGTCCTGGGTGTACCGCCGCCCGGACTCGCTCGACACCAGGCTCAGGGTGCCGAGCGTACTTCCCCGGGCGGAGAGGGGCACGGTGATGGCGGCCGTGAACCCCACCTGCCGGAGCGCGGCCAGGTGCTCCTCGTCGCGAGCGGCGGCCACCAGCATGTCGTCGGTGATGGCCGGGTACAGCTCCGGTGCCCCGGTACGAAAGACGGCGGGGGCCCCGCGCTCGGCCTGGAGGTCGGCCGGATACCGGCGGTCCAGCTCCTCGGCCCACTGCAGCCGCTCGGGATCGCGGTGCGCCACCACGCGTGTGCGGCGGCGGCCGTCGGGGTGGTTGAGCTCCACCACGCACCAGTCCGCCAGCCGCTCCACGGCCAGGTCGGCCACGCGCCGCAGCGTTTCGTCAAAATCCAGCGACGAGGCCAGCACTTCGCTGGCGTGGGCCAGAAACTCCACACGCTCGCGGGCGGCCTCGGCCGTGCGGCTGGCCTCCAGCAGTTCCTCGGTGGCGGCCTCCAGCTCCACGTTCAGCGACTGCGCCTGCTCGATCTGGTGCTCCAGCTCCAGCGCCTGCTCCTGCGCCAGCGCCTCCATCCGCTTGCGCTCGGTGATGTCGGTGATCATCGCCAGCGTGAGCGCGGGGCTCCCTTCCGCGTCGCGCACCAGCGACACCGTCATGTCGACCCACACTTCCGAGCCGCCCTTGCGGTGCAGCCGCTTTTCCACGCGATAGCTGTCCAGCTCCCCGGCCCGCAGGCGGCGGGCGTCCTTGCCGTCCACCTCGCGGTCTTCCGGGGCGGTCACGCCGTGCAGGCCGGTGACGCGAAGCTCGGCAAGCGAGTAGCGCAGCATGCGCTCCAGGCCGGGGTTGATGGCCACCGGAACGCCGTCCATCCCCGTGAGCGCGATGCCTGTGGCGGCGTGCTCGAACACGGCGCGAAAGCGGGCCTCGCTCTCCCGCAGCGCCGCCTGCGCCGCGGTCTGCCGGGTGATGTCCGACACGTGCACCACGATGCCCCACACCCGGCCGCCCCCGTCGCGCAGGGGCTGGTAGGTGAACTCCACGTCGTGCCGCTCGATCACCCCGTCGCCGTCGTCGTCCCAGTCGGCGCGCACGCCGCTGCCGGTGGCGGGCACGCCGGTGCGGAATGCGCCGTCCAGCAGGTCGGTGAACCCCTGCCCGTGCAACTCGGGCAGGGCGTCGCGAAAGCGCAGGCCGATCAGGTCGCGCCGGCCCACCATGCGCCGGTACGCCTCGCTGGCCGCCACGATCACGTGCTCGGGGCCCTGGTACACCGCCGCCGCGCCGGGAAACTGCTCGATGAGCGAGCGGGCGCGCGCGGCATCCCAGTCCGTTTCGGATACGCTGTTCACGGCAGGCGGAAAAGGGGAGATAGGCCAGGAGGGCGCGAAACCACACGCAGACGGGGCGGAGCGCAGGGTCGCGTGCGCAACCCGGGCACCGCCACGTCACGAAAGGAGTCCGGCGGGCGGACCTCTCCGGGGTTCTGTGCGAATGCTGTTCCTGAGGATAATGCCCGGCGGTGCTGGTGCCAACCGTCTGCAAGCAAGCGCGCCCGGCTGTGCTCGCCGGGCGCGCTCGGTTCCCCACCCGGCCTGGGCCGCGTCAGGCGCGGGCGCGGCGGCCGGTGCGGAACAGGGCCCAGAGCAGCGCCGCCACCAGCAGCGCGCCGGCGCCCATGAACAGCGCCGCTCCCGGTCCGTTCCCGCGCGACGGCGGCGCGGTGCGCCGGACGGGCGCGGGCGTGGCGGGCACCGCGGCCGGAACGGCGGCCGGAACCGCCGCGGGGCGCGCGGCCTCCACCACGGCGGCGGCGGGCACGGAGGCGGCGGGCGGGGCCGGGGGCGCGGCGGGCACGGGGCTCACCGGGGCCGGCGTGCGCTTGGCGAACGAGGCGTACTGTCCCGGGAACACGGCCACGTGGTAGTGCGCGGGATGGCGCTCCTTGGTGATGTCGAGCAGCCCCTTGCTCTCCATGGCCAGCATGGTGGTTTCCATCCACTTGCGGCACTTCTCGCTCTTGCTGATGCGGAAGTCCACCGCCATCCCCGCCGGGTGCACCGACAATTTGTGCGCGTTCCCCGGCTGGTTGGCCAGCGGGCGCGTCAGGCTGGTGACCACCAGCGGCTCGCCGCACCCCGCGTGGTAGCCGGCCGCCGTGCGCTTGACGAACTCCAGCACCTCCGGCCGCGCGAACGGCTGCCCCACGTTGTGAAGGGTAAAGTCCGGCCCCGACACCACCGGCACCAGCGAGCCCTTGGCCACCATCTCCGACACGTCCTCCGCCGACTTGGCAAAGCTGTAGTGGCGCCCCACCGCCACCTCGTGCTGCCGCACCATGCTGGCGGGCGAGCCCGTCAGGGTCACGTCTCCCGCCATCGCCGGGCTCGCCAGAGCCGCCGTTGCCAGAAGTGCCGCCGCGATCGCTTTCATGGTCCAACTCTCTCCCCTCGGTACCCGGCGGGCCGCGCCCTGCGGACCCCTCGCTTGCCCGGTTCCCCATGCAGGATCAGGTCCACCGCGACGGAGTTCCGCAATGCTATCTGCCGCTCCTGCATCATCTTGTGCGGAAGCATGCTTTTCCGTGCGGATCTCGCGGCCCGCCGCCTGCGCGGAGCGGCGGTTCGCGACGGTGGATGAACGGCCAAACGGCGGGGAGCGGAATGGGTGGATGGACGGCGGTGCGGGCGGTGATCTTTGACATGGACGGGGTGATCAGCGACACGCAGATGCTGCACGCGGAGGTAGAGGCCCGGCTGCTGGAGGACTGGGGCGTGCGGATGACGGCGGAGGAGATCACGGCGCGGTTCGCGGGGGTGGCGGACCACGACTTCTTTCCCGCCGCGCTGGGGCGGCCGCTGGCGGCGGAGGAACTGGGGGAGATCGTCGCGCGCAAGTGGCGCGACATGGCGGACGCGGCGCCGGGCCGCATCGTGGCGATGGAGGGCGCGGTGGACCTCATCCGGCTGCTGCGGGCGCGCGGCCTTCCCCTGGCCGTCGCTTCCAGCTCGCCGATGTCCTTCATCCACCAGGTGCTGGATGAACTGGGGATCGCGGATGCGTTCGCCGTGCGCGCCACCGGCGAGGAGGTGCCCGCGGGCAAGCCCGCGCCCGACGTCTTTCTTCTCGCCGCGCGCCGCCTGGACGTGGAGCCGGCCGCGTGCCTGGTCATTGAAGACGCCCCCGCCGGTGTGGCGGCCGCCCGCGCGGCGGGGATGCGCTGCATCGGCCTGGCGCCGGACGGCGGGTCGCGCCTTGCCGCCGCGGACGCCGTCATCCGCTCGCTGCGCGAAGTCGTGAACGATCCCGATCGCTTTCTGGGAGACGCGTGACGGAGGGATGGACACGGGGGAACCGTCTCCTCCGTGTCTCCGTGTCTCTGTTAGAGATTGCCGTTCATCGGCTTGCGGGTCCGCCGGGGAACAGCTGACTCCTCGCCCGGAGCGAGGCGCAACGAAGGCCGTCATCCGCTGCCGCCCGGACCGGATTGTGTGCTCCGGGGGCTGGCCCTAGCTTGCACGTCATGACACGCACCCGCCTTCTCCTGGCCCTGCTGGCGGCGGCCGCGCTGGCGCCCGCCCTTCCGCAC
>NZ_DASVTX010000401.1:0-6600 GCF_036387355.1 Longimicrobium sp.
CACCCGGCCGCCGGGGCGCGGCGCAGGCGCGGACGCCGCTGGCGAGTTTTCGCTGGTGAACCACGCCGCCATCGCCGTGCGTGACCTGCGTGTGCGGCACGGGATGGAGCGCGTGCTCGTCGTTGGGTGGGGCGCGCGACCGCCCGTCGCGCTTGCCCGCCTGCTGGCGGAAGACGATGGAGTTCAGCTCATCTCCATCCACGCGCATCCCCGCTCGTTCCCCAACCCTGATCCGTCAGCGGACGAACATCCCGCGATCCCCGGCGCGGCGCTGGCGCCCGGGAGCGACGGCGAGGCGTTCGCGGATGCGCTCCGCGCGGCGCTGGCGAACGTGCAGAAGCCGGTCGACTTCGTCCTGCTCTCCGCCGGCTTCGACATCCTGGCTGCGGACGCGCAGGGCCCGCTCGCCGTGCAGCCGGATGAGGTGTACACCATCACCGCCGTGCTGCGCGAGTGGGCGGATGAGCGCGCCGGGGGCCGCCTGGTTTCCGTGCTGGAAGGCGGGTACGCCGCCGCCGAAACTGCCCGCGCGGTCATTCAGCACATCCGCGCGCTGGCGGCAATCGAACGCGCCTGATCCACGCGCCACCGGTCGTATACCGCGCCGGTGATCCATTCCGGCGATTCCTCTCCCGCCACGGCCCAGACGAAACACGCCGCCGCGAGCCGAAGCGCGGAGGGCGAGCGCCGCATGCGGGCAGAGTCAAGCCCTCCCGCCGCCCGCGCCCGCCGTATACCTTCCCGTCCACCGGAACACACCGAGCACGCCGGCGCACGCGGACCGGCCCACTTTCGTACTCTCGTACTCTCGTACTCTCGTACTCTCGTACTGCCGTTCCGCACTCACGCACCCAGCACTCACGCACTCACGCACTCACGCACTCACGCACTCAGCACTTGCAGTCCCTCCGCCTCACCGGAACCCTCCTCGCCCAGTACTTCCGCTTCGACTGCGACCGGCAGCTCAGGTGGGAGATGGTGCCGCGCGGCCTGCGCGGCGCGGACGTTCCCGCGCCCAACTCCGACCCCGCGCTCGGCCCCGTCATCGGCCAGCGGCCGGGGATGAAGCTGCTCACGCGCGCCGGACGCCGGTGGGAGGCGCGCGCCATGGACCGGCTGATCGCGCACTTCGGCGAGCGCGCCGTGGTGGCGGAGCGCGGCGCGGACGGGCGCACGGAACGCCTCGCCTATGCCGCCGTCGTGCGCGCGCTGCGCGAGCCGGGGGGCGCGCGCTGGCTGGTGCAGCCGGAACTGCGCGTTCCTGACGGATTCCGTGCACGCCACGGCATTCCCGCGGAGGTGCGCATCGCGCCCGCGCAGCCGGACCTGGTGCGGCTGGGGCGCGACGCGCGCGGGCGGCTGCGGCTGGGCGTGGCGGACATCAAGTGGAGCCGCGAGGGCGCGCTGCAGCATTTTGCGCAGGTCGCGTTCTACGCACTCCTGCTGGAGGAAATCTGCCGCGCGGAGGGGATCGACGCCGTCGTGGACACGCGCTGGGGATGGCTGTGGACCCGCGGCTCGCGCGGCCCCAAACGTTTTCCCCTGGCCGCGTATCGCCATCACGTGCAGGCGTTTCTGCGGGATGAGCTGCCGCGCGTGGCCGCCGCGTCTGCCGCGGAGGCGGAGTGGCACCTGCGTCCGCGCTGCACCTCGTGCGCCTTCTTTGCCCACTGCCGCGCCGAGGCCGAGCGCACGGACCACCTGTCGCGCGTGGTGGGGCTCACGCCGCTCGCCGCGCGCGAACTGCGCGGCCGCGGCATCCGCACCGTGCGCCAGCTGCGGACGGCGGAGTTCAAGAGGGGGGTCTACACCGGCTGCCACGCGCTCGAATCCGCGGAGTCGGTGCTCAAGAAGCGCGTGCAGGCGCTGGATTTCGGCAAGCTGAAGGAGGGGGAGAAGCAGAGCTTCCGCATGCCGCCGTTCGAGGCGGCAAAGGTCATCGTCACCGCGGAGGCGGACCCGGTGAGCGGGGCGGTGTTCGCCATCGGCCTTCGCGCGGAGCGCGCGGGCGCGCCGCCGCGGACGGACGTGTTCGTGTCCGCGCAGGGGAGCGAGGCGGGCGAGCGTGAGGTGCTGGGCCGCTTTCTGGTGCGCGCCGCGGAGATCGTGGCCGATACGGAAGCCGCCACGCGCGACACGCAGGCAGGGGCGCGCCGTGTGAGCCGGGGCGCGCACGTGTACCTGTGGGACGCGGGCGAGGCCGAGCTTCTGCGCGACTGCCTGCAGCGGCACCTGGGCGACGCGGGAACGCAGCCGGGGATCGCGGGCGTCGCGCGCCTCCTGTTCCCCGGGGGAGACTCCGGCGCGCCGCCGCCCGGGACGGTGGTGCTGGACGTGGTGAGCGAACTGTTCGCGCTTCCCATCCCCTTTGCGTGGGACCTGGCCTCCGTCTCGGACGCGCTGCAGCCGGCGGAAAAAGCGTGGGTGCACCGCACGCGGCCGGACTACGGCTGGCCGTTCAGCAGCCAGGTGGCGTTCGAGCGCATCCACGACGTATGGCGCCGCCGTGCGCACCCGGTGGCGGGACGGGAGGAGGCGCCGGAGCGAGTGCGCGACGAGATCGTCCGCGCTGTGACCAGCAAGCTGTCCGCGGTGGATTCCGTGATCCGCGCCATTCGCGACCACGCGCTGCGCCGCCGCGATCCCATGCTGCGGATGGACTCCGGCGCGTTCGGCGAGGGCGGCGCGCCCATCGATGATCCCGCGCTGGAGCAGCTTCGGCTGTTCACGCTGGCGGAGGCGGCGGAGCAGGCGGCGTCCATCCGCGCCCTGCACGCCCTCCCCACGGCGGACCGCGCGCGCCGCTTTGAATCGATCTCCGGGCTGCACCTGGTGGAGCGCCTGCCGAACGGGCACGCCGTGTTCGAGTTCGATCCGGCCTGCCGCGAGGCCAAGTTCCGCCCCGGCGACTTCGCCCTGGTGCTGACGAACGACGACGGCCGCATGCTGGCGGAAACGGACGTAAAGCCGTGGCTGCGCCGCAAGCTGATGGTGGAGCTGATCGACTACGACCTGGCCTCCTCGCCGCCTCGCGTCGCGCTCGCGCCCGACACCCCGTGGGACAAGCTGGCCGCGGACCGCTACGACGGGCGCCCGGTGCTGGACCTGAACCGCGTCTGCGTGCTGGACCGCGCCTCGGTGGACTTCAACACGCGCCGCGTGGTGGAGAGCCTGCGCGCCCTGGCCGGCAGCCACGGAGAATCCGCCACCGTCCGCACGCTGCTCGAGGGACGAGCGCCGGAATCGGGTCCGACGCCGCTGGATGCGGACGCGGGGTGGCGGGAGACGGTGGCCGTGGCGCACGCGCGCCGCGGCTACGCGCTCAACGCGGAGCAGGAGGCGGCCTGGCGCGCCGCGTTCGGCCAGTCCGTTTCCGTCATCTGGGGGCCGCCAGGGACGGGAAAGACGTACCTGCTCGCCTGGATCCTGATCGGGATGGCGGCGGCGGCGCGCGGGGCGGGGCGTCCGCTTCGCATTCTGGTGACCGCGGCAACGCACCGTGCGGTGGTGAACGTGCTGGCCCGCGTGGCGCGCGAACTGGCCTCCGCCGGGCTGAATTCGCCGCTGCGGGCGGTAAAGCTGGCGGGGCGGGGGAGCGAGGCGGACGAGGACCTCGCCGGGGTGGAGGTGGAGGTGATCCGCGACGATCATCTCCCCCGCGCGCTGGCGGCTTCCGATGCGGACGGCCTGCCGCTGGTCGCGGGCTCTACCGTGTGGTCGCTGTGGAAGCAGATGCGGACGATGAACGGCGACGCGGAGGAGGACGACGCGAAATCCGGCGTCCCCATCCGCCCGCTGTTCGACGTGGTGGTGATCGACGAAGCGAGCCAGATGAAGGTGCCGGAGGCGCTGATCGCCCTGTCGTCGCTGCGCCCCGGCGGGCGCGTGGTGCTGTGCGGCGACGACCGGCAGCTTCCGCCCATCCTGTACGGCCGTTATCCCAGGGAAGATACGCTGTTCGGGTCGGCGTTCACGCACTTCGCGGAGCGGTTCGGGCGGCTGGCGCTGCGGGAGAGCCGGCGGATGAACCGCGCCCTGGTGCGGTGGCCGGCGCGCCTCTTCTATCCCGGCTTCGTGTCGATGGACCCGCACCGGCGCCTCGCGCTTTCCGCCACGGCCGAGCCGTCCGATCCCGTGGACCGGCTGCTGTGGGACGCGCTGCTGCGGCCGGACGACGAAGCCGTGTTCTGCACCTACGCCGGGGTCCGCGCCACGGCGCGCAACCCGTTTGAGGCCGGCCTGGCCGCGCGCCTGGCCCGCCTTGCCCGCGCCGCGATGCGCGATCCCGCGACCGGGGACGCGTACACGCCCGAGGCGTTCCGCGCGCACGGGCTGGCCGTGCTTTCCCCCCACCGGGCGCAGAATGCGGCCATCCTGGGCGAACTGGTGGCGGGCGGGTGGCCGCGCGGCGAGCTTCCCGTGGTGGACACGGTGGAGCGCATGCAGGGCAACGAGCGGGAGATGATCATCGTTTCCTACGCCGTCGCGGACCGCGAGTACGCCGAGCGCGAGGCGGACTTCCTTTTGAATCCCAATCGTTTCAACGTCTCCATCACCCGCCCGCGCTCCAAGCTGGTGGTGCTGATGAGCGACGACGTGCTGCGCACCCTGCCGCGCGACGAGGAGACGATGACCGAGTCGATGGCCATCAAGGGCTACCCGGCCCATTTCCGCCACGAGCGCGTCATCCAGATCCCCGGCCCCGACGGCGCCCTCGTGTCGCTGACCGTGCGCACCGGAACGCGCTGACCGCGTGTGCAGCCCCCGTCCCTCGTCGGATAGAATGAAGCGGGTCCCGGGCAGAACGCCCGGGACCCGCTTTCACATGTGGATGCGTGAGATCAGAACGCGATGCTCAGGCCCACGCCGGCGCTGAAGTACTCCACGTTCAGGCTCGACTCCGCCAGCCCGAGCGCGACGGGCAGCTTGGCCTCGTAGCGCCGGTAGCCCACGCTGGGGCTCAGCACCAGGCCGGGCGCGACGTCGAAGGCCAGCCCGCCGCCGAGCTCGAAGCCGGTCTTGCTGTCGATTCCCTGATCGCTGCCGTCCACTTCCAGCTGGTGAAAGACCGCGCCGCCGCCAATGTACGGCCGCACCCGCGCGCTGCCGGTGGGGATGGCGGCCGTGATGCCGGCCGAAAACCCCTTGTCCACCGCGTCGGCGTCCTCGTTGGTGGTGCTCCCGAAGGTGGCGTAGTCGTAGCTGCCGTACACCCCCAGCCCGCGTGCCACGCCCACCGACGCCGAGGCACCGAAGCTGACGCCGTTCTCCGCCACGTCCTTGAAGTCGCCCGTCGGGATCACGTAATCCGCGCGTCCGCCGACCGAAAACGGAATGGGAGACTGCGCCGCGGCCGTCCCCGCACTCGCCGCCACACCCAGCGCCACCGCCGCAAACAAAACCTTCTTCATCGTTCCGTACCCATGTCTGGTCACCGTACTCTCTCCGGTCCCGCGGCATCCACGGAGGATGCGTCCGGTGCGGTCCGGAGAGCGCTTGTGCCGGTCCCTCTTCGCGAGCACTGTGCCACAACCCGTCTCGACGACTGATCGTAAGTGATTACCTGCGTAAGCTTTAGCGATTTCCGGCGCATGGAACAATTCGGAAAAACCGGGGTTGCGTCCCCTTCGCTGTACGACGCCTGTCGAAGCGCGTCCACCCTGGTGGACAGCGCCGCCCGACCCCCGGCCCAGACTCCGCGCGGGTCGGTTGAAGCCTCGATCCTGGACGCGCCAGCGGCCGGGAGTTGGGCTTCCGCGGTTCGAGCGGCGGATTCATCCGCTCAGACGAGAGACGCTGCGTGTACGTCCGTCCCTGGGCACCGGGCACTTGAACCTGGGCACTTCTGTTCCCCTAAACCCTTTCGCACCAACGGCATTGACACCTCCGCCCAACCCCGCTAGATTGATCACGTCGGTTGAAAACTTGGGTTTGGGGCTGTCATGGTTTCGACGTGTATGGTGAAGCCGTGGCTGCGTGCCGAGGTGCTCGGAGCACTCGTAAAACCTCCGGGAAATTGTAACCGCGAACGATAACTTCGCCCTGGCTGCGTAAGTAGAGTCTTAACGGCTCCTTACCTCCCATTTGCCGATCAGCCCTGCTCGAGGCGGGTCGTCAGATGTCGCTAAAATCGAGCTGGCCCGCGTTCGGCGCCGTAACGGCGCGGGTGAGAACTTTACGGCTGGTTCCTGATGGGCTTTGCTCTGGCCGATGAGGGGACGAGGAGAACAGAACAGAGCAATACGCACGTAGACGCTGCGGGGGATCTGTAGGCGGACGCGGGTTCGACTCCCGCCAGCTCCATACATCAAAACGCCGGATCGGGCTTCGTGCCCGGTCCGGCGTTTTGTCGTCCATCGAGCAACAGAATGCGGCCCGCGCCATCCCCGGCGCGGGCCGCTTTCTGTTTCCATCAGATTATATGAGCCGTCATTCTGAAGGAGCGTGCGCCGCGCTCTTCCCGGCACCGCGTTCATGCGCGACTGAAGAATCCCGGACCGAAGCGTCCGCCCCGCCGTGGTCCGGCGTGGCGCGCGCCAGCCTCTCCCGCCGCACCCGCAGCGTCCGAGCGCGGCGCGCAGCCGGGCGTGCATCGGAAGC
>NZ_DASVTX010000402.1:0-2114 GCF_036387355.1 Longimicrobium sp.
GGATAGCTGGTCAGGGCGGGGGTAAAACCGCGTGAGTCCCCCGTTTCAACGATCTCCACCGCCACTGCACAGCGATCCTGTTCGAGGTTTGACGGAGCCGGCAAGAAAGAAGAGAATACCAGCCCCACGAGGCCGGGCAGAAGCCTTTGCAAGCTGGGCATATGCGCTCGTTTCAAAAGAAGTGAAGGTAGCAGGGCCAGATGACCGAAGGGACGAGCCCAGGACCGGGGTTCCCGGTGTTCAACACGGTCGTGGGATCGTAGTGTGCTTGCCTGGGATCATTCTTGGCCCGTAGCCGCACCTCCGTATCAAAGAATCCGAGTACGTCGGGAGTTTCAGGCCCGTACACATGGTAGTTCTCGAGCTTTCCTTGAGGACTCAGGCTGTCTGCATCGCTGGTCGCCGCGAAGCCGGCAAAAAAGGATTGCAGAACCGAGATGTGGGACGGACTCGGTCCAGTAAGCAGCCCTTCATGCTCGCGCGCCAAGCGCTCCACCGTCGGCATGTCAGCTACATCGCACCACTTTCCGCCCGACGGATGCGTACCCCCGTTTTGGGCGTTGTACCATGGGCTGCCCGGGTTCCAGGAATCACTCCACGCAACCACGACGGGCACGGGGCTTATGGGCGAGGTTAGAAACCACCAGCCCTTGTTCGGCCCTTCCAGAACAGGCTCGAGGGGGAAGTCTACTGGCCAGTCGATGTCCGTCTTGGCTAAATCTTCCTCACTCCGGGGCGGAGTATGAAGGCTGCTCTGGCCAACTACAGCTACACTGACGGACAGTGGGCCCCATGCCCGCGGCGTGACCCCAATGAGCACCGAATCAGCCCTCGCGCGCCCGCCAACAGTAGCCGCCACCTTGATCTGCCCTCCGACTACGATTCGACCGCTCCATTGCGCTGAGTCGGCGTAACTCGCGAGAACCGCTCCGTTGTGCTTGAAGGTCCATCGTATGTCGGAAAGCGGGCTGGCCGGCAACGCGGCTGCCCTGCATCTGATCCCCGTACCTCGAACTACGATTGACGTCCCACAATCCAGCCGCAGTTCCGGCTCCTGCACCTTCACGATGAAGTCGCGGGCTTCCACGCTTGTGCCTTCCACGTGCGTGTACAGGCGCAGGCGGCCGCTCCGCAGCGGGACGAAGGTGCAGGCGATGGTGTCGCCGCAGGGCAGCGTCTGCGTCCCCGACGGGTTGGGGGTGGCGGTGGTGTCGCCGGGGTAGAAGTTCCAGTGGAACGCCTCCCGATTTCCACTCGCGTTGCGGAAGCGCAGGCCCTCGAACGCCGCCGCCCGGAACGTGCCCGGCGTACCCGTGGCGACCGCCGCCGGTCCCTCGATGCGCAGCGGCTCGATAATTTGGGTGCCGGTCACCGTGTGCGACTGGCTGATCCAGAAGTCCTCGATGGTCCTGGCGTACCACTCCCGCCGCTCGAGGTAGTCCTTGGAGCAGTACGGATGCCCGGCCATGCAGAATCCGTCGTACATCCGCGTGCTCGACATCCCGGTGCGCCCCACCCAGATGTCTCCCGCCGCACCCTGCGTCCGCACCAGCACCGTCACGTCACGCCCGTCCTCCGCCGCCAGAAAGCCGGCCACCTCGGTGGTGGGGTACGCCTGTCCGTTCCAGCGGATCCACACGCGCGTGGCGCCCCCGCGGGTGGACCCGCGCGACTCCACCGCGCTGTAGGACGTCAGCCCCTCTCCGGGCGTCACACCGAAGATGTAGGGGTTCTTCTGCACCTGCATGGTTCCCGTGATGCGCAGGAGCGTGTAGCTGTAGGGCGCCAGCGGGATGGGCGCGGAGGCCAGCGCCTGATCCGTCGTGGTGGTGCCCGGGCTGGCCATCGGCGTGGGCGCCGAGTAGCTGCCCAGCACGAGCGATCCTGCGTCGCGGGCCGGCCCCGTGGAAGGGGGCGCGGCGGGGAGCGGCGCCGTGGGATCGCGCAGGTCGCAGCCGGCGAGGGCGATCAGCAGCGCGGCCGACGCGCGGACGCACGAACGTGAAGGTGCACGGAGCCGGAGGGATGCAGCTTGCATTCTGGCTGGAGGCGCACGCGCGGAGCAGAGCGGGCGCTCAGCGCGGCGGCATTGGAGGAAGTGGCGAGAAACGGAT
>NZ_DASVTX010000403.1:0-2531 GCF_036387355.1 Longimicrobium sp.
GGACGCGGCGCTGGCGGTGAACGGCACGTTGCGGAAGTCGAACGTGTCACGCCCCACGGCCAGGCGGCGCGACAGCACGTCGCGCGCGCTGCGCGGAACCAGCTGCACGGCTTCGCCGCTCTTTACGTAGCTGCGGTACCGGGTGAGCGTGGCGGCGTTGAGCGCCGCGCCCCGCGTGCTGAACCGGTACTCGTACAGCGGCGAGGTGACGCGGACAATGCGGTCCGGCGCGTTGGCCGGCGCTGGCAGGCCGGGTGCGGGTGCCGTCAGGGGCGCGGCAGCCCCCGCCACGGCGGGCGTGGCCACCGCGGCGGAATCGGCGCGGGTGGGGGCGGGAGGCTCCGGCGGCGGAAACAGCCTGCTCCAGGCGAGAATGACCACCGTCGAAATGACGATGAACAGAATGAGGCGTCGGGTCTGGTCCATCAGGGGTCAACCGGTCGTGAGAGGGGCGGCCGTCCGCTACGGAACGGGATCAAAGCCGCCCTTGCACAGGGGGTGGCAGCGCGCCAGGCGCCGCACCAGCAGCCATCCGCCGCGCAGGGCGCCGTACTTCTGCATGGCCTCCAGCCCGTAGTGCGAGCAGGAAGGGACGAAGCGGCAGCTGGGCGGCGTAAACGGCGAAATCCGCTTCTGGTAGAAGCGGATGCCGCCTATCAGCGCGCGCGTGAGCATAGTTCCTCCGCAAGCGCGGCCACCTCGTCGCGCAGCTGCGCAAACGAGGCGGTATACGTTTCCGGCCGCGCACGGAGCATTACGTCCAGGGCGAGCCCGCGGTTTCGCAGCGCGGGGACCAGCACCGCGCGCCCGATCTCGCGCAGGCGCCGCTTGACCAGGTTGCGGTCCACGATGCGGCGCTTGTGCTTGGGAACCACCACTCCCAGACGGGCAAACGGAACGGGGGAAGCGGAGACGAACGCGTCCAGGTGGCGCGTCTTGCTCCTCTTCCCCCGTCTGAACAGCGCGCGGATCTCATCCGAAGACGTGATCCGCGCGTGCCTGGGCAGGCCGAAGCCCTGCGATTCTCCCGCGCCGTCCGGGTCCATGGACCGCGAAGATGCGTCGAGCGCGGCGCCCGAAGCGCCGCTCAGTACTTGGCGGGTACTTCGACCACCAGCTTGTGCCGGCCCTTGCGGCGCCGGGCGTTCAGCACCTCGCGGCCGCCCTTGGTGGCCATCCGGGCGCGGAATCCATGCTTGTTGATCCGCTTGCGGTTGCGCGGACGGTAACTCGGCTTCATCGGTCAACCCCTTCGGGTGCTGCGTCTTACGGGAAAAGTCGGCCGGATGGCCTTGGCGACAAAGACGAGTAATCTAGCCCCGATCCGCCCATCCGTCAACCGCCGGGGGGCAGAAACCGTCCAGCCGCGGGCGCAATCCGGTGCGGCGCGTCACTCCGCCAGCACGTTGCGCAGCCCCGTCCGTGCCTCGCGCAGCAGCGCCTCGTCCCCCGTCTCGTGCGCAAAGCCGAGGAGGACGACGGTGTGGTAGGCGGCCCGCAGGCGCGCCACGCGCAGGGTGCGCGCGTCCGCCGGCCCGTACACGCGAAAGAACAAAGGACGCGCGGCGGGAGGAAGAAAGGAGTACACTGCCATCAGGTCCAGCCCCGGGTCGCCGGCGTGCACGTCGCCCCAGTCGATGACCCCCGCCAGCGCCCGGTCCGGCGCGACGAGCAGGTGGCGCGAGTACAGATCGCCGTGCACCAGCACCGGCCGCGGCGGCGGGCCCGCCGGCTCGCCGCGGAAGAGGTCCAGGACCCGCTCCGGACGGTCGATCACCCCCGCCGCGGCCACCTCCTTCAACCGCGCCTCCAGCCGCGGCCGGCGCTGGACGAAGTCCGTACGCGCCAGTTCGTCGCGCGGCAGGTTCAGCCCGTCCACGGGGATCGCGTGCAGCGCGGCGAGAAAGCGGCCGAGCGACGGCGCGACCGCCATCCGTTCCTCGTCCGGCAGCGCCGCGCGGTCCGCCGTCACTCCGTCCAAGAGAGGGTAGCCTGCGAACGGCCATTCGCTGCCCGGCCCGGCGGGGGCGAACCATCGCGGGGCGGGGATGGGAAGGGGCAGAAGCGACGCGAGGCGGGGAAGGACGCGCGCCTCCCGCTCCAGCAGCGGGACGGCGATCTGGCGGCGGGGAAAGCGGAACACCCACCGGCCGTCCACCAGGAACGCCGTGTTGTCCCACCCTTCGCCCATGGGCTGGGCCGACCGCGCGCCGAGATCCGGGAAGCGGGCCCGGATGCGGGCGAGTGCCTCTTCCGGCGAGGTGGTCCGCTCGGCCTGCCAGGAGTGCTGCATGGTTGGATGTAGCAGGTGGCGT
This sequence comes from Longimicrobium sp., assembly GCF_036387355.1. GTDB lineage: Bacteria > Gemmatimonadota > Gemmatimonadetes > Longimicrobiales > Longimicrobiaceae > Longimicrobium. The sequence goes on from NZ_DASVTX010000403.1 coordinate 2,316, forward strand.
GGATGGCGGATGCACATGCCGGCGGCATTCCAATCTACGTTCAGGGAGGCGTGCCCGCCGGGACCCCGATCTGTTCGGGGGAGCTTCGGAACTCTGCCAGATGCGCAGGCACTCCCCTGGCGCCACCGTGCGTACAGGTGGGTCAAACCTGCCTCTGGTATTCACTTAGGGTGTTTTCTTGACTTATCCACAACGCGCTTCTACGTTGGGCCGTCA